>JBPYFQ010000114.1:0-13574 GCA_051985625.1 Solirubrobacteraceae bacterium
GGGCGGTTTTTCGGTCTTCGCTCAGCCGAGCTTCGCCGACGGCTACCTGTTCGTGGCGACCGAGCACAACCTGACGGCCTACCACTGAGGTAGGCGCAGCTGAGACGAGCGGTGTCCTGGGCCCCGCGGCGAGGGGCCCAGGACCCGTTTGCCCACCTGGGCAGCGGGCACACCGGTCCGCGCCTCGGCCCCCCACCGCGGACGTAGCGATCGCCCCGGGAAACAGCAAGGGCCCCACAGCGGGGCCCTTGGTTTCGTCCTATCGGTCGGCGCGCCCAGGCGCGGTACCGATCAGCTCATCATCAACCGCAGCCGGTGTTGAACCCGCAGCTGCCGCAGGTGTAGCAACTGCCGGTCCGCTGCATCATGCCGCCGCACTGCTGGCAGGCCGGGCCGAGATCGAGGCCCTGGCGGACCGCCGGCAGAACCGGCGGCTCGTCGGTCAGCGACGTGGCGGCGGGGGCGGACGGAGCCGGCGTCGCCGTCGGACCGGCCGTGTCGCCCAGCTGCGAGCTGGCGGCGTCCTGTGCCGCCTTGCGGGCCCGGACCTCCTGAGTGAGGATGCCGAGCTCCTCCTGCAGGTCGGCATCCAGGAACCGCGAGGCCAGCCAGCGCATGATGTAGTCCGGCATCGACTTGGAGAACGGGATCTCCGGGTTGGACGTCATCCCCTCCGGCTCGAAGCGCATGTAGCTGAACTTGCGCACCAGCGTCTCGAGCGGCACCCCGTACTGGAGCGCCAGCGAGATGGCGGTGGCGAACGCGTTCATCATGCCGCGGAGGGTCGAGCCCTCCTTGCCAATGTCGGTGAGGAAGATCTCGCCCACCGAGCCGTCCTCGTACATCCCGGCCGTGATGTAGCCCTCGTGGCCGCCGATCGAGAACTTGTGGGTGATCGACTGGCGCTCCCGCGGCATCCGCCGCCGCTTCGGGCCCACCTTGGCCAGGGCCTCCGTGACCGCCTTCTCCACCTCGGCCTGGACGTCGACGCCAGCCGCCTCAGCCTTCTGGGCGTCGGTGCGCAGCGCCTGGGCGGTCTTCGAGCCGTCCCGGTAGATCGCCAGCGCCTTGACCCCGAGGCTCCACGCCTGGAAGTAGGCGTCGGCGATGTCCTCCACCGTCGCCGTCTGGGGCAGGTTGACGGTCTTGGAGATCGCGCCGCTGATGAACGGCTGGACCGCGCCCATCATCTTGATGTGGCCCATGTGGGAGATCGCCCGCTCGCCGACGGCCACGTCGAAGACCGGCAGGTCCTCCGCGTCGAGGCCCGGGGCGCCGAGGATCGTGCCGTGCTCGTTGATGTAGGCGACGATCTGCTCGATGTGCTCGTCGGAGTACCCGAGCGTCTGCAGCGCCAGCGGCACCGTCCGGTTGACGATCGTCATCTGACCGCCACCGACGAGCTCCTTGAACTTGACCAGCGAGAAGTCCGGCTCCACGCCGGTGGTGTCGCAGTCCATGAGGAAGCTAATCGTGCCGGTCGGCGCCAGCACCGTCGCCTGCGCATTGCGGTACCCGTGGCGCTCCCCGGTGCTGACCGCCTCGTCCCACGTGGTGCGGGCGGACGTCAGCAGGTTCTGATCCAGGCAATCCTCGACCGCGATGGCGTACGAGGCGTCCCGGTGCATCCGCATGACCCCGTTGTGGGCCTCGCGGTTCTCGGCGTACCGGTCGTACGGGCCGATCGCCGCCGCGATCCGGGCCGAGCCCAGGTACGCGCGGCCGGTCATCAGCGCGGTGATGGCGGCCGCCGTCCCGCGGCCGGCGTCCGAGTCGTAGGGGACGCCGTCGGCCATCAGGTAGGCGCCGAGGTTGGCGTACCCCAGGCCGAGCTGCCGGAAGGCGCGGGCGTTGGCGCCGATCTCCTCGGTCGGATAGCTGGACGGCGAGACGATGATCTCCTGGGCCAGGAAGACGATGTCGACTGCGTGCTCGAACGAGTCCACATCGAACGTACCGTCGCTGCGGCGGAACTTCATGAGGTTGAGCGAGGCCAGGTTGCAGGCCGAGTCGTCGACGTGCATGTACTCGCTGCAGGGATTGGACGCGTTGATCCGGCCCGACACCGGGCAGGTGTGCCACCGGTTGATCGTCGTGTCGTACTGGACGCCGGGATCGGCGCACCGCCAGGCCGCCTCGGCGATCTCCTTCATCAGCTCACGCGCGCGGACGGGCTCGCCGACCGGCTGGCCGGTGGTCCGGGCGATCAAGCGCCAGTCCTCGTTGTTCTCGACCGCGCGCATAAAGTCATCGGAGACGCGCACCGAGTTGTTCGCGTTCTGGTACTGGATCGAGTAGAAGCCGTCGCCGTCGATCGACATGTCAAACCCGGCGTCGCGCAGCGCGGCGGCCTTGTCCTCCTCCTTGGCCTTGCACCAGATGAAGTCACGGATGTCCGGGTGGTCGACGTCGAGGACGATCATCTTGGCCGCGCGCCGGGTCTTGCCGCCGGACTTGATCGTGCCCGCCCAGGCATCAGCGCCGCGCATGAAGCTGACCGGCCCGGAGGCGGTGCCGCCCTTCGACAGCGGCTCCATCGACCCGCGGATCTTGGACAGGTTGATCCCCGAGCCCGAGCCGCCGCGGAAGATCTTGCCCTCCTTGGTGTTCCAGGCCAGGATCGACTCCATTTCGTCGTCAACCGACAGGATGAAGCAGGCCGAGCACTGCGGCTGGTCCTCGAATCCCACGTTGAACCAGACCGGCGAATTGAACGCGGCGAGCTGGTGGAGCAGGATGTGGGTCAGCTCAGCCTCGAAGGTCTCGGCGTCCTCCCGGGTGGCGAAGTAGCCGCGCTCGCTGCCCCAGGCGGCGATCGTCCCGGCGACCCGCCCGATCATCTGCTTGACCGACCGCTCCCGCGCCGGCGAGCCGAGCTGCCCGCGGAAGTACTTCTGGGCGACGATGTTCGTCGCGTTCTGCGACCACGACTTGGGGAATTCCACGTCGGGCTGCTCGAACGACACCTTGTCGCCGTGTCCGATCCGTGCGTCTCGCAGCTCCCACTCGACCGCGTCGAAGGGGTGCGTCCCGGGGGTCGTGAAGTACCGACGAACCGAGAGGCCTTCGCCCACTGTGGGGCTGGAGCTGAGTTGCGTTTGCGGTGCGTTCGACATTAGGTACTGCTCCTCTCGTTTCCGCCTGCTTCCGAGGCCCCATCTCGGCACCGTGGCGGCCGAGTGGGCTGGAAATGCTTGCGAACGACCCGGACGGAAAAACGGGCTGGGCCCGGCGGTCGGTTGGGAGCTTCCTGAACCCCTTATTTTACTGCGCGTCGGGTCTGACTCCGGGGCTCAGAGCCCCGGCCCGGGCCGCTCGGCGGCGGCCTCGGCGAGCTCCCGAGCGGCCACCTCCCCGGCCTCGGCGGCGGCCCGGCGGCGGAGGTCCTCGAGGCCCTCGGGTGGGTCCACCCCAGCGGCCGGCTCGGGGCGCAGCTCCTCCAGCTCCTCCTCGGCGGCGCGCAGCCGGGCGGTGGCGTCGCCGAGCTCGCTGCTCATCGATGCCAGCCGCCGCTCCAGCTCGCCGCACCAGACTTCTAGCTCGTCGAGGGCCGCCTGGCGCTCGCGCAGCGATTCGGCGAGGTCTGCGTTGCGCTGCTCGAGCTCGTCTCGCTGATCATGAGCCGCGGCGGCCTCCAGCAGCGCCTCTTCGGCGCGCCGGTTGGCATCGGCAAGCTCCCGGCGCAGCGCCTCGTCGGCCGCGGGGGCGGGGGCGGGCGGCGGCGGGGTCGTCACGTCGGGAGGGGGCGTCGCGGCGGCCCGGCTCCCGGCCCTGGAGGCCGGCGCCGGCAGCGCAATCACATGACCGTCCTTGAGCTCCAGGGAAAAGACGGTCTCCGCCGTAATCAGCCGCTCCGGCACCGAGTACGCGGCCCGGAGCACGCCCCGATCGTCCGGGGGCGAGGACAAGGGCGTAAACCGGGCCACCTCCCGGCCGTCGTCGGCGACCAGGGTGGGGCGCTGGTCGGGGGTGGCCTCGCCCCGCCACGAGGCCTTGCCGGTGATGCGCATCAGCGCCACCGACGGACCCGCCGTGACCTGCTCAAACTGCTTGATCTTCAGGGAGCGCCAGGGGTCGGACACCGAGGGACGATTCTATGGCTCGGGCGGCGCGGGCACCCGGACCGCCGCAGAACGGGGCGGCCGGTTAAATGGCGGCCCATGCACACGACGCTCTCGCCCCGATGAAGCTGCTCGTCACCGGCGGCGCCGGTTACATCGGCTCCGTCGTCTCCCGTCAACTGCTCGACGCCGGCCACGAGGTGGCGGTGCTCGACAACCTCGAACGCGGCTACCTGGAGGCCGTCGCCCCTCAGGCCCGTTTCATCCAGGCCGATCTGCGTGACCGCCAGGGGGTCGCCCAGGCGCTGGACGAGGGGTTCGACGGGGTCCTGCACTTCGCGGCGTTCGCGCTCGTCGGGGAGTCGGTCAGCCACCCCGAGCGCTACTACCACAACAACGTGGTGGGCACGCTCAACCTGCTCGACGGCATGAATGACGCGGATATCCCGCGGCTCGTCTTCTCCTCCACCTGCGCCGTCTACGGTCAGCCGGACGAGGTGCCGATCTCCGAAGCGGCGCCGACGCGCCCAGAGAGCCCGTACGGGGCCTCCAAGCTGGCCGTCGACGGCATGATCCACGACTACTGCGCGGCCCACGGCCTTGGCGCGGTCAGCCTGCGCTACTTCAACGTGGCCGGCGCCGCCGGCGACGCCGGCGAGGACCACGAGCCGGAGACCCACCTCATCCCCAACATCCTGCGGACCGCGCTGGGGCGCAACCCGCACGTCGAGGTGTTCGGCACCGACTACCCGACGCCGGACGGCACCGCGATCCGCGACTACATCCATGTCGAGGACCTGTCGGCCGCCCATCTGCTGGCGCTCGACGGTACCCGGCCGGGGGAGCACCGGATCTTCAACCTCGGCAACGGCGCCGGGTTCTCGGTCCGCGAGGTGATCGAGGCCGCCCGGGAGGTCACCGGTCACGAGATCCCCGTCCGCGAGGCGCCGCGGCGCCCCGGCGACCCGCCGCAGTTGGTGGCGGCGAGCGAGCGGATCAGGTCCGAGCTCGGCTGGGCGGCTCAGAAGCCGGAGCTGCAGGCGATGATCGCCGATGCGTGGGCGTTTGCCACCGCACGCCCCAACGGCTACTCACAGTAGGTCGGCCACGGCCGCCAGCGCTGCGTCGAGGACGTCCGCCGGCTCCTGGGTGGCGTCGATGACGCGGATGCGCCCGGGCTCGGCGGCGGCAAGCTCGGCATAGGCGTCCGCCACTCGGTCAAAGAACGCGTCCGGCTGGCGCTCCAGGCGATCGAGCGGCTCGGCCCGTCCGTCCGAGCGCCCGCGGCCGACGGCGGTGGTGATCTGCAGCAGGAGCGTCCGGTCCGGAGCCAGGCCCCCGGTGCCGAACTGGTTGATCGCCCGGATGGCGTCGATGCCGAGCTTGCGACCGCCCCCCTGGTAGGCCAGGGAGGAGTCGACGAAACGGTCCAGGAGGACGAGCCGGCCGTCCTCGAGCAGCGGCTCCAGCGCCTCCTCCACCAGCTGGGCTCGGGCGGCCGCGTACAGGAGGGCCTCGGCCCGGTCGCCGAGCCGGGCCGCGGGATCCTGGACGAGTGCTCGGATGCGTTCCGCCGCTCGCACCCCGCCCGGCTCGCGGAGCAGCGTCGCGTCGAGCCCGCGCTCGCGCAGCGCGGCGAGGAGGGACTGGGCGAGCGTCGTCTTCCCGGCGCCGTCGATCCCCTCAATCGTGATCAGCTTGCCGCGGGCCATGACGCGGCTCGACCATATCGAGGCCGGCAACGACATCCCGCCCAAATCGAGCGCCGCCGAGGGCTAGGATCCATTCGTTGCTCGCCGAGCTTGAACGTCATCCCCACGCGCGTGCCGTCCTCGCGCCCGCGCTGGGCAGCGACGGGCGTCCCTCCCACGCCTACCTGTTCCATGGGCCCGGGGGCGCCGGCAAGCGGGCCGCGGCGCGGGCGCTGGCGGCCGAGCTGCTGGCCGACGGGTCCGCCGACCCCGAGGGCGCCCGCGCGCGAGTGATGTCCGGCGCCCATCCCGACCTGACCTGGGTGGTTCCCAGCGGCGCCCACGAGATCCTCGTCGCCGACGTCGACGAGCCGGTGATCGCCGCGGCCAGCAAGACGCCGTTTGAGTCCCGTCGCCGGGTGTTCGTGATCGAGCGCGCCGACGAGCTTGGCGATGAGGCGGCCAACCGGATGCTCAAGACCCTGGAGGAGCCGGCCGAGTTCGTCCACATCATCCTGCTCACCGATCGGCTGCCGGAGATCCTGCCGACGATCCGCTCCCGCTGCCAGGCCGTGCGCTTCGAGGCCCCCACCGAGGCGCAGGCTGCGGCCGAGCTGGAGGCGTTGGGGGCGGGGTCCGAGACGGCCCGGGCCTGCGTGCGGCTGGCGCTCCAGGACGCCGACCGCGCGCACGAGCTGGCCTCGCCGGACGGGCAGGCGCTGCGGGCGGCTGCCGAGGCCTACGCCCGGGCGGCGCTCACCGAGCAGATGAGCCAGGCGCGGCCCTGGACCGACCTGCTGGCCGCCGCCCGCGCCCGGGCCGAGACCGCCGGGACCGAGCTGGACGCGCTTCGAGTGGCCGAGCTGGAGCTGACCGCGCGCAAGGACCAACGGCGCGTGGAGACCGAATGGACGGAGCGGATCCGGCGCACCCGGCGGCGCGTCTCGACCGGAGCGCTCGATCTGGGGCTTCAGCTGGTGGCACTGTGGTTCGCCGACCTCGCGTTCCTCGGCTATGACGCCGCCGACCTGGTGCGCAATTGCGACCGCAGCGCGGAGCTGGCCGAGGACGCCGGCCGTCCGGCGCCGGATCCGGTTCGGCTGCGCGCGGCCGTGGAGCTTGTGGAGGACACCCGGGAGCGCTTTGTGCTCAACGTCTCGGAGGATCTGGCATGCGAGGCTTTGGCCTATCGCCTCGAGCGCGCGCTCGCGGCGTGAACGGGATGGAGAGCAACTCGCGCGTGTACCTACGGGCGCCGGTCCGGGCCGACTGCCTCGAGTTCACCGGGCTCATGCAGGTCAGTCGCGCCTTCCACAGCCCATGGGCGACGGCGCCGACCGACGACGAGCGCTTCGCCGCCTATCTGGCCGACGCCCGCCGGGCCGACTTCGAGGCGCTGCTTCTGTGCCGCACCGAGGACGACGCGATCATGGGCTTCTTCAACCTCTCCCAGATCGTCCGGCGCCGGCTGCAGAGCGCCTACCTCGGCTACGCCGTCGGCCAGCCGTTCGCCGGCCAGGGGTACATGCGCGCCGGCTTGGAACTGGTGCTGCACCATGCCTTCACCGTGCTGGAGCTGCACCGCATCGAGGCCAACATCCAGCCGGGCAACGCCAGCTCACTGGCGCTGGCCCAGGGTGCCGGCTTCAGCCGCGAGGGCTTCTCGCCGCGCTACCTGAAGATCGGCGGCCGCTGGCGCGACCACGAGCGCTGGGCGATACTGGTGGAGGATTGGCGGGCCCGCACGGGCTCGCCGGCGCAGCCGGACGGCCCGTTCTAACGCGCGGAACGAGCGGCCCACTAGACTGCGCAGCCGCCGGTCGCCGACGTAGCTCAGCTGGTAGAGCACTTCACTCGTAATGAAGGGGTCCGGGGTTCGAGTCCCCGCGTCGGCTCTGAGGATTCGACCAGTCGGCGGCTTAGACCTGACCCCCGTAGCCGCCGACCGACAGCGCGCGCAGGTAGGCCCACGCCCCTAGGGATACGGTAGAAGCCGCTATTAGCTGGCCGCGTCGAGGAGGTTGAGAGCCTATGGAATACAAAGTGCTGACCAAGGAAGACCGCCGGTGGAGCGGCAAGTTCAGTCCAGAGAACCTGGAGCAGACGCTCAATAGCTATGCGGCCGAGGGTTGGCGGGTGGTCACCGGCTTGACGGTGACGAGCCCGTGGAGCCTCAGCACCTCGCAGGTCATGGTTGTCCTGGAGCGGGAGACTCCGGCCAGCTGACCGCCCCATCCTCACCGCGGTTAACCGCCCCACCGGGGCGCTCGGCGACGGAGACGTGGGTGCGGCAGGCGTGATGATCACGTCAGGCGAATGAGCACAGAGGCGCCAGGGAGACTACGGTCGGACAGCGTTCGACTCGATGACCCGGCCGGACCGGTTCAGGACCACAACTTCCCCGCCGCCGTGCTGGCGGATCGTCTCCCGTGCCAGAGCGACGGCTCGGGATCTGGTGCTGTGCTGGAGAAGGGGCCGGCGTCGCCCGTGGGCAAGCACGCCCCACCCGCCGCGTATGGGGAGAACGTAGAGCTTGGTCGACATGGCATTTCCTCCAAGTGGCGTTGGTCGCTCATGCAATCTGACCGACAGCAACGGCAATGGACAGAGGCCGAGAGGTCTCTGTCCGAGGCTGCCGTTCGCTCGCTTGCTACCCACTCATATGGCTCATTCGCAACTCATGCGATGCCGATCCGACACGATCTAAACCATCGCGGGAGCGAAGCGAGCTCATGAGGCACAGCCCATCCAGTCCTTCGCGCACATGTTTGTCGGACCGGTGGAGCGGGCAACAATTACCGCACAACCACTCTACTGGCGATGATGGTGAGGCTTCAATGGGACTTGGTACATCTCTGTTTCTCATAGCTGTCGGAGCGATTCTGCGCTTCGCGGTTAGCGTCACCACGCACGGATTCAACATCCACACGATTGGCGTCATTCTCATGATCGTCGGCATCGTTGGACTATTCGTTTCGCTGCTGTGGATGACGATGTGGCGCAATCGGCGGACTGCTAGGCCGGGGTACGTCGACCGGCGGGACTACGCTGAACGGGACGCGCCGCCTCCAGAGGCCTACTAGGGCCAGCACGGCAAACTTGACGACCAGCCGTCGAGGGTTCCACCGGCGCAGATCCGAAGTACCGATTTTCACATTCGGTTGAACTGTCGGGGCAAACCGAGCGGTCGCCACACACCCCCGCTCCGAGCGTGACTCGCATAGTCATGGCGACGCACGTTTGAATGCCTGCCGCGGACTGACTGGTGGTCGGACACCTGAGGGCGGCGACGCCTGGGAGAATCTGGGCGTGGGTTCACCGCAGGCGCTGAGCGAAGCCGAACGACGAATCGTTGCCGTGTGGGCGGCTGACTGCGCCGAGCGAGTTCTCGGGCTGTTCGAGGCGGAAGCACCCGGTGATGCTCGCCCACGAGATGCCATCGAGCGAACGCGGGCCTTCGGCCGTGGCGAGCTTGACGTCGCAGACGAGATCCGCCGCCGGTTCGCCGGCGGCGCCGCGGCACGTGAGGTGAGCACCCCTGCAGCAGCCGCTGCCGCCCGAGCGGCAGGGCAGGCCGCAGCAGTCCCTCACATGGGTGCGCATGCCCTGGGCGCCGCGGCGTACGCCGCTAAGGCGGTGGGACTGGCCGATCCGGACCGTCCAGAGGCGGTTACCGAGGAGATCCACTGGCAGCTCAACAGGATGTCCGTGGAGGCCAAGGCTGCTCTACGACAGCTTCCGCCAGTCGGTGAGAATCAGTCCGGTCCGCTGGGCCCCGGTCTTCTCGCATCGGGTCTCCTTGGCACGATCATTCGCGGCCTCCAGGCTGGACTGGCGCTCCCCGAACACTGATCCCCTCTCCGTGGACGCAGGCATCGGCCGCCACCGGAGCCGACTTTGTTCACACCAGATCCGAGGTGAGGATCGAGAACTCCGGGTGGGTCAGCGTCGGCGACGAGCACACGGGCCGACAGCGCCGGACAGCCTCCACCGCGAGAAGAAGCTCGCAGAAGCCCCGGCGGCACTCGGCCCGCGTGGATCGACGTACGTGGAGATAGACGGGTCGCTCGAACCGCCCGACCACGCGTGGCGCATGCCGTGGATCGTCCAAAACTGCGCCACGATGCACCGCTGCCCATTCGCGTAGGACGCAACCGCGTACGTTCGCCCTCCAGCGACGGCCCCCTTGCTCACTGAGGCTCGCCTCCCCAATACCGGAACACGGCCTTCCCGCTGGAGAACCAGGTTGTCAGTGTCGAGCCACTGATGGAGCGCTTGCTCGCCGCAGCGGTAGGGAACCACCTCGTCTTGATCACCATGGAACACAATGACCGGCATCACGCGGGCGCGAGCCGCCATGGCACTCAGGGCTCGGCGCGCCAGCGCGACCGTACTGGTGGACGACGCGCCTTCGTCCGGGCACCCCGGTCGGCCTGCCATGTACGCGGCGCCGGAATGGATGCCGATTGCCGCGTACACGTCGGGATAGCTGGCGCCGAGGATCGAGCTCTCAAATCCGCCGGCTGAGATACCGATGACGTAGACCCGACTGGGATCGATGCTCCATCTCCCGACCACCGTCCTGGTCATCGCGGCAATCGCGCCAGCATCGCCCCGACCCCGCCCCTCCGCTTGGGGATCCCAGATTCCCTTCCAGCACCCCCCGTTGGTGAGATCAGCCGCGTCTACGTCCGGGTACAAGACAATGAATCGACGCTGGTCGGCCACCTGGGCATAGCCGCTCGCAACCGCCTGCTGACCAGCCGTCGTGCTACACCCATGCAGCACGACCACCAGCGGGACCTTCAAACCGGCGCGATAGCTGGCCGGCACAAACACCAGGTACGGATATGAGTCCCCACCTACTTCAAGCTGGGCGCGGTGATATCCGACCCAAGGAGCCCGATGGCCGCCTCCTCCAACAACCGCCACCGCCCAAGCAAGCACGAGCCCGCACACCGCCAGCCCCACCAGGGCTGACCGGCGTCGTAGCAGCTCCGGGATGATGCGACCGGCGGGCACGTGCGAACCCGTCAAACCGTACCCCGCCGGTGTGATGCCCGGATCACCAGCGACGTGAGCGGGTTCTCATGGCAGCCTAACCCTCGGTTGAGGGTGCGGATGGAGGCTGACCCGCGCCCATCCGGACGCTGGCAGAAAGGAGTCGCAGCATGATCAAGCCGCGTCGAATCGCGCTTCTCGGCGTTACTGCACTAGTCGTACTGGCATCGACGGCGGTGGCGGCATCCCCGCGCGTCACCCCGGCACGCGGCGCTACCCGGGCGTCGCTCCGGCACACGTTCATCGTCAAGGATGGCTCTTCCCAGGGCATCAGCGGCGAATACGTGACCCATGGGAGGCCGACCTTCGGCGTCGTCTGCCAGAGAACGCCGGATGGCCGGCTGGCCCGATTCGTCTTCACCAGGTCGAGACGCTCCTGGCGGTTCGTGCTGACCACGACCGGAACCCGCCGCGGGAATTCGTCCGAACGCGCACTCGAGCGCGCCTGCCACTAACGCCGCGCGTCCGGGCGACGCGATTGATCATGCCCTCACCCCGCGTCTGTCTCATGGGCCTCGCCATGGCCTTCGCATCGGCGATCGTGGCGGGCTGCGGGAGCAGTCAGACCGTGTCCTTGCACGCGGCAGCCTCTTCCTCGTCGGTCCGGAGCACCAGCGGCTCAAGCTCCGTGAGCGCAGTGAACGCGGCGGCAAAGACTCGCCGGGCCGGCAGGCGGCCTCACAATACCGGCGCCGTCGATCATTATCCGCGGAAGCTGACGACGCGCTGGCAGATGATCTCCCGGATCAACGGCCACCCGGCGATGTGGATTGCCCGCCGCGCGGGCGTGACGCTGGTGCGGATGGACCAGCGGTTCGTGCACCTCGCCCTGCACGCTGGGTCGCTTGATCCCGGGGGTGCCGGCTGGCACTACGGCGACATGGTCGCGGGGCGCGAGATCCACCACCTGGTGCTCGGGTTCAACGGTGGGTTTAAGTTCAACACGGCGGCGGGCGGCTTCTACTCATTCGGTCGTACCGGCGTGGCCTTGAGCGACGGTCTTGGTTCGATCGTCACCTATAAGGACGGCCGAACCGACATCGGAGCCTGGCATCGGGGCGTCCCCAGCCAGGGGCGTGCCATCGCCTCGGTGCGCCAGAACCTCCGCTTGCTGATCGACCACGGGCAGCCCGACGCCTCCGTGGCGGCGTGTGGCGCGTCATGCTGGGGCGCGACTGTCGGCGGCGCGGCGGTCGCCCGCAGCGGACTGGGCATCCGGTCCGACGGGCAGTTGATCTGGGCAGCCGGAGAGGGCCTGACCGTGGCCCAGCTGGCCGGTCCAATGGTCGGAGCCGGCGTCCAACGCGGGGTCCAACTCGACATCAACCCGGATTGGGTGGCGGGATACCTATACGTCCACCACCACAGGAGCGGACCGACACCGATCCCGGTGGTTCCCGGCCAGTTCGGCATCTCCGGCCAGCTCCTGGCGCCGTACAGCCGGGACTTCTTCACCGTCCTGTCGAACTAGCCTCGATCGACAAAAGGCCCTGCAAATGGGCCACTCGTAAGGAAGGGTCCGGGGTTCGAGCGCCGCGTCGGCTTCGGGGAATGGCTGCTAGGTCCGGAAGCGCGCCGGCGGTTGCCAGCGCTTAGAGTCCGGGGCCGATGACGAGCAGCGAGGACCTGCCCGAGCCGGTTCGGCGATATTTGACGCACGCCGTGCGGGACGGGCAGGCCGTTCCGCGAGGCGTCGAGCTGACGATGTCGGGCCGCATCAAGGTGGGTGTCTGGCTGCCGTTCGTCGCCACGCAGCGATGCGACGGGGCGTCATTCGTATGGCGTGCCTCCCTCGGTCTCGGTCCGCTCCGTCCGCTGGTCGTGACTGATCGTTACGAGCATGGCACCGCCAGCATGCGCGGAAGCCTCCTGGGCCGATGGAAGCTCTTTGAGCAAGCAGACGACAACGTTGTTCGCTCGGCAGCTGGTCGGGCGGGCCTGGAATCGGTATTCGCGCCCGGCGCGCTGCTCCCAGGTCGGGGTTTCACCTGGCGCGTGCAGAGCGAGGACCAAATTGTCGCCATCACCGACAACCCCCCGGAGCACGTCGAGGTCCACCTGCGCATCGCCCCGGACGGTCGGCTGGTCAGCCTCTCGGCGCAACGATGGGGTGAAGTAACCAAGGGTTCCTTCGACTATCTCCCGTTCGGTGCAGACGTCTACGAGGAACAGCGGTTCGGCGAGCTCGTGCTTCCGAGGCGCTTCGTCGCCGGCTGGGGCTACGGGACCGACAAGTACATCCCGTTTTTCAACGCAACCATCACGACGGCCAGACCCGCCTGACCGCCGCTGCAGCTCTGATGTAGAAGCGGCACCCGACAGCACCACGAGATCCTGGGACGGCCCCGGAGTCCGCGCGGATCCGAGCTCAGGCACTCAGCGCTTGGTCTCGTACCGGGTCAGGACCACGCCGTCGGGAAACGTCCGGGTCTCCACCAGGGTCAGGTTCACCCAGTTGTCCAGGTGCGTAAAGAACGGCGTGCCGCCGCCCACCAAGACCGGTGCGGTGACCAGCACGTACTCGTCGATCAGCCCGGCCCGCATGGCCGCTGCGGCGAGTGTGGCGCCGCCGATGTCCATGGGACCGCCGTCCTGGGTCTTGAGCCGGGTGATCTCGGTGACCGCGTCGCCGGTGACCAGGCGGGTGTTCCAGTCCACCGTGCCGGTCGTCGAGGAGAACACCACTTTCGGCATGTCCCGCCAACGGCGGGCGAACTCGATCTCCGCCGGTGTGGCGCCAGGCTGCTGGTCAGCGGTCGGC
>JBPYFQ010000115.1:0-2885 GCA_051985625.1 Solirubrobacteraceae bacterium
CCGGGTGCCCGGCACGGCCGACGACGCGCTGATGCTGCACGATGCCACCTCGGCCGCCGGCGGCCTGGAAGTTGACCTCACCGAAACCGACGCGTACTACTTCGCCCCGCAGAAGTGCCTCGGCTCCGACGGTGGCCTCTGGATAGCGCTGCTTTCGCCGGCCGCCCTGGACCGGGCGGTGCAGGTCAAGGACTCCGGGCGGTACATTCCGGCGTTCCTCGATCTGGTCACCGCGATCGAGAACTCGCGGCTGGAGCAGACATACAACACCCCGTCGCTCGCCACGATCTTCCTCGCTGCCGAGCAGGTCGACTGGCTGCTGGCCAACGGCGGCCTGGCGTGGGCGGCCAAGCGCAGCGCGGAGAGCGCGTCGATGCTGTACGGCTGGGCCGAGCAGTCCGAGGTCGCCGAGCCGTTCGTGGTCGATCCCGGGCTTCGCTCGAACGTGGTCGGCACGATCGACTTCGTTGACGAGATCGACGCCGCCGCGATCGCGAAGGTCTTGCGCGCCAACGGGATCGTCGACACCGAGCCGTACCGCAAGTTGGGCCGCAACCAGCTACGGGTGGCTATGTTTCCCACTGTCGATCCCGCCGACGTCGAAGCGCTGACCCATTGCGTCGACTACATCGTCGAACGGCTCTGACCCGCCTGCGCAGGCCCCGCCCTCCGCGCCGACCCCGCCCCTCCGCGCCGATCTTGGAGAAATGTACATGGTTTGATCTCCAATCCGTGTTCACTTCTCCCAGATCGGCGCGAAGAACAGGCGCGAAACACGGCGCGGCATACGTGGTACCCGCTAGGGTGACGCGTACTGTGTCGAGAACGAGCGTCGCCTGGTGCGCTGCTCACGGGTGGACGGAGGCAAGGGATGCGGCCGGTTCGGTTCGTCGCCCTCTCCGAGGATGGTCATGCGCTAGTGCTCGCCGACGAGGTCGGGCGCCTGCTCGCCCTCCCGGTCGACGAACGGATCTCGGCGGCCATGCGCAGCGACCGCCAGGCCGGTGGCACGGCGACCGCCATAGTCCATCACGACGCCTCGGCCTCGTCCTCGCTGTCGCCCCGGGACATCCAGGCTCGCATCCGCTCCGGTGAATCGGCCGATGACGTCGCGCGGGTCGCCGGCGTGCCGGTCGACCGGGTGCTGCGCTACGCCGGTCCGGTGCTACAGGAACGGGCCATGCTCGCCCAGCACGCCCGCCGCAGCAAGCTGAAGACCTCGGAGAAGGGCGCCTCGCTCGCCGAGGTCGTGGACGCCCGGCTGGCTCAGCACGGCATCGACGCGGAAAAGATCTCCTGGGATGCGTACCGGCGCGACGACGGCACTTGGCGGATCGTCGCCACCTGGCCCAGCGGCAAGGCCACTGCGCAGGCGATCTGGGAGCTGGACAAGTCTCGCCAGCTCGTCACCCCGCACGACGACATGGCGCAGTACCTGTGTGCCGAGCGCCCGACCCAGATCCTCGGCCAGGACCCGCCGGCGAGCCCGCACGGCCCCGGGGAGTTGACGAGGGGCGGACACGAGCCGATGCGGCCGGCTGCGGACACCGCGCGGCGCGAGTCGCGCCCCGGCCGGGGGCTCGGCCCGGATCCGATCCGGAGCGGCCGCGACGCGCTGCTCGCCACGCTCGACCGGCCGCTGGAGGGCCCGGGCGGCTCCCGAGTCAACCCGGCCGCCGCACCAGCAGCGGCCGCCGATCGCCAGCCGGTCCGCGGCGGCGCGGCGGCGCTGCTCGGCTCGCCCGGCTCCGCGTTCGACGACGAGCCCGACAGCCCGAAGACGGTCCCGGACGTGCCGTCCCTTGCCGTGCTCCGGCCGCGGCGGACCCCTCCGGCCGCCGGGCCCGAGCAGACCGGCGACAAGCCGCGCAAGCGCCTACCGAGCTGGGACGACGTCCTATTCGGCGGCGCCCCGGCAGCCCGCGAATCCAGCTGAGTTGCTGGCGCTCGCTCTGCTCGCGCGTGCTTCGCGCCTCAAATCCGGCCTGTAGCCGACCCTCCGCTCGGGCGCTAGCGCGCCCTCGACTCCGGGCCGGCTGCGGCCGGCGGCGCGAAGCAAGATCGTCACAACTTCCCGGAAATTGTGGCCTCAGGCACCCCGTGAGGCCACAACTTGCCGGAAGTTGTGTCGATCTTTAGAGATCCCGGACGTCGAGTGTCCGGTCTACGCGTACCGCCTCGGCGAGCCGGCGGTCGTGCGTTACCAGCAGCAGGGTGCCGCCGTAGTCGTCGAGCGCCGACTCCAACTGCTCGATCGCCTCGATGTCGAGATGGTTGGTCGGCTCGTCGAGTACCAGGCAGTTCACGCCCTGAGCCTGCAATAGGGCCAACGCCGCGCGGGTACGCTCGCCCGGCGACAGCGACCTCGCTGGCCGGAGCGCCTCGTCCCCCGCCAGGCGAAACTTTGCCAGCAGGGTACGGGTCTCGGCCGTGTCGGGCAGCGCGGCGATCCGGCGTACCACGTCAGCCACCGGCTCGTCGGTGTCGAACGCCCGGCGGCTCTGATCCAGCTCGCCGAAGACCACCGACGGCCCCGCGTACCGGGTGCCCGCGCGCAGCGGCAGCCGACCGAGCAGCGCGTCGACCAGGGTCGTCTTGCCCGAACCGTTCGGCCCCGCCAGGCGTAGCCGTTCCGCCCAGCCCAGGCTGAGGTTCAGCGGCCCGAACGTAACGTCACCCCGAGAGATCACCGCGTCCCGCAACTCCACCACGACGTCACCCGACCGGGGCGCCTCGGCGATCGTCAGGCGTAGCTGCCACGGCTCGCGTACCGCCTCCGGCGCGTCGGAGTCCAGCCGCTCGACGGCCCGACCGGTACGCGCGGCGGCGCTTCCCGCTCGCTGGGCGCCCTCGATCTTCCAGGCCTTGACGCTCTTGTCGTTGTC
>JBPYFQ010000116.1:0-3140 GCA_051985625.1 Solirubrobacteraceae bacterium
GGCCAGGAGCACTACACCGTCGCGCGGGGCGTGCAGCAGATCCTCCAGCGGTACAAGGACCTGCAGGACATCATCGCGATCCTCGGTATGGACGAACTGTCCGAAGAGGACAAGATCACGGTCGGCCGGGCCCGCCGGATCGAGCGGTTCCTGTCCCAGAATACGTACGCCGCCGAGCAGTTCACCGGTATCCCGGGCTCGACCGTCCCGATCAAGGAGACGATCGAGGCGTTCAAGAAGATCAGTGAGGGGGAGTACGACCACTACCCCGAGCAGGCGTTCTTCATGTGCGGCGGTCTGGAGGATCTGGAGCGCAAGGCCAAGGAGCTGAGCCGGGAGTAATCCCGTGAGCGAAGCGGGCGACAACTTCCCGGAAATTGTGGTCTCAGCGGGGGCTTTGAGGCCACAACTTCCGGGAAGTTGTGTCGATCAGGGCGCCGCCGGCGCCGATCATTTCCTGGTTTATTACACTCGGACGGTCCGTCCTGGCGTTAGAGGAGACCCACGTGGCGAGGCAGATACCCGTCGAGATCGTGTCGGTCGAGGAGATGGTGTGGTCCGGCGAGGCCGACATGCTGGTCGCCCGGACGACTGAGGGCGAACTCGGAGTGATGCCTGGCCACGCTCCGTTGCTGGGTCAGCTGGCCGAGCCGAGCCAGGTGCGCGTCAAGATCGGTGGTGCCGACGAGCACACCTATGACGTTTCGGGCGGCTTCCTCTCGGTGACCGAGGCAGGCGTCACAGTTCTCGCCGAGGACTGTGTGCCAGCCACACCCCGTCCCGCCGCGCACTGACGGGCGGCACCGATGGAGATCTTGGAAGGGGTCGGCATCGGTGTGTTCGTCCTGCTATTGGTGCTCGCGCTGTTATTCCTGCGCCGCGGATTCATCGCACGCAGCGGCGGCACGATCGAGCTGAGCTGGCGAATGAACTCGGTGGTGCCCGGCCGGGGCTGGTCGCCGGGCATCGGCCGGTTCGCCGGCGACGACCTCCGGTGGTACCGGATGTTCAGCTTCTCCATCCGCCCCCGGCGCACGCTGACCAGGCGCGGGCTCGCGGTGGCCGGTCGCCGGGCGCCGGACGGGCCGGAGCGCATCGTCCTCGCGTCCGACTGGGTCATCGTGAGCTGCACAACCAAAGGCGCGACGATCGAGATCGCCATGGCCGAGTCCACGCTCGCCGGTTTCCTGTCCTGGATCGAGGCCGTCCCCCCGGGGACGGTCTCGACGCGTATGGCGGCCCGTTAGCCCGGCAAGATCGGCACAACTTCCCGGACCATCGGCGCTCGCTCCGCTCGCGCGGGCTTCGCGCCCTTGATGCGGCCTGCACGGCACCGCTCCGCTCGTTCCTCGCTAGCTGGCGCTCGCTTCGCTCGCGCGGGCTTCGCGCCTCTATGCCGGCCTCTAGCCGCTCCGCCACTCGGTCGCTGCGCTCCCTCGCTCTGTCGCGGCTGCGGCCGGCGGCGCGAAGCCCAGCTCCACGGCACCGTTTCGGCCGCAGCGCGAAGCCGGAGGTTGTGTCGATCATGAAGCAACCAGTTCGGCCTCGTATCCGTCCCGGTCGACCAGGTAGGCGGCGTAGTGTTCCGAGCCGCCGGCGTACGGGTACCGGTCGGCGAACAGGGCGCTCCAGCCGTGCTGGGGTGCCTCGGCCGCTAGCCCGTCCACCTCGGCCCGGGTACCGGCGTGCAGCGCCACGTGGTTGAGGCCTGGCCGGAGCCGGTCATGGGTGGTCGCGGTCAGCGCGGGAGACCGCTCGAACACCAGGTACGTGTCGCCGAGGCGCCACGATCGGCCGGCGTCCCAGTGCTGGTACGGCTGCCAGCCGAGCCGCCCCAGCAGCCAGCCCCAGCTCTCCTCGGTACGGGCCAGATCCGGCACCCACAGCTCGACGTGGTGCAGGCCACTAGGCGTGGCGCTCGCCACCGGGTACCCACTTCACGTCGCCGTCCGGGTTGGCCGTCCGACACAGGATGAACAGCAGGTCGGACAGCCGGTTGAGGTACTTGGCGGTCAGGACGTTCGTACGCTCCGGGTCGGCCTCGATCGCCATCCACGCCGAGCGCTCCGCCCGCCGGCACACCACGCGGGCGACGTGCAGCAACGCCGCTCCCGGCGTGCCGCCCGGCAGGATGAACGAGTCCAGCTTGGACAGCTTGGCGTTGTACTCGTCACACCAGCCCTCCAGCCGGGTGATGTAGTCCTCGGTGATCCGAAGTGGCGGATAGGACGGCGCCGGCACGATCGGGTTGCACAGGTCGGCGCCCACGTCGAACAGGTCGTTCTGCACGACCGTGAGCACCCGGCGCAGGTCGTCGCGCAGCTGGCCGAGCGCGAGCGCCACCCCGAGCGCGGCGTTGCACTCCTCGACGTCGGCGTACGCGCCGATCCGGGGATGCGTCTTCGGCACCCGGCTGAAGTCACCGAGCCCGGTGGTGCCGTCGTCGCCGGTCTTCGTGTAGATGCGGGTCAGATGCACGGCCATGGCCACCAGCCTACGGAGCGCCCGAAGGCCGCCGGGCGGGGCTGGGCCGGGAGCCCTACGATGGCCGGCGTGGATTTGATCCGAGTGGTCGGCGAGGCCCGCCTGGACGGTGAGGTCTCCGTGGTGGGAGCGAAGAACTCGGCGCTCAAGCTGATGGCGGCCGCCCTGCTCGCGCCGGGGCGGACCGTGGTGACCAACGTGCCGCGGATCACCGATATCGCCATCATGGCCGAGGTACTGCGGCGGCTGGGCTGCACCGTGACGCTCGATGACAACCGCGCGGTGATCGAGACGCCGGACCGGCTCGGCAGCGAGGCCGACTACGACCTGGTCCGCCGGCTGCGCGCGTCGATCTGCGTGCTCGGCCCGCTGGTGGCCCGCTGCGGGTACGTGCGGGTGGCGCACCCGGGTGGCGACGCGATCGGATCCCGCGGACTCGACATGCACATCGACGGGCTGCGCCGGATGGGTGCCGAGGTGACCAACGAACACGGGTTCGTCGTCGCCTCCGCGCCGCGCCTGCACGGCGCCACGATCTGGCTCGACTTTCCGAGCGTCGGCGCGACCGAGAACCTGCTGATGGCCGCGGTGCTGGCCAAGGGTACGACCGAGATCGACAACGCGGCCCGGGAGCCGGAGATCGTCGACATCTGCAC
>JBPYFQ010000117.1:0-13596 GCA_051985625.1 Solirubrobacteraceae bacterium
GACGTCGCCTACCGCTACTTCGCCACCCCGCGGCGCAAGTTCATCATCGCCGACACGCCGGGGCACGAGCAGTACACGCGCAACATGGTGACCGGCGCGTCGACGGCCGACCTGTCGATCATGCTCGTCGACGCCCGCAAGGGCGTGTCCGAGCAGACCCGCCGCCACGCCTATCTCGCCTCCCTGCTGCGCATCCCCCACCTGGTGGTCTGCGTGAACAAGATGGACCTGGTCGGCTACGACGAGGACGTCTTCTACAGCATCCTGGAGGAGATGACCGACTGGGCGGCACGCCTGCAGATCCCGGACATCACCTTCATCCCCATCTCGGCGCTGCACGGCGACAACGTGGTGGACCGGTCGGACGCCATGCAGTGGTACGGCGCGGCCCCGCTCCTCTACCACCTTGAGCACGTGTGCATCGCCCCGGACCGCAACCTGACCGACGTCCGGTTCCCGGTCCAGTGGGTGATCCGTCCCATGAGCGATGACCACCACGACTACCGCGGCTATGCCGGACAGGTGGCCGGCGGCGTGCTCACCCCGGGCTCGGACATCGCCGTCCTGCCCGGCGGCCAGCGCACCACCGTGGAGGCGATCGACACCTACGGGGGCGAGATCGAGGCCGCGTTTCCCACCATGTCGGTAGCGATCCGGCTGAGCGACCAGATCGACATCTCCCGCGGCGACATGATCGTCGACCCGGAGGATCCGCCGGCCGCCGCTCGTGAGCTGGAGGCGCACGTCTGCTGGATGAGCGAGAAGCCACTGCAGCCCCGCGGCAAGTACGTCATCAAGCACACCACCCGGACCGCGCGGGCGGTCGTGGAGGACATCGAGCATCGAGTTGACGTCAACACGCTGGAGCACGTCCCGGCCGCCGAGCTGGGGCTGAACGAGATCGGCCGGGTCCGCCTGCGCTGCAGCTCGCCGCTCGTGGTCGACGCCTACTCGCGCAACCGGACGACCGGCAGCTTCATCCTGGTCGACGAGTCGACGAACGACACCGTGGCCGCCGGGATGGTCATCAGCGCCAGCTGACGAGGCCGCCGGCGTAGGCCTTGGGCGCAAACTGGTACATAGCGCCAGTAATCGCCCACAACCTCCGGTTGGATGGTGGAGCCCCCATTGGTTTGGGGCCGGTAAAGTGCCCGCCGCATGTTCTCGAAGGTCCTGATCGCCAACCGCGGCGAGATCGCCGTGCGGATCATCCGCGCGTGCGAGGAGCTGGGCATCGCCACGGTGGCGGTGTACTCCGAGCTCGACCGCGACGCCATCCACGTCAAGCGCGCTGACGAGGCGTATCTGCTCGGCCCCGGGCCCGCCGCGGAGAGCTATCTCAACATCGCCAAGATCCTGGAGGTCATCGACCAGTCCGGGGCCGAGGCCGTCCATCCGGGCTACGGCTTCCTGGCCGAGAACGCCGGATTCGCCCGGGCGCTCGAGGAGCACGGGACGGTGTTCATCGGGCCGCCGGCCTCGGCGATCGAGGCGATGGGCTCCAAGACCCGGGCCCGCGAGCTGATGAAGGAGGCCGGCGTGCCGATCGTGCCCGGCACCACCGAGCCCGTGGAGACGATCGAGGACGCGCGCAAGATCATCGACAAGACGATCGGCTACCCGGTGGCGGTCAAGGCGGCCGGCGGCGGCGGCGGCAAGGGCTTCCGCGTCGCGCTGTCCGACGACAAGCTCCAGGACGCGTTCGAGGGCGCCGCCCGCGAGGGCGAGAAGTTCTTCGGCGACGCCACCGTGTACCTGGAGCGCTACCTGCCCGATCCCCGCCACGTCGAGGTCCAGGTGCTGGCCGACTCGCACGGCAACGTCATCCACCTGGGCGAGCGCGACTGCTCGCTCCAGCGCCGCCATCAGAAGCTGATCGAGGAGGCGCCTGCCCCCGCCGTCGACGAGAAGCTGCGGGCGAAGATCGGCAAGATCGCCACCGACGCCGCCGCGGCGGTCAACTACACCGGCGCGGGCACGATCGAGGGGCTGCTCCAGGACGGCGAGTACTTCTTCTTGGAGATGAACACCCGCGTCCAGGTCGAGCACTGCGTGACCGAGATGGTCACCGGGATCGACATCGTCAAGGAGGGGATCCGCGTCGCCGCCGGCGAGAAGCTGTCGATCGCCCAGGACGACCTCGAGTTGCGCGGCCACGCCATCGAGTGCCGGATCAACGCCGAGGACGCCTCCAAGAACTTCGCTCCCGCGCCCGGGCTGATCGGCGACTACCGCGAGCCCACCGGTCCCGGCGTCCGCGTCGACTCCGGCGTCGGCCCGGGCTCGGAGATCTCGCCCATGTACGACCCGATGGTCGCCAAGCTGATCGTGTGGGACGCCGATCGCCAGCAGGCGACGGCGCGGATGCTCCGGGCGCTGGGCGAGTACGAGATCACCGTGCTCAAGACGCTGATCCCGTTCCACCAGGCGATCCTGGCCACCCAGCAGTGGGCCAACGCCGAGACCTGCCGCGACCTCATCGAGGACCGCGAGTGGCTCAAGGGGCTGGCGGCGGAGCCGGCGGCTGCCCCCGCCGCCTCGGAGGACGAGGAGGGCAGCGTCGAGCAGACCTACACCGTCGAGGTCTCCGGCAAGCGCTTCGAGGTCAAGGTCATCGGTGCGCCGCCCGTCGCCGGAGTGGCCACGAACGGCTCGGCGCCCGCTGCCGGGGGCCGTCGTCCGCCTCGCCGGGCCGAGCGGGCCGGAGGCGGGGGAGGCGGGGGCGACACGCTGGCCTCGCCGCTTCAGGGCACCGTGCTCAAGGTGGCCGTCGAGGCCGGGGCGGAGGTCGAGGAGGGAGCGCTCATCGCCGTCATCGAGGCGATGAAGATGGAGAACGAGATCACCGCCCACAAGGCGGGCAAGGTCTCCGAGCTGCCCATCGCCGTCGGCGCCTCGGTCGCCACCGGGGACACGCTGGCCGTCATCACCGCGGCCGAGTAGCCCCCGCGCCTGGCCGTCGCCACCCCGGCCGAGTAGCCCCCGCGCCTGCCCGTCGCCACCCCGGCCGACGAGCCCTCACAGCAACTTCAGGTTCTCCTCGTGCAGCCGCCGCTGTGGGGCCGTCCTGCGGTCCGGCGGCAGTGTGGCGGAGCCTGGGTCGGTTTCCAGCTGCGCCAGGTAGGCGTCGTCGGCGGCGCGGATCTGCTCGGCCCGCGCGGCGTCGACCGGCGCGCCGTGCCCCGGGATCACCCACTCGGCCTGGGCCACAAGTGGCTGCAGGCGGGCGAGCGTCTCCCGGTAGGCGCCGACCGAGCCGCCCGCCGACACCGCCGGAATCTCGACCGGGGAGAGGTAGTCGCCGCACACCAGCGTCCGCGCCCACGGCAGCCAGTAGGCGACGCCGTCGGCAGTGTGCCCGGATGTCGGATGCAGCTCGATCTCGTGGGCGGTCGGCGCGGCGGGTGGGCGGGGTCCGATTTCCAGCCGGCCGGGCGCCGGGAGGGACTGGACGTTGGCCAGCGCCAGCGGCGGGCGGCCCTCGACGTAGTGCTCGACGTCGAATTCGCGCAGCTCACGCTGGGCCTGGCCGAGCTCTGACCCCAGCCGCTGTGCCGTGGACTCGGCGCACCCCAGTGAGGCGTCGGGGAACGCCGTGCGGCCCAGCAGATGGTCCCAGTCGCCGTGGGTGACGAGCAGCCCCGAGACGGGAAAGCCGGCCTGCTCCAGGACCTGGGGGAGGGCCCGCAGCTCCTCCGGATAGACCGGCGAGTCGATCACGAACCCCTCCTCGCCGGCCCGTACGGCCGTGCACGTCGTCTGCCACACGTCGGAGACGAACACGATGACGTCGGCATGCAGGGCGACCGCGCGCACCCGCGCCGCCCTCAGCCGATGCCGAGCAGCTTCGCCGCTTCCTTGAGGTTCGCGACCTCGGCGTCAGGCTTCTTCTGCCCGGACTCGAGCTGCTGCTTGGTGCGGTTGACCCAGATGACCGGGATCTTCTTCTTCAGGCAGGGCTCGATGTCGTGGTGGTAGCTCGCCGCCACGTGGACCCAGCCCTTCTTGGAGCCGATCCGGCGCTCGCACTCGGTGAAGTGCGCCGGATCCGGCTTGTAGGAGCGGACCTGCTGGGCGGTGACGACGAGATCGAAGTCGAGCGGGATGTGCCGCCGGGTCTGCCCCAGCAGCTTGTCGTCGATGTTGGAGATCAGCCCGCAGCGGTACTGCTTGGCGATCTTCTGAAGCGTGGAGTTCGTCTCCTTGAACGGCTTCCAGCGCTGCACGGAGTCCGGCAGGAAACCGGAGCGCGACGGCTCCAGCGGCCAGCTCAGCTGCCGGGCGATCTGCACGGCGGTCCGCCGCAGCACCTCGGCATACAGCTCGTACGAGCCGGCCTCGATCTGCTGGGAGATCTCGTGAAACACCGGCAGCAACTCGTCACGCTCCAGCGTGAACCCGTCGCGTTCGGCCTCCTTGCAAAACGCCTCGTAGATGCCGGTGTCCCAGTCGATCAGCGTCCCGTAGACATCGAACGTGACAAACGAGACGTTTTTCGGAATTGCCATGGCGCCGGGATGATGCCATGGCACCGCGCTCTGGCGCGTCCCGGGTGCCCCCTGGGCCCCGTATTTCACTGGCGCGCCGCGGTGGGCCCCACCGCATTCCCCCCGGCGCGCCGTCTTGCAGCCCAACTCATTAGAGTGCAAAAGGGTTATGGATCTCCTCGAATATCAGGGCAAGCAGCTGTTCGCCCGGCACGGCGTGCCGGTCCCCTCCGGCCAGCCGGCGCGGACGGTGGAGGACGCCGTCGCCGCCGCCGAGGCGATCGGCTACCCCTGCGTGATCAAGGCCCAGGTGCAGATCGGCGGCCGCGGCAAGCTCGGCGGCATCAAGATCGCCCAGGACCGCGCCGAGGCCGAAGCGCACGCCCGCGCCATCCTGGGGATGGACATCCGCGGCCTCACCGTGCACGAGGTGTGGGTTGAGGGCGCCTCGCAGATCGACTCCGAGTATTACGCGTCGGTCGTCTTCGACCGTTCGGCCAAGGCGCCGCTCGTCATGCTGTCCACCAAGGGCGGGATGGACATCGAGCAGGTGGCCGACGAGGACCCGGACGCCATCGCCCACCTCCATGTCGACCCGCTCCTCGGCTTCCAGGACTTCCACGGCCGGCGGCTGGCCTTCGAGGCGGGCGTCGACGCCGATGTCGTCCGGCCGGTCGGCGCGATGCTGGCCAAGCTGTACGAGGTGTTTGTCTCCGAGGAGGCGACGCTCGTCGAGGTCAACCCGCTGATCGTCACGGGCTCCGCCGGCGAAGCCGGTGGACAGCGCGACGTGCGGGCGCTTGACGCCAAGGTGACGCTCGACGGCAACGCCCTGTTCCGCCACGCCGACAACGCCAACCTGCGCGACCTCTCCGCCGAGGACGCCCAGGAGCGGATGGCCAAGGAGCGCGGCCTTACCTACGTCAAGCTCGACGGGGACATCGGCATCCTCGGGAACGGCGCCGGGTTGGTCATGTCGACCCTGGACGTGGTGGCGGGCGCCGGCGGCGCCCCGGCCAACTTCCTGGACGCCGGCGGCGGCTCCCGCGCCGATGCCATCACCAGCGCCGTCGAGGTCATCCTGTCCGACCCGAAGGTCAAGGCGGTCCTGTTCAACATCTTCGGCGGGATCACGCGCTGCGACGAGGTGGCCAAGGGTCTGATCGAGGCCTTCGACCAGATCAAACCGACCGTGCCGTTCGTCGTCCGGCTGGACGGCACCAACGGTGAGGAGGGACGTCAGATGCTCGCCGACGCGGCGCTGCCCAACGTGTACACCGAGACGACCATGGACGGCGCGGCCGCCCGCGTCGTGGAACTGGCCGCGGCGGCATGAGCATCCTGGTCGGCACCGAGACGCGCCTGTGCACGAGCGGCATCACCGGCCGCGAGGGCACCTTTCACACGCTGCGCAACCGGGACTACGGCACCACGGTGGTCGGCGGGGTCACGCCAGGCAAGGGCGGACAGGACGTGGAGGGCATCCCCGTCTTCAACACCTTCCACGAGGCCGTGGACAAGGTCGGCGCCAACACGGCGATGGTGTTCGTCCCGCCGCGCTTTGCCGCCGACTCGATCCTGGAGGCCGAGGACGCCGGCATCGAGCTGATCATCTGCATCACCGAGGGCATCCCGGCCCACGACGAACTGCGCGTCTACAACACGCTCAAGAAGAACGGCCGGTCCCAGCTGGTCGGCCCCAACTGCCCGGGCATCCTGTCGCCGGGCAAGGCGAGCGTCGGCATCATCCCGGCCTCGTTCTTCAGCGCCGGCAACGTCGGCGTCGTGTCGCGGTCGGGCACGCTCACGTATCAGATCGGCAACGTCCTGGCCCAGAGCGGCTTCGGCAACTCGACGATCGTGGGCATCGGCGGGGACCCGGTGCCGGGCACCGACTTCATCGACGTGATCGGCGCCTTCCAGGAGGACGACGAGACTGAGCTGATCGTCATGTGCGGCGAGATCGGCGGCGACGCCGAGGAGCGCGCGGCCGAGTTCATCGCCGAGAACGTGACCAAGCCGACGATCGCCTACATCGCCGGCTTCACCGCGCCTCCGGGCAAGACGATGGGACACGCCGGCGCGATCGTGTCCGGCTCCCGTGGCACCGCCGCGGCCAAGGCCGAAGCCCTGGAGGCCAGGGGCGTGCGGGTTGGCCGCACCCCCACCCAGGTCGCCGAGGCCGCCGCCTCCTTGCTGGGCGCGCGGTAAGCGGCCGCGTTTTCCGGCTTTTCACCGTCCCGGCGGCGCGCCGTCGCCGAACGGCACGGTAGGCTCGCCCACATGCCTCAGGAGTCGATTCTGGACGCTCGGCTGGCCGAGATCGACCGCCGCTTGCGCACCATTCAGTCCGGGCTGGCGCCGGCCGACGATCCGGCGCGCCTGGCCGACGGGGAGGCCCCGGCGCGCGCCGGAGCGGCGGCCTCGCCGCCTGCCGGGGCAGCCGCCTCGCCGCCTGCCGGGGCGGCGGCCTCGCCACCCGCGCTGCGCGACGAGCTCGCCGAGGCCGGGAGGCTGGTCGCCCGGCTGCATGAGCTGACCGTCGCCCACGACCGCCTGCTGGCCTCGTCCCGAGAGCTGCTGGCCGCCTTCTCCGACGCGTTGGCCAATGCCCAGATGGAGTCCTCCGAGTCCCCGGCGACGATCGGCGTCGCGGTCGGTCCGTTCGCCGACACCGCGGTCCTGCGACGCTTCGAGGACTCGCTGTCGTCGCTGCCCGGCGTGCGCTCGGTCGCCGTGCGCGAGTACGCCGGCGCCGACCGGGTCATCGTCGACGTGCACCTCACCGACCCAACGTCGTAGTCTTCTCGGCGTGGCTGGCACGATTTCTTTCGCCCGGGGAGCCCCGTCCCTCGACATCATCGACGTCGACGGCCTGCGCGCCGCCGCCGAGCAGGCCTTTGCGTCCGATCCGGCCGGGATGACGGCGTACGGCACCGCCGTCGGCTACGTGCCGCTGCGCGAGTGGATCGCCGAGCGCCACGGCGTCGCGCCCACTCAGGTGTTCGTCACCAACGGCTCGATGCAGGCCGATGCGTTTCTGTTCGATGCGCTGGTCGACCGGGGCGACACGGTCGTCGTCGAATTGCCCACGTATGACCGCACGCTGCTCTCGCTGCGCAACCGGGGCGCCGACGTGCGGATGGTCGAGCTGGAGCCGGACGGGATCGACACCGCCGCGCTGGAGCGGGTGCTGTCCACCGGCGCTGGGCCCAAGCTGGCCCACATCATCCCCAACTTCCAGAATCCCGCCGGGTACACGCTGTCGGCGGCCAAGCGCAGGCGCCTGATCGAGTTGGCCCGTGAGTATGGGTTCACGATCTTCGAGGACGACCCGTACGTGTCGCTGCGCTTCGAGGGCCAGTCGCTGCCGACGATGCTCTCGATGGCCCCCGACGCCGTGGTCTACGCCTCGTCGTTCTCCAAGACCGTGTGCCCTGGGATCCGGGTCGGCTACCTCGTCGGCCCCGAGGACCTGATCGCCAGGATCGTGAAGATCGCGACGAGCACGTACATCTCGCCGAACATGGTCTCCCAGGCGATCGTCAACCAGTTCTGCCGCTCCGGCGCGATCGACCGCTCGGTCGAGACGGTTCGCGCCGCCCTGCGTGAGCGGGCTCAGACCCTGTGCGATGCGCTGGCTCAGCATTTGCCCGACGCCCGCTTCGTCGCCCCGGAAGGGGGCTACTTCCTGTGGGTGGATCTGCCGGACGGCACTGACGTGGCCGCCCTGTTCGACGCCGCCGCCGCCCGCGGGGTCCAGTTCGTCAAGGGCACCGACTTCGTCCTGGAGGGCGGCGAGTCGTCGCTGCGCTTGGCCTATTCCGGCGTGACGCCGGCCGAGATCCAAGAGGGCGTCAAGCGGCTCGCCGACGCCTACGGGGAGGTACAGTCGCCCGCGCATGCGGCGTGACGAGACCAAGGCGCTCGGCGACCTCGCCGGGGACGCGGCGGCGGGGATCGCCGGCCAGGTCCGGGATGTCCATGCCGGTATCGCGCGCCGGGTGTTCGGCGCCCTGCGGGTGCTCGGCCCGGCCGCCGAGCCGGCCCGCCTGATCCACGACGGGGTCTCACGGGCGGCCTATGCCGCTGCCGGCTCGCTGGCCGGCGGACTCGTTCGCGGCGGCGCCGACGCGCTCAGCCTGACCCGGTCCGAGGACGACCCCTCGCTGTCCGACAGCGCGCGCGGGCGGCTGGCCGTGGGCGCCATCAATGGGATGTGGGGCGATCGGCTGCGGGGACGCCGCAGTGTGCTGGAGACGCCGATGGCGGTCCGCCGGGCCGGCCGAGATGTGGCGCTGGATGCGGATGGGCTGGGCGACGCGTTCCCGGACGCCACGCCGCGGATCGCCGTGTTCGTGCACGGGCTGTGCGAGACCGAGGACGCCTGGCGGCTCGGCTCGGGGCGCGTTGTCCCGTACGGCGACCGGCTGCGGGCCGACCTCGGCTACACCCCGGTTTACGTCCGCTACAACAGCGGCCTGCACATCTCGGCCAACGGCCGCCGCCTGGCCGCGCTGCTCGATGAGCTGACCGCCCACTGGCCCGTCGATGTCGCCGAGGTGGCCCTGATCGGCCACTCCATGGGCGGGCTGGTGGGCCGCGGCGCCTGCCACTACGCCGCGGCGGGCTCCTGGCGCGAGCGCGTCCGCCACGTGTTCACGCTCGGCGCGCCGCACAAGGGCGCGCCGCTGGAACTCGGGGCCAATGCCGTCTGCCACGCCGCCTCGCGCGTGCCGGAGCTGACCCCGTTCGCGGCGCCGATCCGCGCCCGCGCCGTTGGCGTCAAGGATCTCGGCTACGGCTACATCGTCGACGAGGACTGGCTCGGGCACGACCCGGACGCGTTCTGGGCCAATACCGGCACCATCGTCCCGTTCCTGGAGACCGCCAACCACTATTTCGTCAGCGCCACCCTGTCCCGGGAGGCCGACGCCCCCGTAGGCCGCCTCGTTGGCGACCTGCTCGTGCTCCACTCCAGCGCCTGGGCCCACGCCGGCCGCGGCGAGCGCCTCCAGTTCCCCGTCGACCAGTACACCCACGTCGGCGGCGCCAACCACTTCGACCTCCTCAACCACCCCGCGGTCTACGAGCAGCTCAAGAAATGGCTCTCCACGGGCCGCGGGCTCCCGGCCCCGGCCGCCACGTCGTAACGCTCCTCAGGAGCCGCCCAGCGCGGCGCGCAGGTCGGATTCGCTCAGACGCCTGAGGCCGCCGCCACCCGCGGTGCGTGCGGGGGTTGCGGAAGGGCGCCACGCGTGCGGTCGCCACCGCGAGCACCGCGGGGCGGCAGCGCCTCAGGCGCCTGGCGCCGGAACGCTATGGATCACGAGCCATGGTCGGGTGCGCGCGGCGAGGCGCCCGCCCCCGCCGCGCTCCCGCCGAGTATTCGCTCACCCGCACCCCGCTGCAAGCCGCGCGTCGCGCGGCCAGGGGGCGGAGCGGCCTCGCCGGCGCGCTCCGCAGCCGAGACGAGCTCAGCGCCCGTACCGCCCGCCCAGCACCAGCAGCTCCGGCAGCGCCGTGCGCGGCGGCGGCGACGGGTCGGCCTGGACCGAGACGGTCTCGGCGACGCTCACGGTGATGGCCGCCTCGTGGCCGTCGGCGGTGACGGTGACCTCGTCGCCGTCGTTGGCGGCGACGGTCCCCTGCATGCCCGGCTCGATCCCCGCGTCTTTCAGATAGTGCAGGAGATCCTCGGCCTCGTTCTCCAGCCGCAGGATCCGAACCGTGGCCCCGACCTCGCAGTCGGCCAGCGGCACCCCGTCGATCCGCTCCCCGACCTTGATCGGGTGGCCGTGGGGGCAGGTCTTGGCGTCGCCGACCGAGGACCGGACGTACGCCTCGAACCGGGGCGTCATCGCGTACTCCAGCTTCTCGGCCTCCTCGTGGACGTCGTCCCAGGGCACGCCCACCACGTCGGTCAGGAACCGCTCGATCATCCGGTGGCGCCCCACGATCCGCTCCGCGTGCTCGCGCCCGGTCTCGGTGAACGCGATCCGGCGTCCGCTGGTCCGCTCGATGTAGCCGTGGCGCTCCAGGCGCCCCAGCATCTCGTGGACGGTCGGCGCCGACAGCTGCATCGCCCGCGCCAGGTTGGCGCCAGTCATCGGCAGCTCGGCCTCATATAGCCAGAACAGCGACTCCAGATACTCCTGTTCGGCGGCGGTGGTGGCGTGCTCCTCGGCCATGGCATTGATGCTACCGGCCGTCTTAAGATTCGATGAACGGGCGGCAGGGCTGCCGCCGGGGTACCATCGCGCCACCGTGACCCTGCCGCTCAAGCCACCCGTGGCGCCCCAGCTTGCCCGCTCGGGCAAGGAGCTTCCGCTCGGCGACCAGTGGGCCTATGAGCCCAAGTTCGACGGCTTCCGCGCCGTCGTGTTCGTCGACGGCGAGGACGTGCTCATCCAGTCCCGAGGCGGCAAACCGCTCAACCGCTACTTCCCGGAGCTCGGCTTCCCGGCCGGCCGCTACATCGTCGACGGCGAGATCATCATCGACGCCGAGGACGGCCACGAGGATTTCAGCGCGCTCCAGAACCGCATCCACCCGGCCGCGTCGCGGGTGGCGATGCTGGCCGAGCAGACCCCGGCCCGCTATGTGGCGTTCGATCTGCTGGCCCGCGAGGACGAGTTGCTGCTGACCCTGCCCCTCCAGGAGCGCCGCTCGGCGCTGGAGGCCCTGGCCGGCGAGACCATCGGCCTGACGCCGTTCACCCAGGATCCCGCCGGGACCGCCGAGTGGCTGCGTTCCGGGGAGGGGGTGGTGGCCAAGGACCTGCGCGCCCCGTACCGGCCCGGCGAGCGCAAGGGCATGGTCAAGGTCAAGCGCGTGCGCACTATCGACGCCGTGGTGGCGGGGTACCGGCCGGGCAAGGAGGAGGGCACGGTCGGTTCGCTCATCCTCGGCCTCTACGACGACTCGGGGAGCCTCCACGTCGTCGGCCACTCCTCCGGCCTGCGCGCCTCAGAGAAGCGGGCGCTGGTCGATCGCCTGACGCCGTACGAGACCGGCCAGCGCGGCCACGGCGACCCCAGCCGCTGGAAGAGCGAGAAGGAGCTGGAGTGGATCTCGCTCCGGCCGGAGCTGGTGGTGGAGGTCACCTTCGACCACTCGTCCGGGGGACGCATCCGGCACGGCACCAAGATCCTGCGGTGGCGCGACGACAAGGCGCCGCTCGACTGCCGTCTGGAGCAGATGCAGTCCTGAGCCCCATCCGAGGCATTCCCGAGACGGTGCTGGTCGCTCCCGACTCGTTCAAGGGCACGTTCACGGCCACCGAGGTGGCGGCCGCCATCGGCCGCGGGCTGACGGAGGCCGGCCGCCCGGCGGATCTGTGCCCGGTGGCCGACGGCGGCGAGGGCACCCTGGACGCGCTGCTCTCGGCGCTCGGCGGCGAGGAGGAGATCATCGAGGTCTCGGATCCGCTCGGCCGGCCGGTCGCGGCCCGCTTCGCCCTGAGCGGGAGAATCGGCCTCGTCGAGACCGCCGCCGCCAGCGGCCTGGACCTGGTCGCCCCGGCCGAGCGCGACGCCATCGCCGCCGGGACCGGCGGCACGGGAGAGCTGATCGCCGCCGCCGTCCGGGCCGGGGCCGAGACCGTCTATCTCGGCGTCGGCGGGAGCGCGACGACGGACGGGGGCGCCGGCGCGATCAAGGCCATCCAGCGCGGGGGAGGCCTGAACGGCGCGCGCCTGGTGGTGCTCTGCGACGTGCGCACGCCGTTCGAGAACGCTGCCCGCGTGTTCGGGCCCCAGAAGGGCGCCGATCCCGATGACGTCCGGCGCCTGACCGCGCGGCTCAACGCCCAGGCGCGCCGCCTGCCCAAGGACCCGCGCGGCGTCCCCATGACCGGCGCCGCCGGGGGCCTGTCCGGCGGCCTGTGGGCCGCGCTCGACGCCGAACTGGTCCCGGGCGCCGCGTTCGTCCTGGACGCCATCGGCTTCGACGCCCGCATGCGGGCCGCCAAGGCGGTCGTCACCGGCGAGGGCAAGCTCGACGAGCAGAGCCTGGTCGGCAAGGTCGTCTCCGAGGTCGCCACCCGGGCCCGCCAGTCCGGCGTGCCCTGCCACGCCGTCGTCGGCACCCGCCAGCTGGACTCGATGGGGGCACGCGTGCTCGACCTCGACCAGATCCTCGAGGCCACGAACCTGGAGGAGATGGAGGCCGCCGGCCGGACGCTGGCCGAGCTGGCCTGACCGCTTGGGATGGAGCCGGCCGGTGGCTAATGGGCGAACGCGCTTTTCTTGCTGGCCAGCGCGCCCGGCAGAGGCTCGGTCAGAGCCTCCAGCGCCTTCGTCTTCTCGCCCAGGTGATCGAGCAGCTCGTCGGCCATCTCCAGGTGCATCCCGGCCCGGACAACGACGCGCAGGACGCTGAGGTCCTGCCGGTTCTCCGGGAAGGTGTAGGCGGGGACGAGCCAGCCGAATTCGCGCAGTCGCTCGGAGACGTCGAACACGGTGTAGTTCCTGATGTCCGGGTCCAGCGCGAAGGCGAACACCGGCAGCTCCTTGCCCTCGGAGATGAGCCGGTAGGGCCCCATCTGCGCGATGCCGCTGGAGATGTGGACGGCGATCTCCTGCAGGCTCTGCATCAACGCCGTGTAGCCGGCTCGACCCAGGGCCATGAACATGAAGTACTGGGCGAGGACCTCGCTGCCGGGACGGCTGAAGTTCAGCGCGAACGTCGGCATGTTGCCGCCCAGGTAGTTGACGTTGAAGACGAGCTCGCGGGGCAGGGCGGCCTTGTCGCGCCAGATCGCCCAGCCGACGCCCGGGTAGACGAGCCCGTACTTGTGGCCGGAGGCGTTGATCGACTGCACCCGCTTGACCCGGAAGTCCCACTCCAGGTCTGGCTGCAGGAACGGCGCCACGAACGCTCCAGACGCGCCGTCGACGTGCATGGGGATGTCGATGCCCTTTTCGGCCTCCAACTGGTCGAGCGCGTCGGCGATCTCCCGGACCGGCTCGTAGCTGCCGTCGAACGTGGAGCCGAGGATCGCCACCACGCCGATCGTGTTCTCGTCGCAGTAGGCGACGGCCCGGTCCGCCGTGAGGTGGAACTTGTCGCCCTCCATCGGCACCAGCCGGGGCTCGACCTCCCAGTA
>JBPYFQ010000118.1:0-33625 GCA_051985625.1 Solirubrobacteraceae bacterium
TTGAGCTGGAAGGCGTAGCCGGCGTCGACGGTGAGCGACATGACGTTGCCGGCGGTGACTTTCAGCGTGCCCAGGACGCGCTCGCAACTGCTGGTGAACGGAACGCTCGGCCGCGTGGCCGAGCAGACGGCGGTGATGGTGCCGGCGGTCGTGGGCAGGACGTAGATCGACTCCGACACGCTCTTCCCCGCCGGCGCTACATCGAGATACCGGTAGAACGCCGAGCCGCCGAGGGTGACGATCTGCGGCCTGGGCGCGGCGTGCACGCTCGCGGGAAGCGCGCCGGCGGGCAGGTCGCTGGGCTCCAGCCGACGGTTGGTGCCCACGATCAGCTCGGCGCCGGCCGGCTGCGCGGCGGCCAGTGCCACCGTGCCCTGGAGCGGCGGGTCCGGCCGCCCGGGTCCCGACGTCCGATGCCAGCCGGACGGATAGCTGAGCCCGAAGTTGGCGCCCGCCGCATAGGCGCGCATCGGCGGCGGCGAGGACGACGCCCCGTGGCCGGCGTAGTGCGCGAGCACGAAGCCGGCCGCCGCCGCGATGAACACGGTGCTGGTGAGCGTGCGCATCAGGGCGCGCATTGCGCCGCAGGATAAACCGCGGGGTGGCGGCTTCCCGCGGGAGCGCCGGAGGCCGGTGAATCGAGCCGCGATGTCCGCTCAATGACGTCCGCCCCCGCGGGCTATTCAGTGAATCCGCGTTCAGCCGAAACTACGAGTGCTACCCACCAGAACCCTGTTTGACGCCATGCACGCTTACATCACGACCATCTCAATGCTCGCCGTCGTCGTCAACGTGACGTGCAACGTCCCACAGCTCGTGGCGATGCTCCGGACCCACACCTCCTCGGGCCAGTCGTGCCTCGGCTGGGCCCTCGCTCTGGCCGCCAACTCCGCGCTGGCCTACGTCAACTGGTTCGGCTACCACTCCCCCGTGCTGGCGATCGGCAACGTGCTCAGCCTGAGCGCCTGCCTGACCGCCATCGGCCTGGTGCGCCTCTACCGCCAGGGACCGGCGGTCGAGCCCCCGCTCCCCGCATCGCCGATGCCACTCGCCGACAGCGTCATCGACATGCACACCCAGGAGTTCGTGGTGCTGCGCGATGTCGTGCTGGCCGAGCACCGGCGCCGGACCGGCGAACCGGAGCTCGCCACGGCCTGAGCCGGGCCGGCGCCGGCATTCGGCGGGCAACCTGCGATGTCCTCGCGGGTGCGTGCGCTGAACATCGGCGATTCACCGGCACCTGTCGCCGGTGAATCGCCATTCATCGCGGTCACCATGCATTTGGCGGCAGACCACGCGTGAGCATGCAGAAGCGGACAGGCTCCCGGGGCCCGGCTGCAACTTGTCCGCTTCTGCAGGTGCACGGATGGCCGCCGGCGCCCCGGGCCCGCCCGGACGCCCGTTCAGTGCCGGCCGTAAACGCTCGACACGAAAGCGGCCGCACACGGCAGATCACCCGGGCCGCCATCGGCGGCACAAAGCAGGTCACCTAGGCCGCCGCCCGCGGCCCGCGGCCCGAAACACCCGGACCGCGGGCAGTCAGCCAGGCGGCAACTAAACCTGGGAGTCGGCCTGCTCGCCGACGTCGGCACCCGCGTACTCCAGGGTCGCGCCGGCGGGGACGACCATCAGCTCGCCTTCGTCGACCGGAGCCGGAGCCGGAGCCGGGGCCTCGGGCTCCCGGCGGCGGCCGATGAACGGCTGCCCCTTGGCCGGGACCAGCGAGGCCAGGCCGGCGATCAGGCAGGCGATGAGGCCGAACGTGAACGCCGAGGACAGCGCGCTGGAGAACGGCGCCGAGATGACCGACGGGAAGAACGTGTGACCGAGCAGCGCATGCTGCTGCGCAGCCGACACGGTGTGGATCCCCGGGCCCAGCAGGGTCCCGATGGGGTTGTAGCCCAGGAAAGCCGCGAACAGCGTCGCCACCGGGGGCAGGTTCGATGCCCGGGCCGCCACCGCGTGCGAGACGCCGTGGGACGTCAGGCCGTGGTACAGCGAGGTGTGCAGGCCGCCGGACAGGCCGACGATCATCAGACTGAAGAAGATGCCGATCGACAGCACCATGGCCGAGTTCATGAACGTCGCCGCCATGCCGCCGCCGGCCCCACGCTGGTTGGCGGGCAGGCTGTTCATGATGCTGGCCCGGTTGGGCGAGAAGAAGATCCCCATCCCGATGCCGTTGAGGACGATCACCAGCGCGAACACCGGATAGGAGAAGTTGACCGGCAGCAGCGCCAGGAGCAGGAACGAGATCGCCGCCAGGAGCATGCCGGTGAAGGCAAACGGGCGCGGCCCCATGCGGTCTGACAGCGCCCCGGCGACCGGCCCGGCGAGCAGCATCCCGGCCACGAGCGGCAGCAGATAGATGCCCGCCCACAGCGGGGTGTCGGCGAAGCTGTAGCCGTGGCGCGGCAGGTAGATGCCCTGCAGCCAGATGATCAGGACAAACTGCAGGCCGCCGCGTCCGATGCCGGACAGCAGCGAGGCCAGGTTGCCGGCCGAGAAGGCGCGGACCTTGAACAGGTCCAGGTGGAACATGGGCTGCTCGACGCGGGTCTCGATGATGCAGAAGATGAGCAGCATCAGCACGCCGCCGCCGATCTCGGCGATGACCTTGGGGCTCGTCCAGCCCATCGTGTGGTGGCCGTAGGGCTGGATGCCATAGGTGATGCCGATCATCACCGCGATCAGGCCGACGGCGAAGGTCAGGTTGCCCCACCAGTCGATCTTGGCGTGCTTGCGCTCCGACAGGTCCCGCAGCTTGGCGAAGCCCCACGCGGTGCCGAACACCCCGAACGGCACGGACACCAGGAACACCGCCCGCCAGGCCACCGGCGCCAGGACGCCGCCGAGCACGAGGCCGATCGAGGACCCGGCCACGGCGGCGACGCCGTTGATGCCGAGTGCCAGGCCCCGCTGGTTGGCCGGGAAGGCGTCGGTGATGATGGCGCTGGAGTTGGCGAACAGCATCGCGCCGCCGACCCCCTGGAGGGCGCGCATGATGATCAGCCACATCGCCCCGGAACTGCCCTTCATCCAGGTGATCGACAGCATGATGCTGAAGAACGTGAACACGGCGAACCCGAGGTTGTACGTCCGGGCCCGCCCGTAGATGTCGCCGAGGCGCCCGAGGCTGACCACGAGCACGGCGGTGACCACCAGGAAGCCGAGGATCAGCCACAGCAGGTAGTTGGTGTTGCTCGGCAGGAGCGGGTTGATGTCGATCCCCTTGAAGATGTTGGGGAGCGAGATCAGCAGGATCGAGGCGTTGATCGTGGCGATCAGGACGCCGAGCGTGGTGTTCGACAGCGCGATCCACTTGTAGTGGTCCGGGACGGGGTTGCCGTGGTGATCGAGTCGCTGCCCGATCGTGGCCGTGCTCGCCCCGGGCGACCGGGGTCCGGAGGTCGGCGGGGTTCCGTGCCGCCCGTGGGTATCTGCGCCGTGGGTGCTCAAGGCGTCCTTTCAGGCCGGTGAAGCGCTGGCTGGGGGAAGAGACTCGCGTGAAGCCGACCCCACCTCGGGCGGCTACTTCACGTTTACGTAAAGAATAGCTAGTGGTTACGGCGCGGGCCGAGAAACGTCCGCTCGCGGACCGCCGGCGCGCACCACCCGCCCGTCGGCCGACACGGCAAACCCGCCCAGCCCGAAGTCCGACTCCAGCCGGCGGGGAATCTCGGCGCGGTCGATCGGCGTGACCCTGCTGCTCGCCGGCGTCTCCTCGACGACGGTCAGCCGCCCGTGCCAGTCGCTCAGCTCGATCCGGCTCCCGTCGGCTCGCTGGGCGGCGACGATCAAGCCGGTGACGAACGGCGACCGGGGATGCGTGGCCGTGAACCAGTTGCTCGTCTCCAGATCGACGAGCGGCACCGGCTCCGGGAGGAATGTGTAGAGGTCGGCCCATTCCCCGTCGCGGACCGTCCGCAGGACATGCCCGGGCTCCTCCGCGACGACCCGATACCGCCAGCCGGCCTGCTCGTGGACCTCGCCCGGTCCGAATGGGATCGGCTCAAGCAGCGTGCCATTGCCGAAGCCGGCATCGGCCAGCCACACGCGCCCGCCGGCGGTCACGCGCAGGACCAGGTGGGTCCGCGGGCTGACCGCCCCCGGCGGGCGGTTGAGCCGAACCCGGGCAAGCATCAGCTCCACCCCGGCGCCGAGCGCCTCGAGCGCCCTGGCGAGCAGCAGGTTCTGCTCGAAGCAGTAGCCGCCGCGCCGCTCATGGACGAGCTTGCGCACGAGCGCATCCGGCTCCAGCGAGACCGGGACGCCCCGGTGCGGGTCCAGGTTCTCGAACGGGATCGCCACCACGTGGGCGCGGTGGACGTCGGCAATTTCGGCAACGCCGACCCTCCCGGACAGCCCGATGCGCTCCAGGTACGCATCCAGCGCGAAGGACTCGGCCCCCACCACCTCGAGCTAGGGCAGCGAGAGCAACGTGGCAGTGGCGGGCGGCACGCGGACCGTATACGCCCCGTTGGCGGGCGCCACCGTCAGCCCGGCCGGCCGGCCCGCCAACAGCCCCGTCGACGTCGCCGCGCCGAACGTCTGCCCGCCGAGGGTGACTCCAGACGTGGCATGGACGGTCCGCGCCCGCAGTTGCGCCTCCGATGCCGTCCCGTGGGCGCCGGCGATCCGCAGCCTCACGGTCCGGGCGCCGGCCAGGTGCTTGTTGATGACCACCACGTGGATGGCGCCGTTGGTCGCCCGCGTCGCCCACACCTTGACGCCGGCCGGAAGCTTGGTGGGCACCCGCAGCAGGTGCGAGCCGGCCGGGGCGGCCTGGGCGAACATGACCATCCCGTAGAACTCGGGGTGGACGCGCATCGACCACGTCCCGTGGGAGAGCTGCGGGCCGAGCACCTCGTTGATGGTCTTGGGAACGGTGTGGATGTTGACCCCGGCCACGCCGGTGCGGGCCATCTCGAACAGGGTGTCGAGCAGCCACAGCGCCGAGGTGAACGTGTCGCTGACGCCGCGCGTCCCGCCGCACGAGATCCCGTTCATCTCATCGACGCGCAGCGGCAGATGGTGGTGGGCGGCAAGTGCCACCCACGGCGCCACCCGCCTGGCCAGCCCGTGTGATGCGGAGTCGGCGAGCAGCTGGCCGCTGCTGACGGCGGTCGACTTCGAGCAGTGCTTGAGCGGGTAGGCGTGGACGGTGACGAGGCTCAACCGGTGCTCGGCGGCGACGAACGAGCCGAGGCTCCGCAGCCACTCCGGCCCACCCATGCTCGGTCCGGCGATCGGGTCGCCGTGCAGATCGGACGCGAACCGGGCGAAGTCCGAGATGAAGTTCTGGACGCTGTAGGTCCGGGGGCGTCCGGGCACCTGCTGGCCGGTGCGCGGCGAGCGGTACCAGCCGAAGCTCCCGTACAGCTCCGGCTCGTTGCCGAGCTCGAACGCGTCGATGTACGAGCGTCCGATGCGGCGGAGCATCGCGCCGGCCTCGGCGTCGGCGACGGCCCGGCTATCGGCCTCAAGGTTGACGCCCAGGATCAGCCGGGCGTGCAGCTGGTCCGCCAGCGCATCTGCAACGGCCGCCCACGTGGGGGTGAGGTCGTACTTGACGCCCGGTGGACGCGCCATGTGCGCCACTGGCCACCAGCTCCAGTCCGTGCTGTCGCCGGCGACCCGGAGCACCGGGCTCTGCTGAGGGGCGATGTCCTGCAGGAGGTGGACGAACACCGGGTCGATCGCCTTCGGATTGGCACCGGCGAACTGCTCCAGCGCCCGCTCCTCGATCGACATCCCCACGAAGCCGTTGGGGATGGCGGGCCCGACCGTGGCGCCGCTGACGCCGATGCCCGAGCTCGCCGGGCGGGCCGTCGAGTGGGCCCCGGACGTCGCCGCTCTGGGCGAGGCCCCGGACGTCGACGCGTTGGGCGATGCCCCAGCCGAGCCGCACCCGGCGAGCCAGAGCGCGAGCACGAGCGCCGCCAACGCCGCCAGGGCGAGGGCGATTCGCGTCAAGGTCCCCTGTCTGCGGCGGCCAGTGTCCACGGGGCGGACCACGGTAACGGATTCCCCGGACCTGAGACCCATCCACCGGGCACCCGGCTTCACGGATGGACCGCCTCGACGTTTGTGGCCGTCGGGCTCGACCGCGAGACCGCCTCGACGTTGTGGCCGTCGGGCTCGACCGCGACTCGCCGCGTCCACATGTCAACCCGGGCGTTCGCCGAGGCGCTCGATGAGCGCGTCGAGGATCTGCACCGCGGCGGCCAGCGTCCCCACCTGATCGTCGTCGAGCTCGGCCATCTCCTCGTGCAGCAACGCCCGGTATTCGGCTCGCAACTGCGCCAGGGCGTCCTGGCCGGCCGGGGTCAGGGTGACCAGCACGGCGCGACGATCAGCCGGATCGGTCGCCCGCACCACCCATCCGCGCTGCTCCATGCGGTTGACGAGCAGCGTGATGGCCGGCTGGGTGACGCGCTCGTCGGCGGCCAGCATCGTGATGCGGCGCGGCCCGGCGGCCAGGCGCCGCAGGACGCCCACCTCGGTGCGCGACACGCAGACGCTTGAGCGCGTCAGGAAGATCTGCGACAGCGCGGAGGCCCGCTGGGGGAGTGCCTCGGCGATCTCATCCAGCTGCTGCGCGCGCGGCGTGATCTCGGCCGAGCTCATGAAGGGATTAGATTAGGGACTAATGCATGCCAAGGGCAGCATCGCCGCCGCGGCCCGATCGGCGCTGGAGTCGGTTGGGGCCGGCCGCCTGGCCCAGCTACCTCTCGCCGTCCGGTTCTGGGACGGCAGCTGCCTGCCGGGAGCGGCGACGCGAGGCCACCGCCACGATCGCCCGACGCTCGTCGCCACCGAGCCCAGGGCGATAGCGCATCTCCTGCATGACCCGGGGCAGCTCGGCCTGGCCCGAGCCTGGGTCGATGGCTCGCTGACCGTGCGCGGCGACCTTGAGGACGTGCTGGCGCTGCGCGGCACGATGCCCGAGGTGCGGCTCTCGCCGCGGGATCGCCTGCGACTGCTCGCCGCCGCCCTGCGGGCCGCCGGGCCCCGCGTGCTGCGGATCCCGCCCCGGCCCTCCATCGAGGCGGCCGTCGGTCGCCGCCCCCGCCTGCGAGGTGACGACCGCAAAGGGGGACGCCGCCACTCGCTGCGCCGCGACCGGGCCGCCGTCCGCCACCACTACGACATCTCGAACGAGTTCTACCGCCTCGTCCTGGGTCCGACGATGACCTACTCGTGCGGGTACTTTTCCTCGCCGGACGACACGCTTGACGAGGCCCAGGAGCACAAGCTCGATCTGATCTGCCGAAAGCTCCAGCTGGCGCCGGGCGAGCGCCTGCTCGACATCGGCTGCGGCTGGGGGTCGCTGGTGCTGCACGCCGCCGCCCACTACGGCGTGCGAGCCGTCGGCATCACGCTGTCCGAGCCCCAGGCTCAGCTGGGCCGCGACCGTGCTCGTGAGGCGGGCCTGGAGGACCGGGTGGACATCAGCGTCGCCGACTACCGCGAGCTGAGCGATGGGCCGTACGAGAAGATCGCCAGCGTCGGGATGTACGAGCACGTCGGACGTGCCGAGCTCGGCCACTACGTCCGCTGCGTGGACCGGCTGCTGGCCCCGGGCGGACTGTTCCTCAACCACGGCATCGCCCGTCTGTACTCCGAGCAGCCCACCAGCGACACGTTCATCTCCCGGTACGTGTTCCCCGACGGCGAACTGCACCCGCTCGGTGATCTGATCGGCGAGCTGGCGGCGGCCGGACTGGAGGTGCGCGACGTCGAGTCGTTGCGCGACCACTACCCGACGACCCTGCGCCGGTGGGCAGCGAACCTGGAGGCGCGCCGGGAGGAGGCGATCCGCCTCGCCGGCCCCGAGCGGGAGCGGGCCTGGACGCTGTACATGCTGGCGTCGGCGCAAGCGTTCGAGCGCGGCGAGATCACCGTCTACCAGGTGCTGAGCGCCCGCCCGGGCGGTTCGCCTAGGCTGCCGGTGGACCGGGTCCAGCTCCTGTCAACTCGGCCCGCGCCCGGCGGACCAGATCAAAGCGAGGACCATGAGCGAAGCACTGAACGCTGAGACCGTCCGGATCACGGGGCACGACGGGGAGGAGATCGAGGCGTACGTCGCCCGTCCATCTCAGGACGGCAAGCGCGGCGGCGTCGTCGTCATTCATCACATGCCCGGCTACGACCGGGCGACCAAGGAGATCGTTCGCCGATTTGCCGAGCTGGGCTTCGACGCGGTGTGCCCGAACCTGTACTGGCGCGAGGCGCCCGGGGCGGATCCGGACGATGCCGCTGCCACCGCCCGCGCCCAGGGCGGCGTCCCGGACGAGCGTCTGATCGGCGACGTCCGCGGCGGCGCCGACTGGCTGCGCGGTCTGCCCACGTCCAACGGAAGGGTCGGCGTGATCGGCTACTGCTCCGGCGGGCGTCAGTCTGTGCTGGCCGCCTGCAACCTGGATCTCGACGCCGCCGTCGACTGCTACGGCGCGTTCGTCACCGGAACCCCGCCGGAGGGCTTCCCGCTCAAGGTGACCAACCTGGTCGACCAGCTGCCCAACCTGCGGGCGCCGCTGCTGGGGCTGTTCGGCAACGAGGACAGGTACCCCAGCCCGGAGCAGGTCGACGAGCTGGACGAGATCCTGACGCGGGAGGACAAGCCCCACGAGTTCCATCGCTACGACGGCGCCGGCCATGCCTTCTTCGCCGTCGACCGCCCCTCCTACAACGTGGCCGCTGCCAATGACGGCTGGGAGCGGATCGAGACGTTCTACACCACCCATCTGGGAGGCTGACCATGTGCACCTACGCGACGATCAAGACCGAGCTGGAGGGCAGCGCCAAGGGGCCGAACAGCAAGTGGTTCGCGGTGACCGACGGCACCGTCTACTTCGATCATCCGGTGCACGCGATGGCCGATCACACGCTCAACATCGATTTCGCCGATCCGGCGAAGGGCCCCGGGGCCCGCGTCGCGGTCGAGCTGACGGCCGCCTCGGCGCGGGAGCTGGTGGCGGCGATCGAGGCCGCGCTGGAGTCGGCGCCCGCCGAGCTGACCGTCTGACCGCGGCGCCCGCGCCCGCGCCCGCGGGGCGAGCCGCAATCGCCGACCGCCGCCTACCGATGCCACCCCGCCCGCCCCGGCCTGACAACCTGCCCTGATCATGTCGCCGCCGCTTCACTTCGATCCCATCGACGAGGCGGGGCGGCAGTGGCGGGCGCACTGGCCGGACGCCCCGATCGACGCGATGCGGGCGGTCACCTCGGTGATGCGCGCGCAGCAGATCCTGCTCGGCCGCCTCAACACGGCGCTGGAGGAGTTCGGCCTGACGTTCGCCCGCTACGAGGCGCTCATGCTCCTGTACTTCAGCCGCGCCGGATCCCTTCCGCTCGGCAAGATGGGCGACCGGCTCCAGGTCCACCCGGCAAGCGTCACCAACCTCGTCAACGGGCTCGAGCGCGACGGGCTGGTCGCCCGGACGCCCCACCCCAGCGACCGGCGCACGACGCTGGCAACGATCACCCCGCGGGGCCGCGAGGTGGCCCAGGCGGCCACGGCGGCGCTGCACGAGATCCGCTTCGGGACGACGCCGCTCGACGACGAGCAGCTGAGCGCGGTGACCGAGGTGCTCCGGGCGGCCCGGCGGGGCGCCGGCGACTTCACGGGCTAGGCAAGCGACCGACACGGCCGCGGCTGCCAGAATCGCCGTCGTGGCCGAACCCGACGACGACGTGGTCGAGCTGGCGACGCGCCTGTTCAACATGGCCCGAGGCGGGGAGGCGGACCAACTGGCTGCCTACGTTGAGGCCGGCGTCAGTCCCGACCTGGCCAACCAGCGAGGTGACAGCTTGGTGATGCTGGCCGCCTATCACGGCCATGCCAACGTCGTCCGCGTCCTGCTGGCGCGCGGCGCCGACGCGGATCGCCCCAACGACCGGGGGCAGACGCCGCTGGCGGGGGCGGTGTTCAAGGGCGAGGAGGACGTGATCCGAGCCCTGGTGGAGGCCGGTGCCGACCCGGAGGCCGGCCGGCCGTCGGCGCTCGACACGGCGCGGATGTTCGAGCGCGACGACCTTCTGGCGCTGCTCCAGCTCGCTGACTGAGTAAAAAGACTCAGAGACGGTGGGTCAATCGACCTTTGACCCGTCGCCCGGTTTGACGACACTTCCTTGCGTCAACCCACTCACTCGCCGCTCCAGCCGGGGGGTTCGGAATTCCGGGTGAGGGGGTTGGTCAGGCGCAGTTCCACATCCGCCCCGGCCGTAGGACCGGCAACGCGGCAGCTGGTCGCTTCGGATGGTGGATGCAATGCAGGAGGGGCCCCGGGGGCGCGGGGTCCCCTCCTGCGCCAGTCACACACGTAGCGCCTGACACGAAGGGGGCCCTGGGGGCGGGGCCTCCTTCATCGCGCTAACCCGAAGGGGGCCCTGGGGGCGGGGCCCCCTTCGTCGTGTCCTGATGGCTGATTCCACGACCCCGCGTGTACGCGGCCGCGGGTATCGACCATCTAGAGGCTGTCCAGGGCGTCGTTGAGCGTCGCGCTCGGCCGCATCGCCGCCGCCACCCGGGCCGGGTCCGGGTGGTAGTAGCCGCCGATGTCGACCGGGGAGCCCTGAACGGCGGCCAACTCGCCGACGATCGTCTCCTCGTCGCCCTCCAGCCGGTCGGCCAGGGCCCCGAACCGTTCGGCCAGGTCTCGGTCGTCGGATTGGTTGGCCAGCTCCCGCGCCCAGTACTGGGCCAGGTAGAAGTGGCTGCCGCGGTTGTCCAGCTCTCCCACCCGCCGCCGGGGCGAGCGGTTGTGCTCCAGCACGCTGCCGGTGGCGCGGTCCAGGGCGTCCCCCAGCACGCGGGCGCGGCCGTTGCCGGTCTTCTCGGCCAGCATCTGGAGCGAGACCGCCAGGGCCAGAAATTCCCCCAGCGAGTCCCAGCGCAGGTGGTTCTCGGCCAGGAACTGCTGGACGTGCTTGGGGGCCGAGCCGCCCGCACCGGTCTCGAACAGGCCTCCCCCGTTCATCAACGGGACGATGGAGAGCATCTTGGCGCTCGTGCCCAGCTCCAGGATGGGGAACAGGTCGGTGAGGTAGTCGCGCAGGACGTTGCCGGTGACCGAGATCGTGTTCTCGCCGCGGCGGGCGCGCTCCAGGGTGAACCGCGTGGCGGCCGCCACGTCGAGGATCCGGATGTCCAGGCCGTCCGTGTCGAGCTCGGCCAGGAGCGGCCGGACCTTGGAGAGCACCTCGGCGTCGTGGGCCCGGGTCTCGTCGAGCCAGAAGACGGCCGGCCAGCCGGTGTCCCGGGCGCGCGCCACCGCCAGCTGGACCCAGTCGCGAATCGGCGCGTCCTTGGTCTGGCACATGCGCCAGATGTCCCCGGCCTCCACATCGTGGGACAGGAGCACCTGCCCGGACCCGTCCACGACCTGGACCGCGCCGGCGCCGGAGATCTCGAACGTCTTGTCGTGCGAGCCGTACTCCTCGGCCTTCTGGGCCATCAGCCCCACATTCGGGGTGGTGCCCATCGTGGCCGGATCGAACGCGCCGTGCCGGCGGCAGTCCTCGACCGCCTCGGCGTACAGGTCGGCGTAGGAGTGGTCCGGGATGACGAACTTGGCGTCCTCCAGTTCGCCGTCGCGGTTCCACATCTGCCCGGAGGAGCGGATGGCGGCCGGCATCGAGGCGTCGATGATCACGTCGGACGGGACGTGGAGGTTGGTGATCCCGCGGTCGGAGTCGACCATCGCCAGGCGTGGCCCGATCTCATATGCGCGGTCGATCGCCGCCGTGACGCCGGCCCGCTCGTCCTCCGGCAGCCGGTCGAGCCCCTTGAGCAGCGCGGCCATTCCGTCGTTGGCCTGGATGTCGGCCGCCGCCAGCGCTGTCGCGTGCTCCCCGAACACGTCCGGGAAGTAGGCCCGCACGGCCCGCCCGAAGATGATCGGGTCCGACACCTTCATCATCGTCGCCTTGAGGTGGACCGAGAACAGCACGCCCTGGTCCCGCGCGTCGGCCACCTGCGCGGCGAGGAACTCCTCCAGCGCGGCGCGGCGCATGACCGCGGCGTCGAGCACCTCGCCGGCCAGCACCGGGATGTCCTGCTTAAGCACCGTGACCTGACCGTCGGCGCCGACGTGCTCGATCCGCACCCGCCCGTCGCCGTCGGCCGTGACCGAGGTCTCGGTGGAGCGGAAGTCGCCGTCGCTCATGGTCGCGACGTGCGAGCGCGACTCGGCTGACCACTCTCCCATCGAGTGCGGATGGTTGCGGGCGTACGCCTTGACCGACGCCGGGGCGCGGCGGTCGGAGTTGCCCTCGCGCAGCACGGGATTGACAGCGCTGCCCTTGACGCGGTCGTAGCGCTCGCGCACGTCACGCTGCTCGTCGTCGGCCGGCTCACCCGGGTAATCCGGGATCGCGTAGCCCTGCTCCTGAAGCTCGGCGATGGCCGCGCGCAGCTGGGGCACCGACGCGCTGATGTTCGGCAGCTTGATGATGTTCGCGTCCGGCGTCGTGGCCAGCTCGCCCAGCTCGGCGAGGTCGTCGGAGACACGGCGGGCGTCGTCGAGGCGATGCGGGAACTGGGCCAGGATCCGCCCGGCCAGCGAGATGTCGCGCAGCTCCACCTCCACGCCCGCGACGGCGGCGAAAGTCTCCAGGATGGGCAGCAGCGACTGGGTGGCCAGCGCCGGCGCCTCGTCGGTGTGCGTGTAGATGAGCTTCATGTCCATGTCGGTTTCACCCTAATCAGAGGCCACCCGGGCTCATCCGCTGATCAGCCAGCTGCCGTCAGACCGGCGGACGAGGGTGGTCGGCTTGCCATCGTCACTGAGAAATCCGGAGCCCGGGTCGGCCGGGGTCGCGATGTCGGCGGCGCTGACCGTGGCGGTGTCGCCGCTGACGGTGACCCGGCGGACCTCGACGCGGCGCAGCGCGGCGCGATGCGCCGGCGACAGCGCGTCGGAGACCGCGCCGACCGCCTTCGAGCAGTTGCCGTGGGCAAACGCGCGGGCCAGCCGGGTCTGCTCGGCGGGCGTGGCCAGGGCGCAGAACGCCTGGCCGTGGCCGGCGGCCAGATCGCCGAGCGCGGCCTGCACGACGTGCTTGACCTGGGCCTCGCCGGGACCCCCGGTCGAGGCCGTGCCACATCCCGCGGCGGCGATACCCGCCGCCACCGCAACAGCCAGGGGCAGACGGCGCGTGATCACGCGGTGAGACGGTACCCCATCTGCGCCGGCCTGAGCCTGGATCCACCGATCCCGCGGTCGTCCCGCGCCGCATAACCGTCGCCAGCCCGTTATCGGTGGATCCAGCCTGAGAGGATCGGCCGGTCCCATCGAACAGGAGCACCGCCATGGCCGAGGAGCGCCCGCCGTTTCCCCCGTTCACCGCCGAGACCGCCGCCCAGAAGGTGCAGGCCGCCGAGGACGCATGGAACACCCGTGACCCCGAGCGAGTGGCCGGCGCCTACACCGTGGACTCGGTGTGGCGCAACCGCGACACATTCGTCACCGGGCGGCCGGAGATCGTCGCGTTCCTGGCGCAGAAATGGGAGCGCGAGCTTGACTACGCGCTGCGCAAGAGCCTGTGGGCGTTCGCCGGCGACCGGATCGCCGTGCGCTTTCAGTACGAGAGTCACGACCACGGCGGCCAGTGGTGGCGCAGCTACGGCAACGAGTTGTGGGAGTTCGACGAGCGCGGACTCATGCGCCGGCGCGAGGCGAGCATCAACGATCTGGCCATTCAGGAGTCCGAGCGACGCATCTTCGGCCCCCGCCCGGAGGCCGAGCGCGGATTGGACATCCCCCTGCAGTGACGAGTTTTGTCGGCCGAGGAATTAGGATCGTTCTATTCAGTCACGCATCGTCTATGTCTCCAGATTGACCCGGCTTCCGCTCCTCGGCGCCGACGGCGCCGAGATCGGGCGCGTCGTGGACGCGGTCGTCGATCTCGGTTCCAAGCCGCCCCGGGTCAACGGGCTCGTGGTGGCGGTCAGCCGCCGGCGCGTGTTCGTCGGGATCGGCCGGATCGGCGAGATCGGCTCCGACGGCGCCCGCCTGCGGCGCGGCTCGGTCAACCTGCGTCAGTTCCAGCTGCGCGAGGGCGAGCGGCTGCTCGCCGGCGACCTGGTCGGCCGGCGCATCAGAGACCAGCGGGTCGTCGACGTGGGGCTGGCGCAGGCGCCGGACCGGCTGGACTGGGAGGTGGCCACGGTCGCGCTGGCCGGGCGCCGGGTTCCCGGGCTGCGCCGCACCCCCGAGGTGCTGGACTGGAGCGAGGCCGGTGAGCTGTTCGCCTCCGAGCGGCCGGTCGATCGCCAGGCGGCGGAGCTGGGCGGGCTTCACCCGGCCGAGATGGCGGCGATGATCCGCCGCCTGCCGCTCAGCCGGCGGCGGGTGCTCGCCGCCGAGCTGGAGGACGAACGATTCGCCGACCTGCTGGAGGAGATGTCCGAGGACGAGCAGGTGAAGCTGGTGGAGGGACTGGATCTCGATCGTCTGGGCGGAATCCTGGACGAGATGGACGCCGACGACGCCGCCGACCTGCTGGGAGAATTCTCGGCCCTTCGCCGCGACGAGCTGCTGCACGCGATGGATCCGGAGGAGGCCGAGCCCGTCCGCCGGCTGCTGACCTACCAGCCGGACACCGCGGGGGGAATCATGACCCCGGAGCCGGTGATCCTGACGCCGGAGACGACCGTGGCCGAGGCCCTGGCCCACGTCCGGGCGCCGGACCTGCCAGTGCCGCTGGCGGCGGCGGTGTTCGTCTGCCGGACTCCCCTGGAGCCGCCGACGGGCCGGTACCTGGGCAACGTCGGTATTCAGCGGCTCCTACGCGAGGCGCCGAGCAAGCCGCTGGGACGATGCATCGACGAGGACCAGGAGCCGGTCCCGCCCGACCTCCCGGACCGCGAGGTGGCGGCGCGCCTGGCCGCCTACGACACCGTCTCGCTGGCCGTCGTCGACGAGGCCGGGCGACTGCTCGGCGCGGTGACGGTCGACGATGTGCTCGACCGCGTCCTCCCGGCCAACTGGCGAGCGACCCTGTCGGAGGCCTGATGGCACGGCGCGACGACCTCAGCTCACCCCGCGGGACCCCGGGCGGGCCCGTGTATGACCCGGAGGCGTTCGGCAACCTCGCTGAGCGGCTGGCGCGGTTCTTCGGCACGCCCCGCTACATCGTGGGGCAGACCATCGTCGTCGTGATCTGGATCGGCGTGAATGTCGCGGCGGTCACGCTGCGGTTCGATCCGTACCCGTTCATCCTGCTCAACCTGGCCTTCTCCACCCAGGCGGCCTACGCCGCGCCGCTCATCCTGCTGGCGCAGAACCGGCAGGCCGACCGCGACCGGGAGGAGACCGAGCGCGACCGAGCGATGAACTCGCGGTCGATCGCCGAGACCGAGTACCTGGCGCGGGAGATCGCCGCGGTGCGCCTGGCCGTCGATCAGAAGCCGGACCGCGACGAGGTGATCGAGGCGCTGGACCGCCTGACGCAGGCGATCGATCGCCTGCACCCGGTCGAGGACCGCATCGAGTCCGACTAAGAGAAACGAGGGCGCCCCGGCGTTGAGTCGGACGCGCCCTCGTCGTCGTCCAAACCCTCAGGCGCCGACGGTCGCCCCAACGGCCTGCTCGATCCGCTCGCCGATCTCCTGGTCGATGTTCTTCCAGTACTCGAACGCGCGGGCCAGTACCTTGTCGGAGACGCCGTCCGACAGATGGCCGGCGACGTTGCCCACCAGCCGCTCGCGCTCGTCGTCATCGAGCACCTCGCGGATCTGGGTGCGCGCCTGGACGAAGTCGTCGTCGTCGGTGCGGGGCGTGTAGGCCGACCGGACCATGTCCCCGTCGGCGAACCACAGGCCCGCCTGATCGGTCTTCGACGGATCGGCCTCGGGGCCGCCGTAGGAGTTGGGCGCATAGACCGGATCGGTCACGTTCACCGTCCGCCCCACGCCGTCCTTGCTGTAGCTGTGCACCGGTGCGTGCGGAGTGTTGACCGGGATCTGCTTGTAGTTGACGCCCAGACGGGCCCGGTGCGCGTCGGAGTAGGAGAACCCGCGCGCCAGCAGCATCTTGTCCGGGCTCAGCCCGATCCCCGGGACGAGGTTGTTGGGCTCGAACGCTGCCTGCTCCATCTCGGTGTGGAAGTCGGTCAGGTTGCGGTTGAGCGTCATCGTTCCCACCTTGATCAGCGGGTAGTCGCCGTGCGGCCACACCTTGGTCAGGTCGAACGGGTTGAACCGATAGGTCTTGGCGTCCTCGAACGGCATGATCTGCATGTACAGCGTCCAGCTGGGGAAATCGCCGTCGCGGATCGTCTCGAACAGGTCCTGCCGGTGGTAGTCGGCGTTCTCGCCGGCGATCCGGTCGGCGTCCTCCTGGGTCAGGAACTCGATCCCCTGATCGGTCTTGAAGTGGTACTTGACCCAGAACTTGTCGCCGGCGGCGTTGACCCACATGTACGTGTGGCTGGAGTAGCCGTTCATGTGGCGCCAGGTGCGGGGGATGCCGCGGTCGCCCATCAGCCATGTCACCTGGTGGGCGGACTCGGGCGACAGCGTCCAGAAGTCCCATTGCATGTCGTGATCGCGCAGGCCGTTGTCGGCGCGGCGCTTCTGGCTGCGGATGAAGTGCTGGAACTTCATCGGGTCGCGCACGAAGAACACCGGCGTGTTGTTGCCGACCATGTCGTAATTGCCGTCGCTCGTATAGAACTTCAGCGCGAACCCGCGCGGATCCCGCCACGTGTCCGGGCTGCCGCTCTCGCCGGCCACCGTCGAGAAACGGGCGAGCATCTCGGTTTTCACGCCGGGCTGGAACAGGGCCGCCCGGGTGTAGGCGCTCACGTCCTCTGTCGTCTCGAACACGCCGAACGCGCCCGCCCCCTTGGCATGCGGCTGACGCTCCGCGATCCGCTCCCGGTTGAAGTTGGCCATCTGCTCGATCAGGTACTGGTCCTGGAGCAGGATCGGGCCGTCGGGACCGACGGTCAGCGAGAACTCGTCGCTGGCGACGGGGATGCCGGCGTCGGTGGTGGTGCGAGGGGGCTGGTCAGCCATACGAGCGGGCTCCTTTTCGTAGCTCACAAATGACGCGCTCAAGAGTTCCTACCACGTGGTCCCTAGTAGGTCGGTGTACCCCCTGTTACCGACGACAATCGGCCTCCTGGGCGGTCGCCCGGGGCGCCGGGTTCCGGACCGGCGCGGACTGTGTTCGCCGCCCGGCCAGTGGGATGGCGCCGCTTGGGCCCGCCGATGCCCGGCTCCGACGGCCGGGGGCGCGGGTTAGAATCGGGCCGACGTGGTGACCTCCTCGGCGTGCCGAAGGACGAACCGGCCGGGGCGACGAGGCGGTCTGGCTGGACGGCTGCTCGCCGCCACTGCCGGCAGCGGCGCCGGACGCCGCAACTCCCGCGCGGGCGGCGGGCTGGAATGGCCGTCGGTGTTCGCGGCGTTCCTCATCTGCCATCTCGGCGGCGATCTGCTGCTGCAGACCGAGTGGCAGGCGCTGACCAAGGTCCGCGGCCTGAACGACCCGGAGGGCCGGCGCGCGCTCATGTCCCACGCCACCACCTACACCCTGGCCTACGCGCCGGCGCTGGCCTGGATCGGCGCCGGGCGCACGCCGGTGCGCGCCGCGGCGACGGCGGCCCTGATCGGCCTCCCGCACATCCTGGTCGACGACGGCCGCTTCGTGACCGGCTGGCTGCGGGAGGTCAAGCACTCGCCCGAGCCAGCCCCCCACCTGCGGCTGATGGTCGATCAGAGTTTCCACGTCGTCTGCCTGTTCGGCGCGGCGATCGTCGCGTCCGGGTGACCCCCGGGTAGGGTTGGGGCCATGCTTGGCCTCCCCGACGCAGTTACGGCCTGCCTGTTCGACCTCGACGGGGTCCTGACGCAGACCGCGAAGGTCCACGACCGGGCCTGGAAGCAGACCTTCGACGCCTACCTGCACGAGCGCGCCCAGCGCACCGGCGAGCCGTTCAAGGAGTTCGATCCCGTCGCTGACTACGACGAGTACGTCGACGGCAAGCCGCGCTACGACGGGGTGCGCTCGTTCCTGGAGTCGCGCGGGATCACCCTGCCGGAGGGCAGCCCGGACGATCCTCCGGACGCCGAGACGGTCTGCGGGATCGGCAACCGCAAGAACGCGCTGGCGCTCAAGCTCATCAAGGAGGAGGGCGTCGAGCCCTACGCGGGCTCGGTGCGCTACGTCAAGGCGGCCCGCGACGCCGGCCTGCGGCGCGCCGTCGTCTCCTCCAGCGCCAACGCCAAGGACGTGCTGCGGTCGGCCGGGATCATCGACCTGTTCGAAGAGATCGTCGACGGGAACGTCGCCGACCAGCAGCACCTGCGCGGCAAGCCGGCGCCAGACACGTTCCTGGCCGGGGCGCGGGCGCTCGGCGTGCCGCCCGCCCAGGCGGCCGTATTTGAGGACGCGCTCGCTGGAGTGGCGGCCGGACGCGCTGGCCACTTCGGCTTCGTGGTCGGCGTCGACCGGGTCGGACAGGCCGAGGCGCTGAAGGAGCACGGGGCCGACATCGTGGTGTCCGACCTCGCCGAGCTGCTGCCGTGATCCAGAACGTGCCGGCATTCCCGGTCGAGCCGTGGGCGATCCGGGAGACCGAGCTGGACGTGGACCGGCTGGCCGAGACCGAATCGGTGTTCGCGCTGTCCAACGGCCACATCGGCCTGCGCGGCAACCTGGACGAGGGCGAGCCCAACGGCCTCCCCGGGACGTACCTGGGCGGCTTCTACGAGGTCCGGCCCCTCCCTTACGCCGAGGCCGGCTACGGCTATCCCGAGGACGGCCAGAGCGTCGTAAACGTGACGAACGGCAAGCTCATCCGGCTGCTCGTCGAGGACGAGCCGTTCGACGTGCGCTACGGCGTCGTGCGCGCCCACGAGCGCGTCCTCGATTTCCGTGACGGCCTGCTGCGCCGCACGGTCGAATGGGAGTCGCCGACCGGCCGCCGGGTCAGGATCCGCAGCACCCGGCTGGTCTCCTTCACGCACCGCGCGGTCGTGGTGATGGAGTACATCGTCGAGCCAATCGACGAGGCGTTCCCCGTCGTCGTGACGTCCGAGCTGATCGCCAACGAGTCGGTGCCGACGACCGCCGATGATCCTCGCGCCGCCGCCGCGCTCTCGGCTCCGCTCGAGACCGAGATCCACGACTCGATGGACCTGGGTGCGGTCCTCGTCCACCACACCCGCCAGAGCGGGCTGCGGGTGGCGGCCGCCATGGACCACCTGGTGGAGGGCCCGGAGGGCACCGAGACGACCTGCGAGGCCCACCCGGACATGGCCCGGATGCTGGTCACCGCCGACGTGGCGCCCGGCAAGCCGCTGCGCGTGCTCAAGATGGTGGCCTACGGCTGGTCGGCGCAGCGCTCAGCGCCGGCTCTGCGCGACCAGGTCGCGGCCGCCCGGGCCGGGGCAAGGCACGCCGGCTGGGACGGCCTGCGCCGCGAGCAGCGCGAGTACCTCGACGTGTTCTGGGACCGCAGTGACGTGGAGATCGAGGGCGACGCCGAGCTGCAGCAGGCGGTGCGCTTCGGCCTGTTCCACACCCTGCAGGCGGGCGCACGGGGAGAGCAGCGAGCGATCGCGGCCAAGGGCCTGACCGGTCCCGGCTACGACGGCCACACGTTCTGGGACACCGAGATGTACGTGCTGCCGGTGCTCACGTACACGGCCCCGTTTGCCGCCGCCGACGCCCTGCGCTGGCGCCACTCGACGATCGACCTCGCCCGGGAGCGCGCCCACACGCTCGGCCTGAGGGGCGCCGCGTTCCCGTGGCGGACGATCGGCGGCCAGGAGTGCTCCAGCTACTGGCCGGCCGGGACGGCGGCCTTTCACATCAACGCCGACATCGCCGACGCCGTCGTCCGCTACCAGAACGCCACCGACGACGCGGAGTTCGAAGCGACCGTCGGCATCGAGTTGCTGGTGGAGACAGCCCGGCTGTGGCGCTCGCTCGGCCATCACGACGCCGCCGGGGGGTTCCGGATCGACGGCGTGACCGGGCCGGATGAGTACAGCGCGGTGGCCGACAACAACGTCTACACCAACCTGATGGCGCAGCGCAATCTCCGGGCCGCCGCGGACGTGGCAGAGCGCCATCCCCAGCGTGCCGCCGAGCTGAGCGTCGACGACGAGGAGACCGCCAGCTGGCGCGACGCCGCGGAGAAGATGCTCGTCCCCTACGACACGGCGCTGCAGCTCCACCCCCAGGCCGAGTGCTTCCTCGATCACAAGCGGTGGGATTTCGAGCACACCGGACCGGACCAGTACCCGCTGATGCTGCACTTCCCGTACTTCGACCTGTACCGCAAGCAGGTGTGCAAGCAGGCCGATCTGGTGCTGGCCCTGTTCGTGTGCGGCGATTCGTTCACCGCGGCCGAGAAGGCGCGGGACTTCGACTACTACGAGGCGATCACCGTACGCGACTCGTCGCTGTCGGCCTGCGGCCAGGCGATCGTTGCCGCCGAGGTGGGTCACCTCGACCTCGCCTATGACTACTTCGCCGAGGCGGCGCTCATGGACCTCGACGACCTGGAGCACAACACTCGCGACGGCATCCACATCGCGTCGGTGGCCGGGACGTGGCTCGCCGCGGTGTGCGGGTTCGGCGGGGTGCGTGACCACGCCGGCCAGATCAGCTTCCGGCCCCGCCTGCCGTCGGCGATCACCCGCCTGAAGTTCCGGCTGTGGTTCCTCGGGCGCGGCCTGCGCGTGGAGGTCGATGCGCACCACGCGCGCTACACGCTCATGGACGGCGAGCCCCTGGACGTCGAGCATTACGGCGACCCGGTCTCACTGCAGCCGGACCAGACGCTGGAGCTGGAGATCCCGGCGATGCGGGCCCGGCCGGCGCCGACCCAGCCGCCGGGGCGCGAGCCGGTCACGCGGCGCCCGCCCCACTAGCCGCATTCGAACGGCCTCGGGGCCGGGCCGCCCGTGCCGCCCCTACCCGCCGCGGTTTCGATTCGCCGGTCTGCGGCGTGGGTAGGCCAGCCGACATGGCACAACAACTGAATGTCGCCGATCTGAAGCTGACCAGCCCGGCCTTCGACCACCACAAGCGCATCCCGGATCGCCACAGCGGCGATGGCGAGGACGTCTCGCCCGAGCTGACGTGGTCAGGCGCGCCGGCGGGGACGAAGGCGTTCGCGATCGTCGTCCACGATCCGGACGCGCCGCTGGTCGACGGCTTCACCCACTGGGTGGCCTACGGGATCCCCGGCGACTCCGATGGCCTGCCGGAGGGCGGGGGCGAGGCCGTCAACGGGGTCAACTCGATGGGCAACGCGGGCTACAATGGCCCGGCTCCCCCGCCTGACCACGGCACCCACCACTACTACTTCTGGGTCTACGCGCTCGACGACGACGTCAGCCTGGAGCCCGGGTTGGACCGGCGTGCCCTCCTCGACCAGATCGAGGACCACGTCATCGAGCAGGCCCGGCTGGTCGGCACCTTCTCGCACTAGCCACCGCTTCAGGCCACCAGACGGACGATGGCCCAGATGCCGACGCCGACGACGACCGCGCGCAGGGCTGGCGGCGGCAGCCGCCTCCCCACCCGGGCCCCGAACACGCCGCCGATCACCGACCCGCCGGCGATCAACCCGGCCGGCGCCCAGGCCACGTGGGTGGCGAAGATGAACACGATCCCCGACACCAGGTTGACCAGCCCGGTGAGCACGACCTTGAGCGCGTTGAGCCGCTGCAGGTCATCGTCAAGGGACAGGCTGAGCACGGCCAGGTTGAGGATCCCCTGGGCCGCGCCGAAGTAGCCGCCGTACACGCCGCCCAGCCCCACCACGCCCGTGGCAACCCCGCCGGCGCGGTCGTCGCGACGCTGGCCGGGCTGGCCCGGCTTGCGCCGGCCGGCCAGCAGGCGGGACAGGCGCGGCTGGACGACGATGAGGACGAGCGCGACGCCGATGAACCACGGGACGACGGCCTCGAACGACGCCGGCGGGAGGCTGAGCAACAGGACGGCGCCGACGATGCCGCCGGCCACCGACGCCGCCGCCAGCGGGAGCAGCCGGCGCCCCTGGCCGGTCAGCTCGCGGCGGTAGCCGAACGCCCCGGACGCCGACCCGGGGACCAGCCCCACGGTGTTTGACACGTTGGCGACGAGCGGCGAGTAGCCGAACCCCAGCAGGACGGGGAACGTGACGAGCGTCCCGCTGCCCACGACGGTGTTGATCGTGCCGGCGAACAGCCCCGCCGCGAAGATCGCCAGGGCGTGAAGGACGGTCACCTGCGCAGCGGCGCGAGCGCCTCCTGGACGCGCAGCAATTCGTCGAGCATCGCCGGAACCGCCTCCACCATCACGTCGTTGCCGGTGATCGTCCCGTCGTCGCCGAGGAACTGGCGGACGAACGGGATGTTGACCCCGGCCTGCACCGGCATCATCGATACCCCGCCAACGACCTGTTTGAGCTGCTGAACGGCCCGGGTGCCCGCGGCCACGCCGCCGTAGGAGACAAAGCCGACCGGCTTGTAGCGCCACTCGTGGTGGAGGTAGTCGATCGCATTCTTGAGCGCCGCCGGATAGCCGTAGTTGTACTCGGAGGTGACCATCGCGATGGCGTCGGCGGCCTCGACGGTGGCGCTCCAGGCGCGGGTGTGCTCCTGGGTGTACTGGCGCAGGCGGGGATGCTTGGGCTCGTCGAGCAGCGGGAGGTTCAGCTCCGCCAGGTCGACCACGTCCAACTGAAAGCCGCCGTGGGCGGCCGCCCGCTCAACGAACCAGTTGGCGACGGGGAGGCCGATGCGGCCCGGGCGGGTGCTGGCGATGATGATCAGGAGTGTGGGCATGTGGGCGTCTCAGGTAGGGGGCGCGGCTGATCCTAGTAACGGGGCATTCGTCGGGAGCGGTATCGTCGCCCGCCATGGACACGGCCGCCGGTCCCAGCGCCGCCGACCTGCGCGGGCGCTTTGAGGGGCGCCTGGTGGTCGTCGAACCCCTCGCCGCCGAGCACGAGGAGGGGCTGATCGCCGCCGCCACCGACCCGGACATGTTCGCCTGGATGCCCGTCGACATGGCGTCGTCACGGGAGGCGCTGCACGACTGGCTGGCCACCACGCTGGCCGGCGCCCGGGCCGAGCGCGAAGTGCCCTACGTGATCCTGTCCGCCCGGACCGGCGAGGTCCTGGGCTCCACCCGCTTCATGGAGCTCCGCTTCGAGCACCTGCGCGCCGAGATCGGCTGGACATGGGTGGCCCGGCCGGCCTGGTCGACCGGGGTCAACATCGAGACCAAGTTACTGCTGCTCGGCCACGCCTTCGAGACCGCCGGCCTGCGCCGCGTCGAGTTCAAGACCGACGCGCGCAACGAGCGCTCCCGCGGAGCGCTGCTCGCCCTAGGGGCGACGTTCGAGGGCGTCCTGCGCAAACACATGGTCGTGCGGGACGGCGGCCCGCGGGACTCGGCCTACTACTCGGTCATCGATGACGAGTGGCCGGCCGTCAGGCGTCATCTCCTGGGGCGACTGAGCGAACTCCAGTAGGGTGACGCCATGGCCGAGCGCTTCGACGTGGCGATTCTCGGCGCGGGACCTGCCGGAGAGCACGCCGCCTACGCGCTCGTCGCCGAGGGCCGGCGGGTGCTGCTGGTGGAGCGCGAGCTGATCGGCGGCGAGTGCACCAACTGGGCGTGCATCCCCACCAAGACGCTGCTGCGCCCGGCCGAGGTGCGCGGCGAATCGGCCCGCGCCGCGGGGGTGCGCCAAGCGCCGCTCGACTGGCCCTCGCTCGACCGCTACCGGGATTACATGACCTCCGCCGGCGACGACTCGGCACGCGTCGCCCGCTACGACGAGATGGGCGTCCGTGTGGTTAAGGGCGACGGGCGACTCGACGGGCCGGGTCGCCTCCGCGTCGGCGAGCACGGGTTCGAGGCGAAGCACATCTTGATCAGTACTGGATCGGATCCGGTGATCCCGCCGATCGAGGGTCTGAGCGACGCCGGCTACTGGACCAATCGGGAGGCGACCGCGCTGCATGAGATCCCGGCCACCGTCGTCATCATCGGCGGCGGCCCGGTGGGCATCGAGCTGGCCCAGTTCCTGTCCCGGTACAAGAGCCGGGTGGCCTTGGTGGAGGGAGCGGACCGGCTGGCCTCCCGTGAGGACGAGGAGGTGTGCGCGTTGCTGCGCGACTCCCTGGAGCGCGACGGCGTCGAGGTGCACACCGGCCGGCAGGCCTCTCACGTGCGGCGCGACGGGGACGGGCGGGTGGTGACGCTCGACGACGGGACCGAACTGCGCGGCGACCGCGTGATCGTGTCCGTTGGACGCCGGCCGCGAGCGCGTGACATCGGGCTGGAGACGATCGGACTGGACAGCGATCTGCGCGCCGTGCCCGTCGACGAGCACTGCCGGGTGGCCGCGGGCGTGTGGGCGGCCGGGGACTGCACGGGCGTGGCGCTGTTCACACATGTGGCCAAGTACCAGGCACGGGTGGCGCTGGCTGACATGCGCGGCCGGCCCGTGGCCGCCGACTACCGGGCGCTTCCCCGGGTCATCTTCACCGACCCGGAGGTGGCCGCGGTGGGGCTGACCGCCGCCGGCGCCCGGGACGCCGGCCACGACGTGGCCGCCGCGGTCATCGACCTGCCGAACGCGATCGCGCGGCCCTACACCTACGAGCAGGATCCGCGGGGGAAGCTGGGCGTGGTGGCCGACCGGGCACACCGGGTGCTGCTGGGCGCCTGGGCGGTGGCGCCGCTGGCCTCGGAATGGATCCACCAGGCGGTGCTGGCGATCAAGGCCGAGGTCCCGGTCGACACCCTGCGTCAGACCGTCGCCCAATTCCCCTCCTACTCGGAGGGGTACCTGTCGGCGGTGCAGGCGCTCGACCTCTGACGCCGCCCGCTCTCACGCCGCGCGGGCGGTATGCAGCCGGGTGACCAGCGGCATGCTCAGGCGGCCGCCGTGGTCGTCGATCGCGCCCCGGATGGCTTCCAGCAACCGCGCCCGACGGTCGGGCTCCAGCCGCTGGAAGTCCGAGAGCGTGTTCATCAGACCCGCGTAGTCCTCGGCGCTGTAGTCCTGGCTCCAGGGGTAGAACCGGACCTGCGGATCGGAGAACTCGGGGACCGCGGCGATCTCCCCCGGCCAGTCCTCGTCGCCCTCGGGCGAGGGGTTGTCCGGGTGCATCGGGCTGTCAGGCGCCATGTCCGGCGCGTGGCGGCGGTACACGGTGGACAGGGCGGCCCGCAGGTCGGTCGACCCCCAGGCCGGGCGGTTCCAGAACACGCCGAGCAGCCCACCGGCGGTGAGCGCCGCCCGCGCCCTCCGATATCGGACGGCGGGATCGACCCAATGCCAGGCCTGCCCCGCGTACAGGAGCGGGAACGTCTCGCCCTGGAGGTCGAGCGCCTCGAAGTCGGACTCCACGATCTCCACGCGCGGGTAGGGCGCGCAGCGTCGGCGCGCCAGCGCCGCCATCTCCGGGCTCGGCTCGACCGCCAGCACCGCGGTGTCGCGGGCAGCGAACCGCTCGGTCGCCTTGCCCGTGCCGGCGCCGACCTCGATGGCCCGCTGTCCCTCCCGGATGGCGGCCTCGGCGAGCAGGTCGTCGACGAGCGCCGCCGGATACGAGGGGCGGTGGCGGTCGTAAAGGTCGGCCACCTCGCCGAACAGGAGCCGCTGCGGGGTCGTCACAGGGATGGAGTCAAGCAGCGATGCACGGGGTGCGGCCTCGCAGCACTCAAACAAATAGGCTGCGTCGATCGTGGCGGGAGGCTTCCGGACACCGGAGGTGGCTGCGCGGGCATTCGTGTGCCTGGCGCTGGCTGCCGCCGTCTGCCTGGCCGTGGCGGCCGGGCGTGCGGGCGCCACGCTGGTGCGCGTCGGTCCCCGGCCGGCCCTCCCGCCCGGCGCCGTGTTCCACGGGCCGGTGGCGCCCGCCCAGCGGCTCCACATCACCGTCACCCTGCGCCCGCGTGACCCGGGCGCCCTGGCCGCGTTCGCCCGGGCCGTGTCGACGCCGGGATCGCTCCGGTACCGGGACTATCTGACCCCCGCTCGGTTCGCGCGGCGGTTCGGCCCCACGGCCGCCCAGGTCCGCGTGGTGGAGCGAGCGCTGCGGGCACGCGGGCTCAGGCCGGGGAAGCTCAGCGCCGGGGGGCTGTCGATCCCGGTGACCGCCCCGGCCGGCCGGGTGGAGCGCGCGTTCGCCATCTCGCTGACGCGGTTGTCGCTGCCGGGTCGCCGGACGGCGATCGCGGCCGGCGCGCCCCCCGCGATCCCGGCCGCCGCCGCCCCCGCCATCCAGGCGGTCGTCGGCCTGGACACGACCTCGGCACCGCGGCCGCTGCTCGTCCGGAACCGGCTGGGCGCTGGGCTCGGGGGCGGGCTCGGATCCGTCTCCACGGGCGGGCTGCCGCACGCCACCGCCCACGCGGCGGCCGCCGGACCGCAACCGTGCCCGGCGGCCAGTCAGGCGACCTCGACGCCGTATGGACAGGGCGCCCACACCGACGACCAGATCGCTTCGGCCTACGGCTTCTCCGGGATCTACGCCGCCGGGGATGAGGGCGCCGGGCAGACCGTGGCCGTGTACGAGCTGGAGCCGAATGCGCCCAGCGACATCGCCGCCTACCAGGCCTGCTACCACACCCATGCCGCGATCTCGTACATCCCGGTCGACGGCGGCGCCGGCACCGGTCCGGGCATGGGCGAGGCGGCGCTGGACATCGAGAACCTGATCGGCTTCGCCCCGGACGTGCGCCTCCTCGTCTATCAGGGGCCGAACTCCATCGCGGGCGGTCCGGGTTCCGGGCCCTACGACGTATTCAGCACGATCATCAACCAGGACCGCGCCCGCGTCGTCAGCGTCTCATGGGGACAGTGCGAGCCGACGGTCGGCCGGTCTGCCGCCCTGGCCGAGAACACGCTGTTCGAGCAGGCGGCCGCGCAGGGCCAGTCGATCGTCGCCGCCGACGGCGACACCGGCGCCCAGGACTGCTACAGCAGCTGGGCGATCCCCCCGCAGACCCAGCCCGCGGTCGACGATCCCTCCAGCCAGCCGTTCGTCACCGGGGTGGGCGGTACCACCCTGAGCGCGCTCGGCCCCCGGCCGACCGAGAGCGTCTGGAACACCGGCGGCCTGCCGCTGCCCCAAGGGGTGCAGCAGGGCGCCAGCGGGGGCGGCGTGTCCAGCCTCTGGCCGATGCCGGCCGCGCAGGCCGACTCCGCGCCCGGCCTCGGAGTGCGCAGCGCCGCGGACGCCGGCGCCGCCTGCGGCAACACCGGCGGCTGGTGCCGGGCGGTCCCCGACGTCGCCGCCGACGCCGACCCCAGCACCGGCTACCTCTACTACTGGAACGGCAGCGGCAGCGAGGCGGGGCAGCCGGCCGGCTGGCAGGGCATCGGCGGAACGAGCGCGGCGGCGCCGCTGTGGGCCGCGCTGCTGGCGCTCGCCGACGGCTCCCCGGCCTGCGCGGGGTCCCCGGTCGGCTACGCCAACCCGGCGCTGTACCGCAGCGCCGCCGGCGCCTATGCGGCCGCGTTCAACGACGTCAGGACCGGCGAGAACGACTACACGGGCACGAACGGCGGCAAGTACGCCGCCGTGCCCGGCTATGACCCGGTGACCGGGCTGGGAACGCCGAACGCCTCGACGCTCATCGGGCAGTTGTGCGCCGACACCGTGCACCTGGTCGCGCCGGGGGCCGAGCGCTCCACCGTCCACGCGGCGGTCTCGCTGCGCCTGCACGCCACCGATGTGCCCGGCCAGCGCCTCACGTTCGGCGCCGCCGGGCTGCCCCCCGGGCTGAAGCTGAACCAGGCGACCGGGGTGATCAGGGGCCACCCGACGCGGCGCGGCCGCTACCTGGTGGACCTGACCGCCCGCGACGGCCAGCAGGCGACGGGCTCGGCCAGCCTGGCCTGGATCATCGGCGGCGCGCCCCGGCTGACCCGGGTGTCGCTGGTCACTGCGCCGCACGGCGGCGCCGACCTGTCCTTCACGCTGACCGCCGCCCGCGACGCTCCGCCGTTCCGGGCGATCGCCGTGACGCTGCCGAGCGGGCTGCGGTTGCGTGCTCGCCTGGGCCGCCCCCGGCGCGGCGTGTCGGTCCGGACGACGGGGCGGCACCCGGCCCGGCTCCGGTTCACCGCGTCGGTCAAGCGCGGCCGGACGATCACGATCGTGCCGCGCTCGCCGATCGGCCGCCTGCGGATCTCGCTGAGGCCGCCGGCGCTGCGACAGGTCGGCGGCCGGGTGGCGCACGCGGTCCGGAGCGGCCGCCGGCTGGGGCTGGCGATCAGCGTGACCGACTCCGACGCCGGCCGGAGCCGGCTGGGCGCCAAGGTGGCCGCTCGGCGATGACCGTCCTCAGCGGCTCATCCACGGCCGACATCGACGCCCCCATCGACCGCTGCTGGGAGGTGGTGCAGGCGCTCGACCAGGCGCCGGAGTGGCAGGGCGGACTGGAGCGAGTCGAGGTGCTGGAGCGCGACGCGGAGGGGCGTCCGGTGGTGTGCGACACCGTCAGCGACGCCCGGGTGACGAAGGTGCGATGCCGCGTCCGGGTCGCCTATGACCCGCCGCGCCGGCTGACGGTCACGCGGCTGGAGTCAGACGACGTCGACGCGATGGAGGCGATCTGGGAGCTCGAGGAGCTTCCCGATCGGCGGACCCGGGCCACGTACCGGCTCAGCGTCGACCCGGGCCCGGTCCCGTTCGCCGCCCGCCCGCTGGTCAGGGCGCTGCGCCCGCTGGTGGTCGGAGCGCGCGCGGACGAACTCGGCCGGGCGGTGGCGGCGCGGTCCTAGCACTCAGGCCGCCGCCGGGGTCGTGTAGCGGCGGGCGACGTCCATCAGCAGGCTGATCATCGACTTCGCCGCCGGAGCCACCCCGGGGCCGGACATGGTGGCCGTCGTGACCAGCCGGGTGGGGCTGGAGGGCGCCAGCGCGCGAACCACGATCCCGGGATGGACGTGGGTCAGCGCCAACCGGGGGATCAGGGCCACCCCGACCCCGGCCGCGACGAGCCCCTGGACGGTGTCGTAGTCGTCTGACTCGAACGCCACGTCCGGCTCGAACCCGGCGGCCAGGCAGGACCGCACGACGTGGCGCGCGCACGGGCTGTCGGCCGAGGTCTGGACCCACTGCTGGGCGCGCAAGTCCGCCAGCGTCAGCGCCGGCGCGGACGCCAGCGGGTGCTCGGCGGGGAGCGCGACGTCCATCGGATCCTCCAGCAGGGTGACCGAGCGCAGGCCGGCGCCGGGGCGCTCCCGCCGGGGCTGGACGCCGGGGAACTCGAACAGGAGGGCGAGGTCGAACTCGCCGGCGCGGAGCCGCGGGCCGATCTCCTCGGGCTCGCCCTCGGCCAGCGTGAGGGCCACGTCCGGGTGCGCCCGCCGGAACGCGGCGACGGCAAGCGGCATGAGCGTCGCCCCCGCCGACGGGAACGAGGCGACCCGCAGCCGGCCGGCGCGGATCCCCAGGACGGCGGCCACGTCGGCCTCGGCCGCCTCGACCTGGGCGAAGATCGCCTCGGCGTGGGTGACCAGGGTCGCGCCGGCCGCGGTCGGTCGGATTCCCCGGCGGTCGCGGATGACGAGCGTCGCGCCCGTCTCGGCCTCCAGCCGGGCGACCGCCTGCGAGACCGCCGACTGGGTGTAGTCCAGCGCGTCGGCCGCGGCCGAGAACGACCCCCGGCTGACCACCTCGCACAGGACCTGCAGCCGGCCCAAGTTCAGCATTAGCACATCTTATATAGGCCATGAAGAACTTCACTAGTGCTGATGACCAGGATCCTGCGACCCTCACCCCGAATCTTCCGGAGTACCGGGCATTTCAGACAGGAGAGCGGTTCGATGGCACCCCACGCGATCGTCTCGTACGACGACACCCAAAACGACCACGACGCGCTCATGCTCGGACGCCTCCTGCGCGACGCCGGCGCCCAACTGACCCTCGCCTACGTCCGGCACGCCACCCATCGCCGACCCGACACGGAGCTGTTCTCCCAACTGGAGGCCGACCTGCTGCTGGACCGCGGTGCCCGGTCGCTGGACGACACCTATGTCGAGCGCCGGGTCGTCGTCAGCCCGTCCACCGGCCAGGGGCTCGCCTGGCTGGTTGAACGGGATGAGGCCAACCTGATCGTGTTCGGGTCCGATTACCGGACCCCGCGGGGCCACATCGCCGTCGGTGGCTCGGCCCAGACCCTGCTGGAGGGCGGCCCGGCCGCGCTGGCCCTGGCCCCGTCGGGGTACGCCGAGGTGGCCGAGCCATCCGTGCGAACGATCGGCGTGCTGCGCGGGACGGCCGACGAGGCGGCGATCGAGACGGCGTTCTCGCTGGCCGGCCGGCTTGACGCGCGCGTGGTCGACACCGACCGCGGGGTCGACCTGATCGTCGTCGGCTCCCGCCGCGAGGCCCGCCTGGGACGGGTGATGATCACCTCCAGCGCCCGCAATGCGATCGAGCAGGCAACCGCGCCGGTGCTCGTCGTCGCCCGGGGCGTGCCGCTGACGTTCGAGTCGCTGGTCACGGCGTAGAGGACGCGTTTCGGCCGGGCTGGCCGGCAGGGCCGGCGGCCGGCCCCGGCTATCGTCGGCCGCCGTGCGGACGCTCGTCATCTCCGATCTGCACCTGGGCAACCGCGCCGGGAACGACGTCCTGCGGCGGGCGGCGGCGCGCGACCGGCTGCTGGAGGTCGTGGCCGGCGTCGACCGGCTGGTCCTGCTCGGCGACACCGTGGAGTTGATGAACCGCCGCCCGGAGCGGTCGATGGCGGCCGCCGAGCCGGTCCTCCGCGCCCTCGGCCGGCGGCTGGGTCCAGAGCGCGAGGTGATCGTCGTTCCGGGCAACCACGACGCGCCGCTGGCCCGTCGCTGGGCGCTCGCGCAGGGGCCGGAGCTGGGGATCAGCGCCGAGGTCCCCCCCACGGCCAGCCCGGCGCTGGAGCGCGTCGTCGACTGGTTGCGGCCCGCCCGCACCCGCGTGGCCTATCCGGGCGTCTGGCTCGCTGACGGGATCTGGGCCATGCACGGCCATTACCTCGACCATCACCTGGTCCCCGAGTCGTCCGTCGGGCTGCTGCGCCCCGGCGCGCGGCGCCGCCACGGCGCCCGGGTCGAGCCGTTCGACTATGAGCGACGACGCCGGCGACGGGGACAGGGGCGGCGACCGGGCGAGTCCCTCCCGGAGCGACTGGCCACGCGCCCCGTCGGCACGATCGTGACCGGGTTGACCCGGCTGCTGCGGGGCGTGCTCCTGCCCCCGGTGTTCCGCCTGCTCGATCGGACCGGGCTGGCCCAGATGGCGGCCGGGCTGCTCGACGCCCAGATGCGCCACGCCGGGGTCCCGGCCATGGCGCAGGTGGTGATGCGCCTCGGGATCGAGGCCGACGTCGTCCTGTTCGGCCACGTCCATCGCCGGGGCCCGATCGACGGCGAGCGCTGGCCGGCGGAGAACGGGACGCGCTACCTCAACACCGGCTCCTGGCTGTATGAGCCCCTGCTCGTCGACGGCGCCACGCCCCCGCACGGCTACTGGCCCGGCGGGGCGGTGCTTCTGGGGACCGGCGCGTCCGCGCAGGCACCGCGCTCGGTGGGGCTGCTCGACGACGTCTCCGCGGAGCGGCTGCGACCGGCCCGCTCTACCTCTGCCGCCGCAGGATCCGCACCGACCGGGAGGTGATCTGGAGGCGCTCGCCGGCGCGATGGGTGCGCCGGTCCTCGTCCTCGGAATCGCTGCTCACCACGGTCGTCCAGGCCGAGCCGAGCCCTGGGGCGACTTCGAACTGCACCGGCTCGTGGTGGGCGTTGAACAGCATCAGGTAGGAGGCGCCCTCGATCGGGTTGCCCTCGCGATCGTGGTTGGGGATCTCCTCGCCGTTGAGGAACACGCCGAGCGCGTGGGCGTCGCCGCGCTCCCAGTCCTCGTCGGTCATCTCCTCGCCGTCGGGCCGCAGCCACATGACGTCCGCCAATCCGGAGCTGCCCGGATCGCCGACGAAGAAGTCCCGCCGCCGGAACACCGGCTCGTGCCGGCGCAGGCGGATGACCTGCCGCACGAAGTCGTGCAGACCGGAGTCGAACTCGTCCCAGTCAAACCAGGACATCTCGTTGTCCTGACACCACGCGTTGTTGTTGCCGTGCTGGGTGCGGCCGAACTCGTCGCCGCCGAGCAGCATCGGCACCCCCTGCGAGAGCAGCAGCGTGGTCAGGAAGTTGCGCTGCTGGCGAGCCCGCAGAGCGTTGATGTCCGCGTCGTCGGTCTCTCCCTCCACCCCGCAGTTCCACGCGCGGTTGTCGTCGGTGCCGTCGCGGTTGTCCTCCAGGTTGGCCTCGTTGTGCTTGTCGTTGTAGGAGACGAGGTCGCGCAGGGTGAAGCCGTCGTGGGCGGTGATGAAGTTGATGGAGGCCACTGGGCGGCGGCCGTCCTCGGCGTACAGGTCGGCTGACCCGGTCAGCCGCTGGGCGAACTGGGCGGCGGGCGTCTCGCCGCGCCAGAAGTCGCGGATGCTGTCCCGGTACTCGCCGTTCCACTCGGTCCACAGGACCGGGAAGTTGCCGACCTGATAGCCGCCCGGGCCGACGTCCCACGGCTCGGCGATCAGCTTGACGCCGGACAGGATCGGGTCCTGGTGGATGACGTCAAAGAAGCCCGACAGCCGGTCGACGTCGTACAACTCCCGCGCCAGCGTGGCCGCCAGGTCGAACCGGAAGCCGTCCACGTGGCACTCCAGGACGAAGTAGCGCAGCGAGTCCATCACCAGCCGCAACGTGTTGGGGTTGACGTGGTTCAGGCTGTTGCCGGTCCCGGTGAAGTCCATGTAGTACCGGGGATCGTCCGGCATCAGCCGGTAGTAGCTGGCGTTATCGATGCCCTTGAACGAGAGCATCGGCCCCAGGTGGTTGCCCTCGGCGGTGTGGTTGTAGACCACATCCATGATCACCTCAATCCCGGCCGCGTGCAGCGCCTTGACCATCGCCTTGAACTCGTGCAACTGCTCGCCGCGGGTCCCCGACGCGCTGTAGGCGGCGTGGGGCGCGAAGTAGCCGATCGAGCTGTAACCCCAGTAGTTCGAAAGCCCCTTGTCGATCAGGAAGCTCTCGTCGGCGATGTGATGGACGGGCAGCAGCTCGACCGCTGTGATGCCCAGGTCGGTCAGGTAGGCGATGGCCGGCTCGGAGGCCAGCCCGGCGTACGTCCCGCGCAGCGGGGCGGGCACGTCCGGGTGGCGCATGGTGAAGCCCTTGACGTGCGTCTCGTAGATGATCGTCTCCGACCAGCGGCGGCCGAGCAGGCGGTCCTCGCCCCAGTCGAAGGCGGGGTCGACGACGACGCTCTTGGGGATGGCGGCGGCGTCGTCGGACGGGTCGATGTGCAGGTCGGCGTCCTCGGAGCCATCCGCCACGTAGGGCAGGGTGCTCGCCGCCCGCCAGTCGACGCCGCCGTCGATCGCCTTGGCGTACGGGTCGATCAGCAGCTTGTCCGGGTTGAACCGGTGGCCGTCCTGGGGGGCGTAGGGCCCGCGGACGCGGTATCCGTACCGCTGGCCGGGGCCGACGCCCGGGACGTAGACGTGCCACTGATGGTTGGTCCGGTCGTAGATGTTGATCCGGTGCTCGGCGCCGTCGTCATCGAACAGGCATAGCTCAACCCGGTCGGCGT
>JBPYFQ010000119.1:0-22031 GCA_051985625.1 Solirubrobacteraceae bacterium
GCCGTCCACCCGGCGGTCGCCGCGGCGATGACCCACGTCGACACCGAGACCGAGCCGCGCCTGGAGCGCATCCTGTCGGAGATGCGCACGGCCGCCCGGCGGGGCTGAGCCAGGTCGACCCGACGCGGTCTCCCGCGCCGGGTGGGTGGTTGGTGCGACGGAGCGCCGGGTCCCGACCGCGGCACCGCCGCAACCGAGGAACACGTACCACAGGTTGTGCAGGCCGCGCGAGGTCTTGGGCGTTGACTGGACGTGCGACGTCAGACCCGGCTGCGCTCCTGCTCGCGCTGGCGCAACTCGATCCGCCGGATCTTGCCGGTCAGCGTCTTGGGCAGGTCGTCGACGAACTCGATCAGGCGGGGGTAGGCGTAGGCCGACAGGTGGTCGCGGACGAACGCCTTGATCTCGTCGGCCAGGGCCTCGGACGGCTCGTTGCCGGCGGCCAGGACCACGAACGCCTTGACCACGTTGCCGCGCCGCTCGTCCGGGACCGCCACGGCCGCCGCCTCGGCCACCGCCGGGTGCTCCAGGCAGGCCGACTCCACCTCGAACGGGCCGATCCGGTAGCCGGCCGAGATGATGACGTCGTCGGCCCGGCCCTCGTACCAGAAGTAGCCGTCCGGGTCGGTGCTGGCCGCGTCCTTGGTGTGGAACCAGTCCCCGCCGAACACCTCCTCGGTGTCCTCGGGCGGACGGTTCCAGTACCCGAGCGGGTAGTGCGGGTTCGACCGCGCCCGCAGGCAGATCTCGCCGCGCTCGCCGGACGCCACCGGCCGCTCGTCCTCGTCGAGAATCTGCACCTCCCAGCCGGGCATCGGCTTGCCCATCGACCCCTCGCGCACCTCCATGAACGGGAAGTTGGCGCACAACGGGTAGGACTCGGTGAGACCGTAGAAGTCCAGCACGGTCACGCCGAACTGCTCCCGGAACCAGCGGATGGCCTCCGGGTTGAGCGGCTCGCCGGCCGAGCACACGATCCGGAACTTCTGCGGGTACCGGGTGCCGGCGTCGCCGATCGACATCATCGAGCGGATCGCGGTCGGCGTGCCGAACACGTTGGTGACCTCGTGGCGGGAGAGGAAGTCCAACTGCTTGGCCGGGTCAAAGCCGCCCTCGCGCTGATAGACGACCTGCACCGCGCCGTAGCGCCAGGGGCCCAGGAGCGGCGCGATCCCGGCCGCCCAGGCCCACTCCCCCATGCCGTGGAACAGCTCGCCGTCCTGGACGTCATGGCAGTAGACGAACTCCTCGTGGCCCAGGATGTACCGGTGGGCGTGGAGGATCCCCTTGGCCAGCCCGGTCGTGCCGGACGAGTAGTAGAGCTGCGCCGGGTCGTCGGCGGCCGTGTCGGCGGTCTGAAACGCGGTCGAGGCGCTGGCCAGCAGCTCGTCGTCGAGGATCAGCAGCTGCTCCACCAGCGACCGCTCCATCCGGTCGGCATTGGCCTGGTTGGTGACCAGGACCTTGGCCCCCGAGTCGGTCAGCCGGTGGCGGATGCCGTCGTCGCCGTAGAGGATCGACATGGAGAGCAGGATCGCGCCCGCCTTCCAGGTGCCGAAGAACGCCGCGGCGGTCTCCGGCGTGGGCGGCAGGAGCATGGCCACCCGGTCCCCGGGCTCCACCCCGTGGGCGACGAGGACGTTGGCGAACTGGTTGGCCAGATCCTGGATCTCGCCCCAGGTCAGCCGGCGGATGTTGCCGTTGAAGTCCTCGTGGATCATCGCCGGCTTGTCCCGCGGGTGGCGGTCGCACACGTCGGCGGCGATGTTGTAGCGGTCAGGGACGACCCAGCGGTGCTCCGCGCAGGCCTGTTCGTAGGAGGTGATGGAGCTCATACGGCCATCATGACCGATGACCCGCGTGCGGGGAAAGGGTAAGCGGCGACCGTCCGTCCTACCGGCGACGCTCGGAGACCAGCCGGGTTCGCATCAGCTCGGTGATCTCGTCCACCGGCTGAGGCCGGCCGAGAGCCCGGCCCTGGGCCAGCCGGCAGCCACGCTCGCACAGGAAGCCGAGCTGGGCGTCGCTCTCGACCCCGTCGCAGACGACGTCGCACCCGCAGGCGGTGGCCAGGGCCAGGATGGCCTCCACGACGGCGGCCGCCTGGGGATCGTCCGGCAGGTCGACGAGAAACGAGCGGTCGATCTTGATCACGGCCACCGGCAGGCGGCGCAGGCGCGACAGGGACGAGTAGCCGGCCCCGAAGTCATCCAGGGCGACGGCGAACCCCGCGCCGGTCAGCTGCTCAAGCGCCGGCAGCGTCCGGGAGGCCTCGAGCATCCAGGCCGATTCGGTCAGCTCCAGGATGACCCGGCGGGGATCGATGCCCGCCGCGGCCACGGTTCCCGCGAAGTCGCCGGCGAAGCCGGCGCGCTGCAGCTGCCGCGGGGAGATGTTGAGGCCGATGTTGGGATGGAGCCCCTCGGCGTCCCAGGCGCGGACGTGGCGGCACACCTCTCCAATCACCCAATCGCCGAGCGCGTGGATCACCCCGGTCTTCTCGGCCACCTCCATGAACTCGGCCGGGGGGACCGGACCCCGGAGGGGGTCCTCCCAGCGGATGAGGGCCTCGACCCCCATCATCTCCAGCGCCGGCAGGCGGAACACGGGCTGGTAGTGCAGCGACAGCGCGTTCTCGCTCAGCCCGCGGCGCAACGCCGCCGCCAGCGAGAGGCGGGCCAGGGGATCGGTCGCCCCCGGGCGGTAGGCGGCAAACCCGCCCCCGTTCTCCTTGGCCCGGTAGAGCGCCGAATCGGCGTGGCGGTGCAGGCTCTCGGCGTCCGCGGCGTCGCCGGGGTACAGGGCGGCGCCGACGCTGGCGCCGATGCGCAGCTCGGCGTCGGCGATCACGAACGGCGGCTCGAGCGCCTCGGCGATCCGGCGGGCGATGGCGGCCGCGGTGCCGGCGGCGTCGTCGCGACGCGGCAGCTCGACGAGCAGGATGAACTCGTCGCCGCCCTGGCGGGCCAGCAGGTCGGCCGAGCGCCGGACGCCGTCCAGCCGGAGCGCCAGCTGGCGCAGGAGCTCGTCGCCGGCGGCGTGCCCCAGGCCGTCGTTGACCAGCTTGAAATCGTCCAGGTCGATGGACAGGAGCACGACGGCGCCCGTCTCTTGCGCCCGCACCAGCGCCGCCGCGAGCCGATCGGCGAGCTGGGCACGGTTGGGCAGCCCGGTCAGCGGATCGTGATAGGCGAGGTGGGCGAGGCGCTCCTCGGCGGGGAGCGCCGGCGCCAGGGCGAGGCTGGACTGCATGGACACATGGATGTATCGGCGGCGATCCCCCGGTCGTTGAGAGCCCGTCGGGACGGTGGTTAGGCTTAACCCCGCACCATGCACCTGACACTCGGAGTGTTGGCTGGGATCGTGGTGGCGGTGGTCCTGATCGCCGCCTGGCGGTTGAGCCGCGGCGCTCGGTCCTCGTCCGGGACTCCCGAGGCGCTCGGCATGCAGTCGGCGCTGCACGCCGCCACGGCGACGCTCCCGCACCTCCGGCGAGGGCTGACGATGACCACGGCCGCGCGGGCGGTTCCCCACCTCCGAGCGCTGACCGGCGCCGCGGCGATCGCGCTGGCGGACACGCGCTCCGTGCTGGCCATCGAGGGCGAGGGGCGCGAGCAGGTGCGCCCGGGGGACCTCCTCTCCCGGTTGCTGGAGCGCACACCGGACGATCGCATGCACATCGTGCCGCGGCTGGTGTCCTCGGATCCGAGCTGTCCGCTGCGCGCCGCCGTCCTGGCCCCGCTGATCGTCCAGGGGCGGCGCGCCGGCACGCTCATCACCTTCTATCGCGCCATCGGCCGGCCGAGCAGCGGCGAGCTGCGCGTGGTGGCGCAGACGGCCAGCCTGGTGTCGGCCCAGATCGAGCTGTCGGTTCTGCCCGAGCAGGAGGAGCGTCTCGCCCGGGCCGAATTGCGCGCCCTGCGGGCCCAGATCTCGCCGCATTTCATCTACAACGCACTGGCCGCCGTGGCCGGCAACATCCACGATCGCCCAGACGAGGCGCGAGAGCTGCTCATCGATTTCTCGGAGTTCACGCGCTACCTGTTCCGCGACGGCCGGTCGTACGTGACCCTGGCCGAGGAGGTGGACCACGTCGAGCGCTACGTGCGCCTCGAGCGGGCGCGCTTCCATCACCTGCAGGTGACGATCGACATCCCGGCCGAGGCATCCGGCGCGGTGGTCCCGGCGATGTCGGTGCAACCGCTCGTCGAGAACGCGGTGCGCCACGGCGTGGAGCGGCGGGCCGGCACGGGCCGGGTGCGCATCGAGGCCCGCGTGGTGGGCGCCGAGGTGGAGCTGCGCGTCTCCGACGACGGCTGCGGGATCGAGCCGGAGCGCGTGCCGGTCGTCCTGGCCGGCGCCGGGGGCGGGATCGGCCTGTCCAACGTCGACGCGCGTCTGCGCGCGACGTTCGGCGAGCGCTACGCGCTGCGCGTCGAGTCCGAGGTCGACGTGGGTACGACGGTGATCATGACCGTGCCCAACCTGAGCGGCGCCGAACCGGGCGCCGCCACTGCGTCGCAGCCGGCGCTGGCCGCGGGCGGCGAGTCGTGAGCGACGACCAGCTCACCATTCTGGCCGTCGACGACGAGCGCACCCAGCTCGAGGACCTGGCCAGGATGCTGCGCAACTCGCCGGTGGTGCGCGAGGTGGAATGCGCCTACGACGGACACGAGGCTCTGATCAAGGCATCGGCGCAGGCCTACGACGCGATCTTCCTCGACGTCCGGATGCCCGACCTCGACGGCCTGGAGCTCGGCCGGGTCCTGCGCCGGTTCGCCTCCCCGCCGCAGCTGGTGTTCGTCAGCGCGTACGACAGCGCGGCCGTCGACGCGTTCGAGCTCAATGCGCTCGACTACCTGCGTAAGCCGGTGGGACGACGACGCGTCGAGGAGGCGATCGCTCGGGTGGCGGCGGCGATCGAGTCCGGGGCGGCGGGCGAGCCCGCGGTCCCGACCCGGCCCTCGGCCGGCGATGACCACGAGATGATCGCCGTGGCCAACCTGCACGGGGGCTCGACCCGGCTGCTGGCGCGCAGCGCGATCCTGTACGTCCAGTCCTACGGCGACTTCGTCCGGATCGTCACCGCCGACGGGCGCTACCTGCTGCGCTCGACGCTGTCCGAGATAGAGCGGCGCTGGGAGCCGTTCGGTTTTGTCCGCGTCCACCGCCAGTACGTGGCCAACCTGCGCAACGCGGTCGAGCTGCGGCCGCTGCTGGGCGGAACGGCGGAGCTGGCGTTCGGCGACGGGCAGGCGATCCCCGTGGCTCGCCGCCACGCCGCCGACCTGAGCCGGCGGCTCAGCGTCTAGCCCACGCACACGGGCACGCGCTCGGCGGCCAGGCGCGGGCTCACGGCAGGCCCGCGCCTGGGATATCCGCCGGGGCGTCAGCTCTCCGCCGCCTGCTCCTCCTTGATCTTGTCCTCCAGCTGCGCCATCACGGTCGGATCGCGCAGCGTGGTGACGTCGCCGAGCGCCCGGCCCTCGGCGATGTCGCGGAGCAACCGCCGCATGATCTTGCCGCTGCGGGTCTTGGGCAGGTCGTCGGCCCAGATGATCCGCTTGGGCCGGGCGAACTTGCCGATCCGCTCGGCCACCCGGCCGCGGATCTCCTCGACGAGCGCGTCGGAGCCCTCCAGGTCGCCCTCGAGGGTCACGAACGCGCAGATCGCCTGGCCGGTGTCCTCGTCGGACTGGCCGATGACCGCCGACTCGGCGACCTTGGGGTGCGAGACGATCGCCGACTCCACCTCCGCGGTCGACAGGCGATGCCCGGAGACGTTGACCACATCATCGATGCGGCCGATGATCCAGAAGTACCCGTCCTTGTCCTTGCGGGCGGCGTCGCCGACCAGATACGTCTCCGTGCCGAAGCGGGCGAAGTACGTCTCGACGAACCGGTCCTCCTCCTTGTAGAGCGTGCGGAGCATCGACGGCCACGGGCGCTGGAGCACCAACAGCCCCTGCCCCTCGGCCAGCGACTTGCCCTCCCGCTCGTCGACGACGTCGGCCTTGATCCCGGGGAACGGCCGGGTGGCCGATCCCGGCTTGGCCGAGACAATCCCCGGCAGCGGGGTGATCATGATTGCCCCCGTCTCGGTCTGCCACCAGGTGTCGACGACCGGGCACCGCTCGCCGCCGACCACCGAGTAGTACCACAGCCACGCCTTGGGATTGATCGGCTCGCCGACGGTTCCCAGCAGTCGCAGCTTGTCCAGGTTGTGCTTGGCCACGAGGTCCGCGCCCCACTTCATGCAGGCCCGGATCGCCGTCGGCGCGGTGTAGAAGATCGTCACGCCGTAGCGCTCGATCAGCTCCCACCAGATGCCCTTGTGCGGGTAGTCAGGCGCCCCCTCCCACATGACCGAGGTGGCCCCGTTGCACAGCGGCCCGTAGACGATGTAGGAGTGGCCGGTGACCCAGCCGACGTCGGCCGCGCACCAGTAGACATCCTCATCGGGCTTCAGGTCGAACACGTACCGGTGGGTGGCGCTCACCCCGGTCATATAGCCGCCGGTGGTGTGCAGGATGCCCTTGGGCTTGGCCGTCGACCCGCTCGTGTACAGGATGTAGAGCGGATGCTCGGCGTCCAGTTCCTCCGCCGGGCACTCGGGATCGGCGGCGTCGCAGATCTCGTGGTACCAGACGTCGCGCCCCGGCTGCATCTCGCAGTCGGCGTTCGTGGACTTGACCACGATGATGTGCTCCAGCGTGTCCAGGTCGCCCATCACCTTGTCGACCTGCTGCTTGATCGGAGCGGTCTTCCCCTTGCGCCGGGCGCCGTCGACGGTGATCAGCGCCTTGGCCTCGGAGAACTCCATCCGCTCCTTGACCGAGTCGGCCGAGAAGCCCCCGAACACGACGTTGTGCGGAGCGCCGATCCGGGCGCAGGCGAGCATGGCCACCACGACCTCGGGGATCATCGGCAGGTAGATCCCCACCACGTCGCCCTTCTTGATGCCCATGTCCTTCAGCGCGTTGGCGAACCGCTGGACGTCGCGGTGCAGGTCGGCGTAGGTGAGGTCTCGCGTCTCCCCCTCCTCGCCGTGCCAGTGATAGGCGATCTTGTCGCCCCGGCCGGCCTCGACGTGACGGTCCAGGCAGTTGTAGGAGGCGTTGAGCGTCCCGTCCTCAAACCACTTGTAGAACGGCGGGTTGGAGTCGTTGAGGTCCTTGGTCGGTTCCTTGAACCAGTGCAGTTCCTTGGCCTGCCGGACCCACCAGCCCTTCCAATCCTGCTCGGCCTCCTCATAGACCTTGGGATCGTTCAGCAGCGCGTGCTCGCGAAAGGACTCAGGCGGATCGAACTTCTCGATGTCCAGCATCTCCTCGAGATGCTGCTCAAGGGTCTCATCACCCGCCTTGGTCGCTGCCGTGTCTGCCATGGCAAGCCTCTCCTTGTGAAAACTATGGCTTTCGCACCGAGGTCAGCACTAAGCGCCGGCAGGTCTGCCGGCGCTCGTGCTGGCCGCGAATGCGCGGCTCCTCTGGTGTTAGTTGTACCCCACCCCGTCACCGCGGTGGGATCGACTACGTCACAACCGGTACTACGAGCGGTTCAGCGGGAACACCGGGAAGACGCTGCGTCCCCAGGTTGAATTGACCACCCCGGCGAACGAGGCATACCAGGCGACGACCGCCGTAGCCAGGCCGATCCAGCCGCCCAGTTTGATGGTGCCGTTGGTCACGCTGTGCGTGCCGGCCAGCGCCGAGTTCCCGATGCCGAGCACGATGAACGTGATCGCCAGGAGCAGGAAGACCGCGGCGACCGCGCCGGTGGTCCGCAGCGAGGCGACGAACATGTAGGCGGTGAAGATTCCCCACGCCCACAGGTACAGGCCGACGGCGCTGAACAGATTGTGGAGCGGAATCGTCGCCGCGCCGAAACGCAGCAGGAACCAGAACGAGACCCAGAACATGCCGAACGAGCAGAACGCGGTGGCCCCGAACGTGTTGCCCGTCCGGAACTCCCACAGCCCCGCGGCGAACTGGGCGATACCCCCGTAGGCGAGGGCCATCCCGCCCACGATGCCTGATGCGGTGGCGATCCCGCCGCCGACCAGGTTGGCGTTGATCATGCTGAGGATGAACGTGGTCGTGGCGAACGCGGCGAGCCCCAGGGGCCCCGGGTCCGCCGGCGACCAGCCGGCCAGGCGTCCGCCTGTCTCCTCGGCGGCGGGACGCACATCCGCTTCCCGAGGCAAGTTTGTTGCTGCCATCACTCCTCCTTATGGACGATGGGGACGCGCACACGCTCGCACTCGTGCGCGGCGGCACAAGCCCGGATCGGTGAACGGCGCGTCTGGACCGCCGAACGGCGCATATGGGGCGATGAACGGCGTCCGCCCGGAGTGCCGACCGGTCGGACCGGCCACGGCGGGCTCGCGGGAACGCGCTAGTTGCGCCGCTTGCGTTTGCGCTTCGGCGTGTTGGCCCGGGTCCGGCTGTCCCCGGCGGGAGCGCCGGCCGGGGGCTCGGGAGCCGGCTTGGGCCGAGGGCTGAACAGGCCGCCCAGGCCACCCAGGCCGCCGCCGCCACGCCCGGCACCGGAGGCGCCTGCGCCGGCGCGGCCATTGCCGGCGGAGGCGCCGGAACGGCCCCCGCCGCCGCCAGCCCGACCGCCGGCACCGGCGCCGGCCGCCGCCGCCCGGCGGGTCCGCATCTCGGCGCTCGACGGCCACGGCTCGGAGCGCCCGGAGCGCCAGGCGGGCGGAACCCCACTCGGCCAGCGCCCGGAGATCAGATAGCCCACGGCGAACAGCCAATAGGCCTGGACAATCGGCACCTGGGTGATCTGAAACAGAAACAGGGCTCCGGCGAACATGCCCAGGTAGCCCATGAAGCGCGACAGCAGGCCCTGATTCATCGCCTGGAGCGCGACGAGCACGAAGGCGACCGCCACGAGCAGCGCGGCCAACTGGCCGAGCAGCTGGAGCGCCAGTAGGCCGCTCCCGCTGGTCAGCTGGTTGGCCTCGGCATACGTCTGCGAGCCGGTGGTGGCGAACTGGTGGACCTTGATGGCGACGATGATCGCGTAGGAGATTCCGGCGACGGCGGTCAGGACGCCGGACAGGATGGCGATGATCCGCACGTACGGCTTGACCTTCTCGGGATTGCGGGCTCGGGCGCTTTGGCACAGGTACACGAGCACCGCGGCCGCCGCCAGCGCCGCGATGGCGTTGAGCACCGACGCGATCAGGTCAAGCGGGAAGCGCTTGTTGGCCGTCAGCAGGTCGAGCGTGAGCTCGTTGACGCTGGCGTGCGGGCCGCTCAGCTGGATGACGGCGCCGATGATCAGCAGGACGCCGGACAGCGCGGCCGCCGCGGCATACCGGTTGCGGACGCGCGCTTCGTGGGCGAGGATCTCCTGGGGGCTCATCGGCCGATCATGCTAGTGGCCGAAGCCGCTGAAGGCCTCCGGTCAGGGCCAGCTACCATGGGGGGCATGGAAGGAAGTGGTTTCGGCGGTCTGTTCGGAGACCCGGACGATCTGCAGCGCCGTCTCGGCGAGTTCGCCGAGCAGATGCAGGGCGCTCAGCGGCTGGCCTGGGCTGATAACGCCATCAAGCTGGCTGTAGATCTCACGGTCGCGGCCATGAACCGTGCCAACATCCAGGGGACGACCGAGCAGCAGGCGGAGCAGCTTCGCTCCGTAATGGCCACGATCTTCCCCGAGGCCGTCACGCTCGTGCGCGAGGCGCGCGAGGGCCTGCAGTAGCTCCCCGTCCGCGCTGAAGCTCCCAGGACAGCGCCGGCCGTCTCGGCCTGCCCGGGGAAGGAGACACGCCATGACCTCGAAGCTCACTCAAGCTCTTGCTGCGCTCACGCTGATCCTGATCGTCGCCGGCTGCGGCGGCTCGGCCTCCACCACCTCGTCCAGCGGGGCGGCCCAGACCTCGCCGGCCACGACGACCACCTCCTCCTCCTCCTCGGCCGCCACCACCTCCACGGCGAGCACTCCATCGAGCACCACGACGTCGTCCCAGGCGCCGGCCCCGCCGACGACCTCTACGACGACGTCGGCCAACCCGTCCGGGGGCGCCTCGGCCGGCCCCAGCACCTCGCAGACGCACACCACCACCACCCGGACGAACAGCGACTCCCAGTCCCCCGGGACCCCGATGGCCGCCGGGAGCCGCCGCGCCGTCAACGGGAAGTGCCCGGCCGGCTTCTTCTACCTCCCGCCCCAGGACAACGGTCCGCCCCTGTGCATCCCGGAGCAGGGCACGTCGTCGTCGACGACCACGTCAGCCACGACGGGCTGACCGGACGCACGGGTTTTCGCCGCCCTCGTCCGGGGCGGGCCTGGGGCCTCAGTTGGGCAGAGGCACACTGAGCCCCCAAACCCCCTTCTCAGCAAAGCCGGTCAGGCGCCGACGGCGGCCAGGACCAGGTCGTCGTGCTCGGCCGGCTTGACCTTGCGCAGGATCTCCTTGATCGTGCCGTCGGGGCCGATGACGAACGTCGTGCGCTCGTTGCCCATGTACGTCCGGCCGTACATGGACTTCTCCACCCAGACGCCGTAGCGCTCGGCCACCTCGTGGTCTGAGTCGGCGAGGAGCGGGAACCCGAGGCCGTATTTCTGGTCGAACTTGCCGACCGCCTTCACGGCGTCGGGCGAGACGCCGAGCACCACCGCGCCGGCGTTCTGGTAGTCGGCCCGGTGGTCGCGCACGCCACAGGCCTGGGTCGTGCATCCGGGGGTGTCGGCCTTGGGATAAAAGTAGAGAACGACGGTCTTCCCCTGCAGGGCAGAGAGCGTGACCGGGTCGCCGTTCTGGTCGGGCAACGTGAAGTCTGGGGCGGGATCTCCGGGTGTGAGCATGAGGAGAGCGTATTGATGGGCAAGCCGCCGGAGCTACTTGAGCAGCCGGGAAAGCCGGCGGTCCTTGAGCAGCTTGCCCTCGGTCTGGCACGTCGGGCAATAGCACATGACGTAGTCCTCGTAGAAGACGGCCTCCAGCTGGTCGCCGCACCGGGGGCACGGCTCGCCGTTGCGGCGGTGGACCCGCAGCGGCATCGGCAGCTTGTCGGGGATGGGGAGCGTGAGGTGCTCCTCGTAGTGGGCCAACGCGCGACCCAGCTCTCCGGCGATCGCCGCCTGCAGGCGCTCGGCCTCCTCCTCTGACAGCTCCGATCCGCGCTTGAACGGCGAGAGCTGGGCGGTGTGGAGGATCTCGTCGACCCACGAGCGACCGATCCCGGCGATGACGCGCTGGTCGCGGAGCAGCCCGTGGAGCGGCCGGGGGGCATCGAGCAGCGGCCCAAGGGCCGGCGGGTCCGGCCACGCCTCGGGGCCGAGGGTGGCGATGGTCTCCTCCTCCTCGAGTCCGTCGGCGGTGAGCAGCTTCACCCAGGCGGCCTGCTTGGTGCCGAACTCACGCAAGCGAAGCTCGCGTCCGTCGTCGAGGCGCAGCAGCAGCCGCGAGGTCCGATCGCGCAGCGAGGCGCGGGTATCGAACAGCTGCAGGCGGCCGGCCGACATCAGATGGATGAGGAGCGCCAGGTCGCCCTCCACCCCCACCACGAACAGCTTGCCCCGCCGGGTGATGCCGGTCAGCCGGCGTCCGTCGATGGCGCTCAGCGGGGGATCGAATGAGCGCAGCGCGTTGATCCCGGGGGTCAGCGCGGACTCGATCCGGGCCCCCTCGGTGGCGGCGCCGATCAGACGCGCAGTGATCTCCACCTCAGGCAGCTCTGGCATGGTTGATATCGAGCGTACTCACCCGGCTGAAACCAGCTGAAAAAGACCGGCCGATAAAGGGTCGTCGCAGACTCTTAGACAGGTTCAGCGAATTGTTCGAGGGCCTTCAGTTTCGCTTTATCCGGCCTACAAGACTCAAGATCATGAGCGATGTACTGGCAATCTTCGGACCCGCCGAGACCGACTCGGAGCTGATTGCGGAGATCGCGCGGCTGCGCCCGACCCGGGTGACGGTGCTCATCGAAGAGGCCAGTACCGGTTGGGCGACCGACGATTCCCCGCTGGGGCTGGAACTCCGAGATCGGCTGGCCGAGCTGATGGCGGGGATCGAACGCAGCACCGGCGCGACCGTGACCGGTCTGGCCGGGTCCCGGGCCCAGCTGGTGGGGTGGCGCTTCGACCGCGAGGTCGGCCGCACCCCGGTGGCCGCCTGATTTCACCTGACGTCAAGGCTCGCGCCGGCCTCGCGGCATGGCCGGCGACGCTCGTGGCGGCCGCCGGCATGGAGGCGGCCGCCACGAGGCATTCCTCTGCCCGGCGCAGCGATAGCCTCTCGGCAGCCATGACCGCGACACTCGCCCCTGACGACATCGTCCGCACCCACTCCGAGGGCGCGGCCAATCGCCGTGAGCCGCTGTTGATCATCGAACCGCTCCGCGAGTTCCTGGACGGCGCGGGCCTGGCCGCTCCGGCCCAACTCGACGCCGCGCCCATCGGCGACGGCCACTCCAACGTCACGTTCGCGCTGTCGACGGGCGTCGTGCTGCGCCGGCCGCCCCGGGGTCCGCTGCCGCCGAGCGCCCACGACGTGCTCCGCGAGGCCCGGCTGCTGACCGCGCTGGAGCCCACCCCGGTCCGGACCCCGCGGGTGCTGGCGGTCTGCGACGACCCGGCGCTCATCGGCGCGCCCTTCTTCATCATGGAGCGCGTCGACGGCGAGGTCATCACGGACTCCGTTCCGGCGGCACTCGACGACGAGACGCAGTACGCGGCAATCGCCGAGCAACTCGTCCAGGGGCTGGTGGAGCTGCACGCCGCGGACTGGACGACGCTGGGCCTGGAGGGGTTCGGCAAGCCGACCGGCTACCTGGAGCGCCAGCTTCGCCGGTTCGGCGGTCTGTGGGAGCACAACCGGACCCGGGAGATCACCGAGATGGAGGAGGTCGGCCGGTGGCTGGCCGCTCACCTCCCGCAGTCGCCGCCGGCCACCGTCGTCCACGGCGACTACCGGCTGGGCAACACGATGTTCGCCGCCGAGGCCCCGGCCCGCCTGAAGGCGATTCTCGACTGGGAGATGGCCACGATCGGCGACCCGCTGGCCGACATCGGCTACATGATGATCCACTGGGTGCAGCCCGACGATCCATCGAGCCAGTTCGCGCTGCACAGCGTGACCCGCCGGCCCGGCTTCCCCACCCGCCGCCGGCTCGTCGCCCGCTACGAGGAACTGTCCGGCCGGTCGGTCGACGACCTGGACTGGTACGTGGCCCTGGCGCTGTGGAAGGCAACCGTGTTCATGGAGGGCAACTACAAGCGCGCCATGGCCGGCAGCACGGACGATCCGTACCTCAAGACATTCGGAGACGGGGTCGTGGAGCTCGCTCGGCGGGCGCTTAGCGTCACCCGGAACGGCTTTTGAGTTACCGCGGCCTCCTCGTCGACTGGGGCGGGGTCATGACCACGAACGTGTTCGACTCGTTCCGCGCGTTCTGCGAGGCGGAGGGCCTGTCCCCGGAGGAGATCGGGGAGCGCTTCCGTCACGATCCGGACAGCCGCGAGCTGCTCGTGGGGCTGGAGACCGGCGCGCTGCCCGAGGCCGAGTTCGAGGAGCGCTTCGCCGCGGCCCTGGGCGTGCCGGCGGACGGCCTCATTGAGCGGATGTTCGCGGGCGGGCGGCCCGACGAGGCCATGCAGGACGCCGTCGGGCGCGCCCGAGCGGCCGGCGTCCGGACCGGACTGATCTCCAACTCGTGGGGGACGAGCCGGTATGACCGGGCTCTGTTGGGCCGGCTGTTCGACGGGGTCGTCATCTCCGGGGAGGCCGGGATCCGCAAGCCGGCGCCCGAGATCTACGCGCTGGGCGCCCGGGCGATCGAGCTCGAGCCGGGCGAGTGCGTGTTCGTCGACGACCTGACCTTCAACCTCCCTCCGGCCCAGGAGCTGGGGATGGCCACCGTCCACCACGTCGAGCCCGACGAGACGATCACTGAGCTGGAGCGGCTGCTGGGGGTGGACCTGCGATGAGGCGCCGCGCCTTCGCGCTGGTGACGGTGACCGCGGTCGTGGCCATCGCCCTGTCCGGATGCGGCTCCTCCGGAGCGATGTCCGCCGCGCAGGTCCGAACCGCCGCGCTGAAGGCCTGCACGAACGCGGCGCGGCGGCTCAGCCGGATCCCGGCGCCCCGAACGCCGTCCGCCGCCGAGTCGTTCCTGCGGCGCGGCGTGTCCGTCCTGGAGCCGGAGCTCACCGCCCTGGACCGCCTCTCCCCCGGCCCGGATCTGGCCTCCCACTACAAGCGAGCCCGCGCGGCCACCCACCGTGAGATCGACGTGCTGCGCTCCACGATCACCGGCCTGAAGGCGGGCAACGATCCCACCGTGGCGATCAAGACCCTGCAGCAGAAGCTGCGCCCGCTGGAGCGCCGGGCGTACGTCGCCTGGCACGCGGTCGGCGTCCCGGCCTGCGCCGACAGCTGAACCGCGGCCCTGAGCACGACTCGGCCCGGCATGGCGGGCTGCCATGCCGGGCCGATAGCGCAGGGCACTACTGCATGCCCTTGAGCTTGAGCCTGTCCGTGCAGGTGGCGTGGATGCCGTCCAGCGTCTTGCACGCCATCGTGCCGACGCCGGTCACGCCCTTGTAGGCGCCGGTACCACCGAGCACCTTCAGGGTTCCGGTCCAGTCCGTCTCCAGGAAGCTCGACGAGTTCCCCGTCGGAGTCAGGTCGTACTTCCCGTACAGCGTCCCGCTGCGGAAGTACAACCAGTACTTCGCCATGGTGTCCCCGCTGGCGGGAACGGTGAACGTGTCCTGCTGGACTCCACTGCCGAGCAGCTTGGCGCAGTGGACCTTGCCGAACTCGGTGCCATTCTGCTCCGGCGGCGAGACGCTCGACTGGCCGTCCGGGACCATGGTGCTCGTCTTCGTCTTACAAGTGACCTTCTGGGTGGCCGAGTGGCTCTTATGGCCGGCCGCGAACGCGCTGCTGGCCACGAACGCCAGCAAACACACACTGAGCGTGCCGCCCACGGCGCAGATACGACGTCTCACAGTGACCTCCGTGTAACTTTTTAGGTGGATGCCCTACTAGTGGATCCGGTTGGCCGACCGCTCGTCCGCCGACTTGATGTTCTTCGGCAGCGGCACGAAGTCCAGGGCGGGTCCGAAGGCCTGTCCGGGACCGAGGGCGTACTTCACGAACTGCTTGAGCAGGCCGCCGTTGCCCAGCGGGTCGCTCGGCTGCAGGATGACGTAGGTGAACGTCGAGATCGGATAGGCGATCTTGGCGCGACGCGGCGGGTTGACGATATGGATCTCGCCGTTGCCGGCCTCATGGCCGGAACGCGCGGCGTTGGCGATGTTGCGCAGGTTCGGCACCTCGTAACGGCCTGCCTTGTTCTTGATCGCCGCGGCGGCCAAGCGGTGGGAGATCATGTACGAGACCGCGATGTAGGCGATTCCGCCGCGGGTCTGCTGCAGCACCGTCACCATTCCGCCGTTGCCGGTGCCGCCCGGGCCCTTGGGGAACGCCGGCTTGGTGGCACGCCCAATCTGGTGGCGCCACTGGGAGTTGGCTGACGACAGGAAATCGGTGAACGCATACGAGTCACCGGAGCCGTCGGCGCGGTGGATGGGCGTGATGGCCAGGTTCGGGAAATGCTCGCCCTTGTTGAGCGACGTGATCGCGTGGTTGTTCCAGTTGGTGATCTGGCCGAGGTAGATCTTGGCCAGGACGGCGCCGGTCAGATGCAGGCGGTGGATGCCCGGAACGTTGAAGCCGACTCCGGTCGCGGTCAGCGCCCACGGGATCTGATAGCAACCGCTGCACCGCGTCGTGGAGGCCGACAGCGGGGCGTCGGAGCCACCGAAGTCAACGAGTCCACTGCCGATGTCCTTCAGTCCGGCGCCTGAGCCGACGGCCTGATAGGTCGGCGCAGGGTTACCCGTGGACTGGGCCCACGCCGCCGCCCATTCGGCTTCGATCGGAGCGACCAGAGTCGATCCGGCGCCGGAGAGAGGCGCCGCCGACGCGGCCGCGGCGGTGGTCAGGCCAACTACCGCGCCGGCCATCAAAGCCGCACACGTCAGGCTGGCCAATCGCTTGGAAAGCACAGCGAACGTCCTTTCAATTGTTGTTTGGGTCGAGCCCGGTCGGGTACGCTCCGGCCAGCCGCCCTGTGAGCCCGGGCAAGGATCGCTGTGAAGGGTTGGCGCGCTGTTGTCAAGGTGTGACCAAGATTGGTAAATCTTGTGAAACCGCGCCGGAGTGGCGATTTGGCGACGGGATTTGTGACTACTGTGCGGCGCCGTGTCCTCGAGGCCATGGAACGGAATCCGGCTGTCCGCACCCCGGGCGGGACGGACGGGTCGCCGCGCGGCGACGAGCACCGGCGATCGGGTGCTCCACGGCCTGTGCGTGGCGGCCGGGCTGATCGCGGCGTTCCTCCTCGTCGAGGTGCTGTATCAGGTCATCCACGGCGCCGCTCCGGCCATCTCCCGGTTCGGCCTGGGGTTCATCGGGCGGACCACGTGGGCGGCCAACTTCGGCGAGTTCGGCGCCGCCGGCCCCATCTTCGGGACGGTGGCCAGCTCGGTGATGGCGCTCATCATCGCCGCGCCGCTGGGCATCGCCATCGGGCTGTACCTGAGCATGATGGCCTCGCCCCCGGTGCGGGCGGTCGTCGGCCCGCTGGTGGAGATGCTCGCCGCCATCCCCAGCGTCATCGTCGGCTTCTGGGGCGTCGACGTCCTGGCGCCGTTCGTGGCGCAGCACTTTGAGCCGTTCCTGCACAGCACGTTCGGCTTCATCCCGCTGTTCGGCGCACCGCAGACGACCGGCCTGAGCGTGTTCACCGCCGGGCTCGCGCTGGCGCTGATGGTGTTGCCGATCGTGGCGGCGCTCAGCCGCGACCTGTTTCTCACCGTCCCCACCGAACTCCGCGACGGCGCGGCCGCGCTCGGCGCTACCCGGTGGGAGATCATCCGCGGGGTCGTGCTGCCGACGACGGCCTCCGGCGTGGCGGCCGCCACCGTGCTGGGCTTGGGGCGCGCGCTCGGCGAGGCGATCGCCGTGCTGCAGATCATCGGCGACGGCACCGGCCTCAACGTCAACACGTTCCTCCCGGGCATCAGCCTGGCCAGCAGCGTGGCCAACAACTTCCAGTACTCCGAGAACAAACTGGAGCTCCCGGCGCTGTTCTACCTGGCCCTCATCCTGCTCGTCATCGGACTCACCACCAGCCTCCTGGCCCGGTGGATCGCCGGTCGGTTCGACGTCCAGCGCACTCTGACCGCATGACCGGCGTCTCCGACAGGTTCGCCCGGCACCCTTCGCTCCCGGATCCGACCGCGCCGCTCACGGCGTCCGGGAACCTGCGCCGGCGGACGATCGTCAGCCGGGCCGTCGAGGTCGCGGCCACCGCCGCGGCGCTGCTGGCGGTGGCGCTGCTGGTGGAGGTCGCCTTCACCGTCGTGAGCAAGGGCTGGTCGTCCGTGAGCTTCGCCTTTCTCACCCAGAACTCGAACGGACTGGCCGGCGGAGGTATCGCCAACGCGCTCCTCGGCACCGCGGTGATCGTCGCCTTCGCCGCGCTCCTCGCTCTCCCCGTGGGAATTCTCACCGGCCTGTACCTGACCGAGTTCGCCGGCCCCAATTCGCGCCTGGCCAACCTGCTCAAGCTGGTGCTCGACCTGCTCCAGGGCCTGCCGACGATCATCGTCGGGGTCGTCGTCTACGGCCTGATCGTCGCCGTCCAGCACCAGCAGACCGGCTTCGCCGCCGGCATCGGCCTGGCGGTCGTCATGTTGCCGATGATCGCCCGGGCCAGCCAGGAGGTCCTGGCGCTCGTGCCCGGCAGCCTGCGCGAGGCCGCGGACGCGCTGGGCGTGGAGCACTGGCGGTCGGTCGTCGGCGTCATCCTGCCCGCCGCCGCCGGCGGGATCGCCACCGGCGCCATCCTGTCGATCGCGCGGGCCGCCGGCGAGACGGCGCCGCTCCTGCTCCTGAACAGCCTGTACAACCCGTCGCAAACCCAGCTGATGATCTTCGGTCACGGAGTGCCGAGCATCCCGATGTACATCTACACCACGTATGACCTGCCGGCGCCGTCGGCCATCGCCCGCGCCTGGGGCGCGGCCCTGGTGCTGCTGGTGGGAATTCTGGCCGCCAACATCGGAGCGCGGGTGCTGCTGGCGCGCTCACGTGCCAAGATGGGGGTCCGATGACCGGGGAGTCGAGCGTGAGCGATCGTCGGGGTGACGTGGCCGTCCCGAGCCGCGTGCGGATCCACGCCGACCCGGCGCCGGTGCCGGTGGGGCCGGACGCCGTCCATGGCCGCCCGGCCGAGCCCGCGCGGGAAGTCGTGTTCGACATCCGTGACATGTCCGCCTATTACGGCAGGAACCAGGCGCTGGGCTGGACATCGCTGAAGATCTACCGTCACATGGTCACGGCCATCATCGGCCCCTCCGGGTGTGGCAAGTCGACGTTCATCCGCAGCCTCAACCGGATGAACGACGCCATTCGAGGATTCCGCGTGGCCGGCCAGGTCCTCTACCACGGGCACGACGTCTACGCCGCCGCGACCAACCGGGTGGAGGTCCGCCGCCGGATCGGCATGGTGTTCCAGAAGCCCAATCCGTTCCCCAAGTCGATCTACGACAACGTGGCCTGGGCGCCGCGCAACCTCGGCATGCGCGCCGATCTGGACGAGCGGGTGGAGCGGGCGCTGTCGCATGCCGCACTGTGGGACGAGGTCAAGGACCGCTTACGTGAGAGCGCTCTGGGCCTGTCCGGCGGTCAGCAGCAGCGCCTGTGCATCGCTCGCGCGCTCGCCATCGAGCCTGACGTACTCCTGCTCGACGAGCCGGCCTCGGCGCTGGACCCGATCGCCACCGCGTCGATCGAGGCTCTGTTGCACACGCTCAAGCACCGGTACACGATCGTGATCGTCACCCACAACATGCAGCAGGCCGCCCGGGTGGCCGACCGCACCGCGTTCTTCGGACTTGACACTACGGGTCCGCAGCGCGTCGGCACGCTGATCGAGTACGGCGACACCCAGACGATCTTCCGGCAGCCGCACGACTCGCGCACCCGGGACTACGTCACCGGACAGTTCGGCTGACGGTCAGCGGACGGTGTCGCTGACCGTCGTCGCCGGACGGCTCCGCTGTCGGCTGTCGGCTGTCGGCTACGGAGGGTTACGGCGCCGAGATGGCGTCGTGCGGCACCTGCGCCAGCAGCGGCTGGCCGCACTGCCAGCAGTACGACGCGCCGCTTGAGTGTGGCGAGCCGCACGAGGCGCACATCCCGGCCGTGGACGTCTCCTCCAGGCGCAGGATCCGCTCGACCTCCCCCAGCTCGGCGTCGGCATCCTGCAGGACGGCGGCCCGCTGCACGAGCACGTCGACCCGGATCCGGTCGCGGATCGCCATCTCGTAGACCAGCCCGCCCAGGTCGAACTGAAGCTCGGCCACCCGGGCCTGAAGCTGGTCGCGACGGCGCTTGAGATCGATCGGCAGGTCCTGCTTGGGCAACGATCCGGGCAGCAGCGGCGGCGCGGCCGGCGCGGGCGTCTGGCCGCTCTTCTGTCGGCTGCCCAACCGCCAGCGACCTGTATTAGAACCGGCCACGTCTCACCTCACTGTCCGAAGAAATTGCCGGTGAAATGCCCACCCTGGCAGCCGGCGCTGCCCGAGGCGCAGGACTGGCCGCTCGTCACCGTGTTGTTCGACTGCCCCCCGCTGCCGCCGAGGACGCCCGAGGCCGCGTGCGAGGCCTTCTGAACCGCCTTCTGGGTCGGCTTGGACTGGGCGGCCGCCGCCTGGGCCTTCTTGGCCTCGGTCTTCGGCGGCGGGGCGGCGTGATGGTGGGTCTTCGGCGCCGCCGAGGAGCCGCCGACGGTCCTCGTCGACTGCCCGCCGCTGCCACCCCCACCGCCGCCGTTGACGGTGATGACCTGCGGCGCAGCCGCGGCACGGCTGGCGGATCCGTTTGAGTTGGCGATCCGGCCGATCTCGACGCCGACCCCGAGTGCCAGCACCAGGGTGGCTATCCCGGCCACGACGGTGGCGCCGGACGCCGGACGCCGGTGCGGCGGCTGGGGCGGGCTGGCCGGCACGTTGGCCGCGCGGGTGGGCGGGACCGACATGGCGGCCGCGGAGAACCGGCTCTGGCCGCGCCGCTCGCCGCACTGGACGCAGTAGCGCTGGTCGCTGGCCAGCGGCGCTCCGCAGTTGGGACACCGGTCACCGACGGCACCGGAAAGCAGTTGGCTCGTCGGCGCCTCGGTGGGCGGTGTCTCGCCGCCCGGGTAGGGGCCCTGCCCGCCGTCGTCGTGGCCTTCGGTAGGTGTGACCCCCATGGTGAACGCCAGACTACGGGGGTGTACCCATACGGTTGTGAACGAGATGTGACCGTAACGGCCGGTGTGACACCCGTTTGCAGTGAGTGGGCTTAGACTGCCGGATCGTCACACCCATGAACGCCCGCTGACGGCGACTGGCGGGTATCCGGGCCCACCGCCCCAATCCCACAAGATGATCCGCTGCACCAACTGTGAGGCGCCGCTGGCGCACGACCAGCGCTACTGCGTGGAGTGCGGCGCACGCCGCGGGCCGCTGCCGGATTCGGTCGCCGCCTTGATCGCCGGGATTCTGGAGCAGGGGCGCAACGACGTGCCGGCCACGGTCGGCCCGGCCGAGCCGGCGGCCGCGCCCGTGCCGGCGCCCCGGCCGGTGGGGACGTGGATCCCGTCGCCCCGCCTGGCCGCCCTGGCCGTTATGGCGATGCTGGCGTTCGGCGCCGAGCTCGGCTCGATCGTCGGCGCCTCGAACGTCGCGACGCTCGCCGCCGCGCCGCTGCTGGTGTTCAGGCAGAACCCGACCGCGCCCCAGACGGTGACGACCATCGCCGCGGCATCCAACACCGGGTCATCCTCCGGCGGCGGGGGCTCGGGGTCGTCCGGCGGCTCGGCCTCGTCGGGCGGCGGCGGCTCCACCAGCCCGGCTTCCACCCCGGCGGCCACCACCCCCACCACCACGACCACGACGGCGACCACTCCGGCCCCATCGAGCAACCCGTACGGGCTGCCCCCGATCAAGCACGTGTTCGTGATCATGCTCGGACCCGCCGGGTACAGCCAGACGTTCGGCTCCCAGGACCCGTATCTGGGCAAGACGCTGCCCAAGCAGGGCAAGCTCGTCCAGTACTACTACGCGGTCAGCGGCGGCGAGCTGGCCAACCAGATCGGGCTGGTCAGCGGGCAGGGGCCCACCCCCGAGACCGAGGCCAACTGTCCGACATTCGCCAACGTCACCCCGGGCAAGCCGGGCAAGCACCACCAGGTGCTCGGCACTGGGTGCGTCTATCCCAAGTCGACGAGCACGCTCGGCGCGCAGATGACCGCCGCCCACCTGACCTGGAAGACCTACATCCAAGGCATGGCCAACGGCACGCCCGGTCAGCCGCAGGCGTGCCGTCACCCGGCCGTGGGCAGCGCCGATCCCAACCAGGCGCCCCAGAACGGTGACACGTACGTGACCTGGCGCAACCCGTTCGTCTACTTCCACTCGGTCATCGACAGCAAGCAGTGCTCCCACCTCGACGTCGACCTGAGCCAGCTCAGCACCGACCTGACGAATGAGTCCACCACCCCGAACCTGTCCTACATCGTCGCCAACCCATGCGATGACGGAAACACCCAGCCGTGCGCGGCCGGCGGCATGTCCGGCGTGACGGCCGTCGACTCGTTCCTGCGCCTGGTGGTGCCGGAGATTGAGAACTCGGCCGCCTACCAGGCGGGCGGCCTGATCGCCGTCACGTTCGACCAGGCGCCCCAGACCGGCCCGTACGCGGACCCGAGCTCGTGCTGTGCGACCCCGACGTATCCCAACCTGGCCGGGGCCCCGCCGGCGCCGACGAGCACGACGCCGACGACGACCGCCCCGGGCGCCACGACCGCTCCGGGCGCCACGACGCCGACCACCACCACGCCGGCGGCCACCACGCCCACCACCACGCCAACCACCACCACCACGCCCACGACGCCGACCACCACGCCAACCACCACCACCACGCCAACCACCACCACGCCAACCACCAC
>JBPYFQ010000120.1:0-12614 GCA_051985625.1 Solirubrobacteraceae bacterium
TCCGGCCAACTCAAAGCCTGCTCGGTGCACCACCAGTACTCCTCCAGCGTCTCGCCCTTCCAGGCGAACACCGGCACCCCGCGCGGATCCTCCACGGTCCCCTCCGGGCCGACGACGATCGCGGCCGCCGCGTGATCCTGGGTGGAGAAGATGTTGCACGACGCCCAGCGGACCTCGGCTCCCAGTGCGGTCAGCGTCTCGATCAGCACCGCCGTCTGCACCGTCATGTGCAGCGACCCGGTGATCCGCGCGCCCTTCAGGGGCTGCGCCGCCGCGAACTCGGCCCGGGTGGCCATCAGCCCCGGCATCTCGTGCTCGGCCAGCGTGATCTCCTTGCGGCCGAACTCGGCCAGCGACAGATCCGCGACCTTGTAGTCAGCCTTCTGGACGGTGGTGCTCATGTGTTGTCTCTCTCACGTTTGGTTGGTGGAAACGAGGGCGGCGGCCGGCTCAGGCCACGGCGGCCAGGAGCCGCTGGTGCTTCTCCTGCTCAAAGCTCAGCCAGTCCTCGGCCTGGACGTCCTGGGGACGCTCGGCCTTACCACGCAGCCAGCCCTCGACGGCGGTGCGCAGATCGTCGTGACCGACCAGTCGCTGGGCGAACGCCACGTCCGACAGGGTGATGTCGAACTGGGCGAGGAGCTCTTTGAGCGTCCGCAACCGCTGCAGCTCCGGGGCGCCGTACAGCCGGTACCCGGACGCCGACCGTGCCGGGGCGACAAGCCCCGACTGCTCGACGTAGCGGAGCATGCGCGGCGACCAGCCGGTCGTGCTGGCAGCCTCGTTGATCGTCAGCGACTGCACCGAAACAACCTTACCACAGGTGTGTCAAGGTTCAAGGAGGGCCTGGTGGCTGCCCGGGGCCGTGCCGGCGAGCTGCCGGGGCGGGGCTGCTCAGCCGAGCGCTACTGCTCCTGCTCGGCAAGCGCCGTCTTGAGCCGGGCGATCGGCTCGATGGCCGCCGGGTCGCGTCCAGCCAGCACGGCCATGTACGTCGAGACGAGATCGCCGAGCAGCACCAGCGACACCAGGCGCTCCATTCGCGTCCCGCCCAGGCTCTCCACCCGGTGCAGGCTCGCCGCCTGATCGCCGATGATCTCCATCGTCAGCGCGATCCGCGCCCGCACCCGCGGGTGCAGGTCGGAATCGTCGAGGAACACGGCGCTGAACCGACCAACCTCGGCGGCGTGCTCCCAGCCCACGATCTCGTTGTGATCCAGCTCCGGCAGCTCGGCGGCGAACGCCGGGCTGTTGGCGTTCTCGTTGATCTGGCACTTCCACCGGTAGGCGATCGCGGTGGTCAGCCCCGCCCCGGCGATCAGGGGCACGGTGCCCGACAGCGACCGGGCCAGCGATTTGGCCAGCGAATCCTCCGGCGCGTCGGGACCCCACTCCGCCACCAGCTTGGCGGCGTGCTCGGCGGCGACGTCGATCTCGGTGTGGAGCGGCTCCCCCACCCCGGCCAGCGCCGCCACCTCGAGGGCGACGACGACCGCGTAGCCCACCGCCGCGCGCGGCTGAAACCCGCCGGGCAGCGGAATCACGGGGACGCCTTCGGCCCGGGCGCCGGCGGCCAGGCGCCCGCCGGTCGTGGCCACGATCCGCCGGGCGCCGAGCGCTCCGGCCGCCTCGTAGGCGGCCAGCGTCTCCTCGGTCTCCCCGGAGTAGCTGGAGCACAGCACGGTCGTGTCCGGCGTGGTCCAGGCCGGCAGCCCGTAGTCGCGGGCGAGATGGATCGGCCGCGACGCGCGGTCGCCCAGGACGGCCAGCGCCAGCAGGCCCCCGATGGCCGACCCGCCCATGGCCGCCACCACCAGGCCCCCGGGCGAATCCTGCGGGGCCAGGTTGGCCGACTCGACGCGCCACAGCGCGTCGCGCAGGTGCTCGGGCAGGCCGAGGATGTCGGCCATCTGGCCGGTGCGATCGACCGCGGCGATCGCCTCTGGCGTCAGGGCGATGTCCGCGCTCAAAATGCCACCGCCCCGTCGGGCAGCTGGACGCCCGGGAAGACGCGCATCCCGGACAGGAGCGTGTTGCCGGCGCCGATCCCCGCGCCCCGGCCGAGCATGACCCGGCCCTCCAGGCGGCAGCGGTCGCCGATGCTGACGTCGGGGCCGATGATCGAGGAGCTGATCCGGGTGCCCGCGCCCACCCGGGCGCCGTCGAGCACGACGGAGCTGTCGATGTGGCTGCCGGCGCCGACCGTGACCCCGCGGCCGAGCACGGTGCGGGAGCCGATCACGGCGTCGTCGGCCAGCCGGCAGTCCGCCCCGACTAGGGCCGGAGCATGGACCACCCCGGTCGCGCCGTCGGCGCCTCCCTCGCGCAGCACCCCGCCGGCCTCGGCCACCCGCCGCCCCACCTCGGTGCGGACGTCGCCCTCCAGGATCTCGAACGTGGCCTGGAGATAGCGCTCGGGGGTGCCGATGTCCATCCAGTACCCGGAGGCCTCGAATCCGTACAGCCCGTGTCCGATCAGGGCCGGGAACACCTCGCGCTCGATCGAGATCCGGGTGCCCGCCGGAGCCATCTGATCGAGCACGTTGCGCTCCAGGATGTAGGCGCCGGCGTTGACCAGATTGGTGTCGATCTCCTCCGGGCTGGGCTTCTCCACGAACTCGCGGACGGCCAGCTCTGAGCCGCACCGCACCAGGCCGTAGGCCGACGGGTCGGTGACGGCCATCAGCGCCAGCGTGGCCCGGGCCCGGGTCCGCTCGTGCTGGGCGAGCTGGGCGGTCAGGTCCATGTCGGTCAGCACATCACCGTTGAGCATGAAGAAGCGTTCGGCCAGCAGGTCCTCGGCGTACTTGAGCGCCCCGCCGGTGCCCAGCGGCGAGGGCTCCTCGATGTAGCGCAGCGAGACGCCCAGGCCCGAGCCGTCGCCGAGCACCTCCCGCACGCCGTCGGCCATGAAGCCGCAGGCCAGGATGACGTCGTCGACGCCGTGCCCGCGCAGCCACTCGATCATGTAGGCGATGAACGGCCGGTCGACCAGCGGGACGACCGGCTTGGGGACGGTCGAGGTCAGCGGGCGCAGCCGCGTCCCCTCCCCGCCGGCCAGGATCAGCGCCTGCACGCTGCGCCCCCGGTCATCGCCCGACGCCCTCGTAGATGAACCCGGCGCGGTCGACCGCGTCCGGGTCGACGAAGTTGCGTCCGTCGACGATCAGGTTGCCGGCCATCCGGTCGCGGACGGCGGCCCAGTCCAGCTCGGCGAACTCGGGCCACTCGGTCACCAGCACCACCGCGTCGGCGCCGTCCACCGCGCCCAGCGCGGTGTCGGCGAACTCCACCCCGGTCATCAGCTTGCGCGCCTCGGTCTCGGCGATCGGGTCATACGCGGCCACGTGCGCCCCGTCGGCCTGCAACCGCGCCGAGAGCACCAGCGAGGAGGCCTCGCGCATGTCGTCGGTATGGGCCTTGAACGCCAGCCCCAGCAGCGCCACCCGCCGCCCGACCAGCGACCCGAGATGCTTTTGCAGCTTGCCGACCACCCGGCGCTTTTGCAGCTCGTTGACCTCGATCACCGCCGTCAACAGCTGAAAGTGATAGCCCGAGTTGCCCGCCAACTGCTTCAACGCCGACACGTCCTTGGGAAAGCACGACCCGCCAAACCCGATCCCGGGCTTGAGAAACGCCGACCCGATCCGGCGGTCCAGCCCCATCCCCCGGGCCACCTCCAGCACATCGGCGCCGGTCTCCTCACACACGTTGGCGATCTCGTTGATAAACGAGATCTTGGTGGCCAAAAACGCGTTGGCGGCCAGCTTGACCATCTCCGCCGACGCGATATCGGTCCGCACCACCGGCGCGTCCAGCGGCGCGTACAGCTCGGCCACCGCATCCCCCGCCCAACTGCCGTCATCGCCCACCACCACCCGATCCGGCGCGCGGAAATCCTCCAGCGCCGACCCCTCCTTCAAAAACTCCGGACACGACACATAGGCAAACCCACCCTTGCCCGTCTCGGCGAAATGACGCTTGATCGACGCGCCCGTCCCCACCGGCACCGTCGACTTCATCACCAACGCATGCCGATCAGACACCGGCATCGCATCCACCACCGCATGCACCGCCGACAGATCGGCATCCCCGGAATACGTCGGCGGCGTCCCCACCGCCACGAACAACAGCCGCGCGTGTTCCAACGCCGGCGCCAACTCGGTGCCGAAATGCAACCGCTCCCGATGCCGCGCCACCGACTCGGCCAACCCCGGCTCATAGATCGGGATCTCCCCCCGCTCCAACCGCGCGATCTTGTCCGCATCGACATCGACGCACCACACCTCATTGCCCAACTCGGCAAAACCGACACCCGTCACCAGACCGACATAGCCGGTCCCGATCACAGCGACGGGTTGACGTTCTTCAGGCATGAGGGGGCGAGACTAGCGGGCGGGTCCTGAACACGAACAAACGCCTGGGCCCGGCCCGCGCTTGCGGCGCTACCCGGCTCGGGTCAGCGACGCGGCGATCGCCACCATCTGGTTGTTCGGGATCGTCCCGGCCAGCGTGTTCTCGATCCAGTACACGGCGCCGTGGGTCCTCCAGGCCACCGTCATCAGGTTGCCGCCGGCCGCGTACAGGTCCAGCGTCTTGCCGTCGATGGTCTTGGTCGCCGAGGGACTGGCCAGCAGTGGCGGGTGCTGCCATGTCGTCCCCTGGACGCCGTAGTACTCGCCCAGCAGCGGGTTGAGCGCCACCGTCATGTAGTAGGCGGGATAGCGCGCCTTCCCGTGCCCGCGGATGGTGTAGGACCGCGGGTAGGAGCGGGCGTACTCGGCCGCCGGCTCCTGGCCGTCGTTGCAGTTGCCGGTCAGGCTGGAGCAGTACGTCGATCCGGCCAGCAGGAACCGGGGGTAGTAGACGGGGAACGGGACGCGCTTGATCGCCGCCGCCTGGGTGCGCCCGTCGCTGCTGGCGTCGATCAGGCCGGCCGGCACGCCGGGGGCGGCGACGCGCTTGGAGATGCGCGGCTTGCCGGCCTTCTTGGCCGCCCCGCTGGTGGCCTTCTTGGCCTCGGCCGGGCTGCTCACCTTCATGAACTCCTTGAACACCTGGGCCTCGGCCAGATTGCTGGCCGTGACGTAGCAGGGCGGCTGCGGCGCGCCCGGCGCGGCCGGGGCGCAGTTCTGGAGCATCGCCGGGAAGTGGATCGACTTGATCGTGTGCCCGGACATGTTGAGCACCAGGTTGAACAGGTTGATCAGCCCGTCGACGGTATGCAGGTTGTGGTCGGTCTGGACGTGGGCCCCGAAGATCGACAACAGCTTGTCCTTGTTGTCGAAGATCTGGGTCGTCGAGTACTGGTCCTTGGCCCAGCGGATGAAGTCCTGCTGACGCGCGTTGCGCACGATGTCGGAGTCGGTGTGCCGGTAGCGCACGAACGCCAGGGCGCCGCTCGGCGCCTGATTGGCACCGCACAGCTTCTGGTAGCCGGGCTGGATGTTGATGCTGGAGTACCCCGTCAGCGCCGTGTTGTTGTAGTAGCGCTCGTCGACCGCGCTGTACACGCAGCCGATCGCGTCCACCAGATCAGAGAAGCCCGCGAAGTTGACGTCCAGGATGTGGTTGACCTTCAGATGCGGGAAGACGTTCTGCTGGATCGTCTTGATCATCAGATTCGGCCCGCCGTCGGAGTAGGCGGCGTTGATCTTCGCCGTCCCGAACCCCGGGATGGTGACCTGCAGGTCACGCGGAATGGAGAGCACGTTGATGGTCTGGGACGCCGGGTTGAGCCGCACCAGCATCATCGTGTCGGTGTTGGACGCGCTGTACGGCTCGCCGGCGCGGTGGTCGGAGCCGACCACCAGCACGGTCTGCGGCGCCCCTGGGGGCGGCAGCGTCACGTCGGCGTTCTTCAGCGACGGCTGCAGGGACAGGTCGTTGGCCAACTGCTTGAACTGGAGCAGACCGGCCACCGCGGTGGTGGCCGCGGTGGCGGCGATGATGACGACGGCCGCGGCGAAGAAGCGCCACAGCATCCCGCCGCGCGTGCGCGGGATCACGCCAATCCCCCTTCCACGGCCCGCAGCGACGCGGGACTCTCGGCGGTCTCGGTCCGCTGCGCCGCCAGCGCGCGGACGAACTCCCCCAGCGCCCGGCGATAGCGTTGCAACGAGGCGATCGACACCCACTCGTCCGGACCGTGGTGGCCGCCGCCGGCGGGGCCGAACTCGACCGCGGGGATCCCGGCCTCGATGAACGAGGCGGCATCCGACGCACCGTCGCGGCCGACGCTCATCACCTCGCCGTGGGTGGTCCGTGACACGGCCTGGCGCAACCCTTCCACGTACGGATTGTGGCGGGAGACGATGACGGGCGGGTGCAGGAATGTGCGCGTGACGTCGATTCCCGGGATGGCGCGCACCTGGTCGAGGATCTCGGCCGGGTCCTGGCCGGGCAGATAGCGGACGTCGACGGCCATCTCACAGCGGTCCGGCACCTTGTTGAGCGCGTCGCCGCCGGAGATCCGCCCCAGGTTGATCGACGGGCGGTCGAACAGTTCCGACGATTCGCGGCTGAACGGCAGGGACTCGATCGCCCGGAACACGTCGACGGCCTTGAGCACGGCGTTGTCGCCCAGCCAGGGCGTCGAGCTGTGGGCCGACCGCCCGTGGACGACGATCCGCATCGCCAGCACCCCCTTGGCCTGGACGCCGATGTGCATGTTCGTGGGCTCCCCGGTGATGGCGAACTGGCCGCCCAGCCCGGCGGCGACGAACGCGTCGGTCGAGCGCTCGTCGATCTCCTCGGACTCCTCGTCCGGAACGCACACCAGGCGGACCCGGACCGCATCCTGGCCCTGCAGGTCCTTGAGCGCGCACATCATCGCCGCCAGCCCGCCCTTCATGTCGTAGGCCCCCCGGCCGATCAGGCGATCGTCCTCCACCCGGGCCTGGAACTGGTCCGGCTGGCCGGGAACCACGTCGAGATGGCCGTGGAACACGACGCACGGCGCCTGCTCGGCGGTGGAGCCGACATCGGCCACCAGCACCGGAAACCCGTTGTGATCATGGTCACGTACCGCGATGTCCCGGGATTCGAGCCATCCCTTGACGAATCCTGCGGCGGCGATCAGAACATCAGGACGCGAGGTCTCGTATTCGATCAGCCGCTCGGCCAGGACCAGCTCGTCAACCATGCCGGCCTGAGGCTAATACACGCGGGCGCAGCTCAACCCGATTCCGTGATGCGCAGGAAGGCCTCCAGCCGGCGCTTGTCGCGCTCGGCGACCCGTCGCCGCTCGGTGTCCTCGCCCGCCGCATCCAGCTCGTGCTCGGCCCGCTGCAGCCGGTCGCGCAGCTCCGCGCCGTCGAGCGCGCCCGGCTCGTGAGCCTCTTCCACCAGCAGCAGGGCGCGGTTCTCGGCGACCTGGAGGTAGCCCTCCGACTGCGCGAAGCGGACGATGTCGGAATCCGACCGGTACAGCCGCAGCTCGGTCGGATCGAGCATCGCCAGCACCGGAGCGTGATGGGCCAGCACGCCGATCGACCCGACCCCGGTCTTGGTGGAGACCATCTGGACGTCGTCGGCGAACACCTCGCCTTCCGGCGTCAGGACCTCCACCCGGAACTTCTCGTGCTCGGCCATCAGCTCTCCGACTCGTCCTTCTCCTCTTCGGTGCGGCCGCCGCCCTCGGCGGCAACCTCGTCGATGCTGCCCTTCATGAAGAAGGCGCGCTCGGGCACGTCGTCGTACTTGCCCTCCAGGATCTCCTTGAAGCCGCGGATCGACTCCGCCACCGGCACGTACTTGCCGGGGACGCCGGTGAACTGCTCGGCCACGTGGAACGGCTGAGACAGGAAGCGCTCCATCTTGCGCGCCCGGTTGACCGTCACGCGGTCCTCGTCGGACAGCTCGTCGATGCCCAGGATGGCGATGATGTCCTGCAGGTCGGCGTACCGCTGCAGCACCTCCTGCACACGCGTCGCCGTCGTGTAGTGGTCCGCGGAGACGATTCCCGGCTGCAGCGCGCGCGAGGTCGAGCGCAGCGGATGCACCGCGGGATAGATGCCCTTCTCGACGATGCTGCGGTCGAGCACGGTCGTCGAGTCGAGGTGCGCGAACGTGTTCGCCGGCGCCGGGTCGGTGAGGTCGTCGGCCGGCACGTAGATCGCCTGCACGGACGTGACCGAGCCTGTGCGCGTCGAGGTGATCCGCTCCTGCAGCTGCCCCATCTCCGTGGCGAGCGTCGGCTGGTAGCCGACCGCGCTCGGCATGCGGCCGAGCAGCGCCGACACCTCGGAGCCGGCCTGGACGAAGCGGAAGATGTTGTCGATGAAGAGGAGGACGTCCTGGCCCTCGTCACGGAAGTACTCCGCCATCGTCAGTCCCGAGAGGCCGACGCGCAGACGCGCACCCGGCGGCTCGTTCATCTGGCCGTAGCACATCGCGACCTTGTCCATGACGCCCGACTCCTGCATCTCGAGCATCAGGTCGTTGCCCTCGCGCGTGCGCTCGCCGACGCCTGAGAAGACCGATACGCCGCCGTGCTGAAGCGCGACGTTGTGGATCAGCTCGGTGATCGTGACCGTCTTGCCGACGCCGGCGCCGCCGAACAGGCCGACCTTGCCGCCGCGGACGAACGGAGCGATCAGGTCGACGACCTTGATCCCCGTCTCGAAGATCTCGATGGTGGGCGAGAGGTCGCCGAAGAGCGGCGGATCTCGGTGGATCGGCCAGCGATCGCCCTTCGCCGGCTCCTTCCCGTCGACCGGATCGCCGATCACGTTCCAGATGCGGCCGAGCGTCTGGTCGCCCACCGGGACGGAGATCGGCTTCTGCGTATCGAGGACCGCGACTCCGCGGGCGAGCCCGTCGGTCGAGTCCATGGCGACGGCCCGGACGCGATCGTCGCCGAGGTGCTGCTGCACCTCCGCGATCAGCTCGCGCGAGCCGCCCTCCTCGGGGATCTCGATGCTGAGCGCGTGGAAGATCTCGGGCAGACTCTCCGGGAAAACCGCGTCGAGCACGACGCCCTTGATCTCGACGATTTTCCCGATGTTCTTGCCGTTGCTCTGGTCGGCCACTGAGTCTCCCCTGATGCTCGATGTTTGCGCCGCTCGCGGGCGGCTGCAGGCAGCCGAACCTTAGCCCAGCAGGCTCACGAGCCAGACGGGGAAGCGACGGCCTCGACGTGCTCGTGGGCCGGCCACAAGCCGGCCGGGGCATCGACCAGCCGGGCGAGCGCGTCGATGATCGGCTCGTACTCCGCCCGGCGGCGGCAGAAGCGCTGCCAGGCGAGGTCGTGGTCGTCCACGAGCGTCACTCCGACCCCCTCGAGATGGACGAGCACGTGCTCGAACTTCTCCCTCGGAACCGGCCTCACCTCGCCGAGGGTCACGCGGTAGTCGAAGAAGCCGCGCAGGCGCTCGATCGCGCCGACCGCGGCCCGGTAGAACATCCAGGCCGCCGCGTTCCCCGCTCCGGAAGCCTGGATCGAGGAGAGGCGGAAGTTCGCCGCCTCGAGCAGCGCCGCCGTCGCCGTCACCCACGAGTGCCACGGCTCGGAGGAGCGGAAGAAGACGAGCATCGGATGCGTGTAGTGCGTCTCCCCGACGTCGACGATCCAGCGCTCCCACTCCGGCCAGAGCGCGTCGAGCGTCTCGATCCCCGCGTAGACGTGATGGCGCTCGATCAGCGTCAACGCGTCGGGCGGCGAGCCCGCGCGGGTGTCGAGCATCGCGACGACCGACTCGCGGCGCGAGAACGCAGAGTTGAGCGTCGGGAGATACGTGATCACGAGCGCGAGCAGCCCGAGCCCCACGGTCGCCGCGACGAAGGCCACAGCCGCACCGCCCACGCCGTCCGGGCGATCGAAGCCGAGGGTGAGCAGCGACGACCCGCTCACCACCACCGCGTCGCCGAAGCCGTTGGCGTCGACTGCCCAGAAGATCGCCGCGAACCCGAACAGGCTGGCGACGAGCCAGAGCAGCGGCAGGCCGATGACCGCGACCGGCGCCCCGTAGACCATGATCGCGTCGGCCGCCTCCCGCTCCACCGCCCCCCGGGCGCGCGCGAACCAGTTCAGCAGGCGGAAGACCCAGTAGAAGACGACCCGCGAGCGAAGCTTGACCCCGCGCGGCACGACGAACGCCCGCAGAGCCTCCAGCAGCACGAAGACGACGAGCAGACCGCCCGCTATCGCCGCGAGTACGCGCACCGCCTCCATCGCGCGAGCCTATCGGCGCGGTCCGTTCCTGTCCCGCGGCTGGTTCCGCCGGCGCAGCGCTAGCCGGTGAGCGCGTCCGCGCCGGCGACGACCTCGAGGATCTCCTGCGTGATCTCTGCCTGCCGGGCACGGTTGAGCGAGAGCGTGAGGTTGTCGATCAGCTCGCCGGCGTTCTTCGAGGCATTGCGCATCGCCGTCATCTGCGAGGCGAGGAAGGCAGCCGCGGACTCGAGCAGCGCGCGGTAGATCTCCGTCTCGAGGTAGACCGGCAGCAGCCGCTGGAGGATCTGCTCGGGTTCGGGCTCGTAGAAGAAGTCGGCGCTCGGACCGTCGCGGTCCTTCGTGAACTCCTCGGCCGTGAGGACGTCTTCGTGGATCGGCAGCAGGTCGGTCGCCATCACCCGCTGCACGAGAGCCGACTCATAGCGGTTGTAGACGAGCACGACGCGGTCGACGTCCTCGGCCTCGTAGAGCTCGGCGAGCTTGTGGCCGATCGCCTGCGCATCGTGGTACGTCGGCTTGTCTGCGAAGCCGGCCCACTGTGCGGTGACCTCGTAGCGGCGGAAGCGCAGCGTCGAGCCGCCCTTGCGACCGACGGCGAGCCACGTCACCTCCTGCCCCTCGGAGCGGATCTGCCGCTCGAGCTCGAAGGCCCGTCGCAGCACCTGCCCGTTGAACGGCCCCGCGAGCCCGCGGTCGCCGGTGACCACGACGAGCGCGACGCGCCGGATCTCGTCCCGCTGCTGCAGCAACGCGAGGTTCCGCAGCGAGGACGCCGCGCGCGCGGTACCGATCATCAGCTCCTGCATCCGGTCGGCGTACGGGCGCATCTCCTCGATGCGGCTCTGGGCGCGCCGCAACCGGGCGCCGGCGACGAGCTCGAGCGCCTTCGTGATCTTGCGCGTGTTGCGGACGGACGCGATCCGCCGCCGGAGGTCTTGAAGAGACGCCACTAGGTCAGCGTGTCCTGGCCTTCGATGTTGAAGCCGTTCTTGAACTTCTCGATCTCGCCCTTCAGCTTCTCGGCGAGGTCGTCCGGCAGGTCGCCGGTCTCGCGGATCTGCTTGTAGATCTCGCCCTCGGCGCGGAGATGCTCGCGCAGCTCCTCCTGGAACCGGGAGACCTGCGCCGTCGGGATGTCGTCGAGATAGCCCTCGTTGCCGGCGTAGATCGCCGTCACCTGCTCCTCCATGGGCCACGGGTCGTACTGCGGCTGGTTCAGGGTGGCGACCATCTTCTCGCCGCGGGTCAGCGCCTGCTGCGTCGCGCGGTCGAGCTCGGAGCCGAACTGTGCGAACGCCTCCAGCTCGCGGTACTGCGCGAGATCGAGCCGCAGACGCCCCGCGACCTTCTTCATCGCCTTCGTCTGCGCCGACGTCCCCACCCGCGAGACGGAGGTGCCGACGTTCACCGCCGGGCGGACCCCCGAGTAGAAGAGCTCGGAGTTGAGGAAGATCTGCCCGTCGGTGATGGAGATCACGTTCGTCGGGATGTAGGCGGCGATGTCGCCGGCCTGCGTCTCGATCACCGGCAGGGCCGTGAGCGAGCCGCCGCCGTTCTCCTCCGAGAGCTTGCAGGCCCGCTCGAGCAGCCGGGAATGGAGGTAGAAGACGTCGCCCGGGAACGCCTCGCGGCCGGGTGGGCGGCGCAGGAGCAGCGAAAGCTGCCGATACGCGTCGGCCTGCTTGGAGAGGTCGTCGTACATCACGAGCGCGTGCTTGCCCTGGAAGAGGAAGTGCTCGCCCATCGCGCAGCCGGCGAACGGCGCCATCCACTTGATCGGCGCGGCCTCGTGCGCAGCGGCCGAGACGATCGTCGTGTACTCCATCGCGCCCTCTTCACGCAGCCGCTCGTAGATGCCGACGACGGTGGACGCCTTCTGGCCGATCGCGACGTAGATGCAGTACACGTCGGTGTCGCGCTGGTTGAGGATCGTGTCGATCAGGATCGCCGTCTTGCCCGTCGAGCGGTCGCCGATGATCAGCTCGCGCTGCCCCCGGCCCACGTTCGTCATCGAGTCGATCGACTTGATGCCGGTCATGAGCGGTTCCTTCACCGGCTGGCGCGCGACCACGCCCGGAGCCTTGAACTCGAGCGGCCGGGTCTCGGTCGCCTCGATCGGCCCGCGGCCGTCGATCGGGTTGCCGAGCGGATCCACGACCCGCCCGAGCAGCGCCTCGCCGACCGGGACGCTCGCGACCTTGCCGGTGCGCCGCACGGGCTCCCCCTCGCTGACCTGCTCCCACTCGCCGAAGAGCGCGACGCCGACGTCGTCCTCCTCGAGGTTGAACGCGAGGCCGACGACGCCGTGCTCGAGCTCGAGCATCTCCATCGCGACCGCGTTCTCGAGCCCGTAGATCCGGGCGATGCCGTCGCCGATCTGGAGGACGGTGCCGACCTCGGCGAGGTCGGTCTCGACGTCGTACTGCTCGATCCGCTG
>JBPYFQ010000121.1:0-4237 GCA_051985625.1 Solirubrobacteraceae bacterium
CGGCGAGACATCACTCCGGGACACCGCTCCACCGCGGAAGATCAGCATGTACCGGGCCCTTGATTCCCCCGGCTCCCTGGTACCGGTGGTCTCGGTCGTCACCGCCGCGATGCTATCTCAGCCGGAAGCCGCCGCCACGGCGGAAGTCGTCAAGCGCTTCGAGCGAGCGTCACGCTCCGCATCTTCAAGATGTGGAGATCGCCACACGCACGATGCACCGACAGCCGAAGGACGCCTGCTTCACGCGCAATAGGAGACGCCTCTGAGCCGCCAGGCACTTCTCGTTCTTCGACGCCGCGTGCGGCGGCCACGCGGTGCTCCCGTCGTTCCCGGAGACGATCCCGGCCAGCGCCGCGGCGGCGACGCTGAAGAAGGACGGCTTCATCAGCTAGGGCTGTGGGGGCTCATGCCGCTAGAGGCGGCATGAGCCCCGCATCCGCTCAGTCGGCGGCGGCAGTGGCCGCGCTGTCGGCTGCGCGCCTGCGGCCGGGTGATCCAGGGGCCCGCTCGAGACATCGGAGGTGACGTCGGACATGCACTGCCTGGTGAGCGTGCGGCGATATGTGGCGGGGCGCCGACGGGGCCCGGCGGGACTCGGCGCGGGCCGTCGAGGTCATGGTGCGGGGCGGCAGGTTTGCGGCGTTTTTGTGAACGAGTGATCCGGGTTGAGGTGGTCTGCGTAGGTCTGGGCTGAGAGGACCAACTGCCGTCGTCTCGCCGGACGATTCCCGCGCCGGTTCGCCGCCCGCGATCGCCACGGTGTCTCGGTGGCACCGAGATAGGAGGAGCACCATGGATGACGTCACCCGACGTGGTTTCGTCAAGACGGGGGCCGGGGCTGCCGCTGGACTGGTCGCGGTGGGAGCGTTCGGCGTCGCCGAGGCCGAGGCCAAGGGGCACCATTACGGCCGTCACTCGCATCCGATCGTGGCCTGGATCGGAGATCCCAAGGACGGACGGATCACGGTCATGTCCGGCAAGCGCGAGGTGACGATCCGGGATCACCGGCTCGTCGAGCGGCTCGCCCGCGCAGCCAAGTGAGCAGCGGCCGCACGCCGCCGCTCTTTCATCCATAACCCGACTTCGGAGGGATCGACACATGTCGTCTCATCGTGAGGCTCCGGCGACCAGCAAGGACCCGGTCGCCGACAACACGGACACCTATGCGTTCGTGTCACCTGATCGGCCGGACACGGTCACGCTGATCGCCAACTTCCTGCCGTTCGAAGCGCCGTTCGGCGGCCCCAACTTCTTTGAGTTCGCCGACGACGTGACCTACTACATCTACGTCGACAACACCGGCGACGGGGTGCCGGACATCACCTACGAGTTCAACTTCGAGACGGTGGTTGGCAACCCGAACACGTTCCTGTACAACACCGGGCCGATCGACTCGATCTCAAGCCCCAACTGGAACCGCAAGCAGTTCTATTCGATCACCAAGGCGACGCGGCGGGGGTCGAAGGTGGTGGCGGGCGGCTTGAGCTGCCCGCCGTGCAACATCGGGCCGGCATCGACTCCCAACTATCCCGCGCTGGCCGCTCAGGCCGTGCACGCGTTTGACGGTGGCCGGACGGTGTTCGCCGGGCAGCGACTGGAGGGCTTCTACATCGACCTGGGCGCGATCTTCGATCTCGGAGACCTCCGACCGTTCGAGAAGCTGCACATCGGCGGGATGGCCAACTCCCTGGGGGTCAACTCGACCAATGAGTTCGGGGTGCACTCGATCGCATTGCAGGTACCCAAGAGCGACCTGGCGCGGTCGGGTCGCTGGCAGCGCTGGCAGGAGCGCGACGCGGTGATCGGCGTCTGGGCTGCGGCCAGCCGCTCCAAGGCCTCGATTCGCGAGCCCAAGGGCGTGACCGGGTCGTTCGGTCCTCCGGTGCAGGTCTCACGACTCGGGAACCCGCTGTTCAATGAGGTAATCGTCCCGATGGGCAAGAAGGACCTGTGGAACTCGCTGACGCCTCACGATGACAGTCAGTTCCTGTCCTATGTTCAGCATCCGGAGCTGGCGAAGCTGCTGCCGGTGCTCTATCCGGGAGTGTTCCCGAACCTCGCGAAGCTGAGGGCGCCGCGCGCCGACCTGGTGGCGATCCTGTTGACCGGGCTCCCGTCAGGCGTGGTCCCCGGGTTTCAGAACTACACGGGGAGCACCTACGCCGACGAGCTCCGCTTGAACCTGGCGATCCCACCGTCGAGCAAGCCAAACCCGCTCGGCCTGATCGGCGGTGACCTCGCGGGCTTCCCGAACGGCCGGCGGGTGTTCGACGACATCACGTCGGTGGAGCTCCGGGCGATCGCGGGAGCCACGTATCCGCTCGTCAACAAGAGCTATACGCCGGACGCGGCGGCGTCGCTGCTGACCGATGGGCTGACAGCAGCCAACACCAGCTACCTGTCGCGGTTCCCCTACCTCGGGACGCCACAGAGCGGCTACAACACCGCGCCATTGTCGGCGGTCTCCTGATGAGCGGCTCAGACGGGCTCACCTCGCCGACCGGCAGCCGGCCCAGCTGGCAGCAGAGCGCGACGGTGGCGCTGGACATCGGAGCAGGTCGCGGGGCACTCGTGATCTATCCCGCCGATCGCTACCGTCGCCGCGAGATCGAGATCAGCCAGGGCGATGTCGACGGACCGCGTGTCCACACCGGTGTCCACGAGCGGATGACTGCACAGGGTCCCGTGCTGACGGCGATCTTCGGCAGCCTGCCGGCCGGCGACTATGTGATCTGGGAGGAGGCGGACGCGGCGGGGCCGACGGTGTCGGTGCCGGAGGGTGCGGTCGCCGAGCTGCCGCTGAGCTGAGCGCCCGGGTGCCCGGATGCCCGCGCCGCTGACCTGAGCGGCCAGGTGACCGGTTGCCCGCTCCCGGGCACCCACCCGGCGCCGACTCGGCGGCACGCCGAGAGGCCACCAAACCCAGACCGGTGACCGGATCCGGTTGCCGGCGTTGACGAGACAGGAGAGGTGAGATGCAAGCGACGGGCGTAACCGCCGGGAAGGTCACGCCGAGCCGGTTCTGGCGCTCCTTGGATCCCGGCCAGCGACGGACGATGGCGATGATGGCGTCGGTGATCGTGGCGTTGCACGTGATCGGATTCGGGGTGCTGATCGCGTTCGTGGCGCCCCGGAGGTACTCCCTGGGGGCCGCGGGCGTGTTCACGGTCGGAATCGGCATAACCGCATGGACGCTGGGGCTGCGCCACGCATTCGATGCCGATCACATCTCGGCGATCGACAACACCACCCGCAAGCTGATGAGCGAGGGCAAACGACCGTTGAGCGCCGGCTTCTGGTTCTCACTGGGCCACTCCACCGTCGTGTTCCTGCTGTCCTTCCTGCTCGCCATCGGCTTGCGCGCGCTCGCCGGCCCCGTCGAGAACGGCCAATCCGGGCTGCGCGACATCACCGGCTGGATCGGCATGCTGGTGTCAGGGACGTTCCTGTACCTGATCGCGGCGCTCAACATAGGGATCCTGATTGGGATCATCAAGATCTTCCGCCAGCTGAAGACCGGTCGGTTCGACGAGCACGCGCTGGAGGAGAAGCTCAGGGCACGCGGTTTCTTCAACCGGTTCCTCGGCGGATTGACCAGGATGATCACCAAGCCGGCTCAGATGTACCCAATCGGTGTGCTGTTCGGCCTCGGCTTCGACACCGCGACGGAGGTCGCGCTGCTGGTCATCGCCGGCAGCGCCGGAGTCGCCGGCCTGCCGTGGTATTCGATCCTGATCCTGCCGGTGCTGTTCGCCGCCGGGATGTCGCTCGGCGACACGGTCGACGGCTCGTTCATGAACTACGCCTACGGCTGGGCATTTGCCCGGCCGGTCCGCAAGGTCTTCTACAACCTCGCCATCACCGGGCTCTCGGTCGCCGTCGCGCTGATCATCGGGACGGTTGAGCTTTCAGGCCTGGCCTTCCAGGAGCTCAACCTGTCCGGTGGTTTCTGGACCTGGTGGGAGCACATCGACATCAACGCGCTCGGCTTCATCATCGTCGGCCTGTTCCTGGCGACATGGGCGATCGCCCTCTGCTGGTGGCGCCTGGGGCGCGTGGAGGAGCGCTGGAGCCGGCACCTCGCCGATGGCCGATGAGCCGGGCGGGAGTGCCCTGCACAGACGCGGCCCGCCGCGATCCGCGCCCAGATAGACGGACAGCTCGCCCGTCGGCGCGACAGCCCCTGTCGACGAGCGCACGCAAGACCACGACCCTCTCAAGCGGGTCATCCGTTGGT
>JBPYFQ010000122.1:0-13337 GCA_051985625.1 Solirubrobacteraceae bacterium
TCGGCGCCACCATCGTCCACCGCCAGCTGGCCCGCCTGTTCCACGACCGCGGGGTCAAGCTCTTGCGCACCTCGCAGCTCAACGTCGGCGGCAACATGGACTTCTACAACATGCTCGAGCGCGAGCGCCTGGAGTCCAAGAAGATCTCCAAGACGAACGCGGTCACCTCGATCATGGGCCACGAGCTGCCCGACGACGACGTTCACGTCGGCCCGTCGGACTACGTGCCATGGCTGACCGACCGCAAGTGGGCGCACATCCGCCTGGAGGGCCAGGCCTTCGGCGACGTGCCGCTGACCGCCGAGCTCAAGCTCGAGGTCTGGGACTCGCCCAATTCGGCGGGGATCGTCACCGACGCCGTGCGCTGCTGCAAGCTGGCCCTCAACCACGGCCTGGCCGGCCAGCTCGACGGTCCGAGCTCCTACCTGATGAAGTCGCCGATGCACCAGCGCCCGGACGCCGAGGCCCGGGATCTGACCGAGGCGTTCATCGCCCAGTACACCCGCAAGGCGGCCGCCGGCGACGTCGGCGGCGACGCGCCGGCCCCCGGCGACGCGGTCATCGCACAGGCCTGATGGGGAAATGCCGGCGGCCCGCTCGTCCGGGCCGCCGGCACCCTCCCGGACTACGCGCCGTGCGCCGGGGCTAGGTGCCCTGCACCCCGGCTACGCGCCCTGCAGCACGCAGCCGGAGCTGCGGTTCGACCACTCCTGCTGGAGGTAGTAGTCGTGCCCGTTGATCACCTGGTTGAACTCGCCGTACCCGTTTGACCCGAGCGCCCGGCCGAAGTTCCACGCGCACTTGTCGCCGTCCTCGTTGCCCTGGCGGTCATACCAGGCGTTGCCCTGCTCGTCGGTGATCGACTCGTTGTGCTCGTGGCTGGTGACATTGATCGTGGCGTCCGCGGCGTCGTTGTTGGGGTGCTGGCCCGCGTCACACGACGACGGCACGGTGTCGGCATACGGCATGTTGGCGTAGACCGTGGCGGTCGACCCCGACCCGATCCAGCTGTGGTAGGCGCAGTACTGGGTGAAGGCGCACGAGCTGCCATAGCAGCTGCCGATCCCCTTTGCGGTGAACATGAAGAACTCGGTGCTGGAGTTGGGCGTCCACCCGTTCTGCTTGACGTCCTTGCGGATCTCCGTCTGAAGCTGGGCGTCGGTCAGGCACACCGAGGTGTCGCCGTCCCGGCAGCCGCTGGCCGGAAGCGCGGACGTGTCGACATACGAGCCCGCGAACCCCGAGGAGTAGGCGACGTTTCCGGTGCCGTCGTAGTACTGGGTGCCCGCAAAGTAGACGTTGGTCGTCTTGCCGCTGTCGGCGCCCACGTCTGAGAAGAACTGGTTGATCAGGCGCTCGTAGCCCGAGTCGACGGTATAGCCGGGCGGGACCCAGTAGATCGCATACACCCGGTTCGTATGCATGACCGGACCGCCGTGGTCCGTGAGGTTCGTCCCGCTGGGGCGGAGCTTGCCGGCTTTCCCGTGGACCGGGACGACCCCCAGTTGCTTGCCCGCAGGATTGGACGGGCTGGGCTTGGCGGCGAGCGCCGAGGAAGCGCCGAGAGCGCATACCGCACCCACGACGCCGAGGACAAGGACACGACGAAGCACGAGAACCCCCTGGATCGGAAAAAGACCGGGAAGAAGGTAATCGAATCCGGCTGACGCGTCCAGCGCTGGTCGTCAAGTTCACCCTTTTGGATCAGAGTGACCGCAGCGCCGGGAGCAGCTCGTTCTCTGCCCAGGCGATGAACCCGTCCTGGTGACCGGCACCGATCTGGACGAGCGCCACCTCGGTGAAGCCGGCGTCGACGAACGGCTTGATCTTCGCCACGTGCTCATCGACGTCCGGGCCGCAGCCGAGGGCATCGGCCACCTGATCCTCAGTGACGAACTGGGTGGCGGCATCGAAGGACTCCGGGTTGGGCAGGTCGGCGTTGACCTTCCAACCCAGCCCGAACCACCGGAACTGCTCGTGCGCCCGCCGGATCGCGGCGTCCCGGTCGGTGTCGTAGGCCAGCGCGATCTGGCCCACCTTCGGCTTGCCCGCCCCGCCCGCGCGCTCGAACATCTCCACCAACTCGGAACGGGGCTCGACGGCGATCATGATGTCGCCCTTTGTCCCGGCCAGCCGGCAGGAGCTCTCGCCTGAGACGGCGATGCCGACCGGCACGCGCTGGGACGGCGGATCCCACAGCTCGGCCTGCTCGACCTCGAAGTGGCGGCCCCGGTAATTGACCCGTGGGCCGCCGTCGCGGTCGAACAGAGCGCCGATCACGTCGACGGCCTCCGACAGCATTTCGTGGCGCATGCCGACGGCCGGCCAGCCGCCGCCCACGACGTGCTCGTTGAGGTTCTCGCCCGCTCCCAGCCCCAGGCGGAACCGGTTGCCGGACAGGATCTGCATGGTCGCCGCCTTCTGGGCCACGACCGCCGGGTGATAGCGGCGGATCGGGCAGGTGACGTAGGTCATGAGCCCGATGGTGCTCGTGGCCTGTGCCGCGGCGCCCAGGATCGACCAGGCATAGCCGGAGTGGCCCTGCTCGCGCAGCCAGGGCTGGTAGTGGTCGGAGGTGACCGAGAAGTCGAACCCGGCCGCCTCCGCCTTCTGGAGGTCGCGCACCAGCTGGTCCGGCGGCGCCTGCTCGCACATCATCGTGTAGCCGAATTGGGTCATGGCGAGGTGAGCTACCCCCTGCCGCGCATAAAATGCCCCCCGTGCCCCCGGCGCCGCGACTGGCCATCGCCCAGGTCACCCCCTTTGCCTGGGAGGCCACCAACGAGGTCAACGCCTACGTCGCCCGCATCTCCGAGGAGCTGGCCGGCCGCGGCCATCAGGTGCTGGTCATCGCGCCGTCCCACTCGGCGCGGCTCGTCCGCGATACCCGGCGCGCCCTGCGCTCCCAGCCCGAGCAGCTGCTCGAGGACGCCGCCGGGAGCGAGGTCCGGGTGCTCGGCGTCGGCGAGGTGCTGCCGTTCGCCCCCGCCCGCCGCCGGGCCGCCTCGATACCGGTCGATGTCGCCCGCACCATCGAGGAGGCGCTCACCGCGCTGCCGCTCGACGTGGTCAACGTGCACGAGCCGTTCGCGCCCAGCGCCTCCAGCGTGGCGCTACGCCACTCCCGGGCCCTCAACGTCGGCAGCTTCCACATGCCGACCGAGCGCATCCTGTCCACGCAGCTGACCGGCCCGCTGTCCCGCCTGCTGTTCGCCCGGATGGACGCCCGGACGGCCAGCTTCGCGGCCACCCGAAATCTGGTGCAGCGCTTCTTCCCCGGCGAGTACGCGGTCGTTCCGCCGGGTGCCGACCCGCCGACCCCGCGGCCGCCCAATCCCGTCCCGGAGCTGGTCATGCTCGCCATCGAGGAGCGGGCCGCGCTGCGGATGGTCCTGCGCGCCCTGCGCGCCCTCCCGGACCGGCTCGACTGGCACGCCACGGTCTACTGGCCGCGGCCCACCACTCCGCCCGCCACCCTCAGCCGCCGCCTGCGTGACCGGATCACGTTTGTGGAGGCGAGCGAGGCAACCGAGGCCGAGGTGCTGGCCAAGGCCGACATCGCCGTATTCGCCTCCGACGGCATCCGGCCGGCCCCGGGCACGCTCATCCGGGCGCTGGGAGCCGGCGCGCTGCCGGTGGCCTCGCGGCTGCCCGCCTACGAGGAGGTGCTGGGCGACGGCGAGCGGGGGCTGATGTTCGAGCCCGGAGAGACCGAGACGCTGGCGGCGCACCTGGAGCGGCTCGTCGCCGATCCGGAGCTGACCGCCGAGCGGGCGCGACGGACGGAGTCGATCGACTCCGCGCTGGGCTGGCCGCGCGCGGCCGACGAATTGGAGGCGATCTACCTGGGGCTGGCGGCCCGCCGCCGCCACCCGGCCGGCAACGGCCGGCTGCGGGCCCGCCTGGAGCCCCGCCGGTTGATCGACGTCGACCTCCACATGCACACCGACCACTCCAGCGACTGCGCCACCCCGGTCGAGGTCCTGCTCTCCCAGGCCAAGGCCCGTGGGCTGGGCGCGATCGCCGTCACCGACCACAACGAGATCTCCGGCGCGCTCGACGCCCACGCCAAGGCGAACGGGATCAAGGTCATCGTGGGCGAGGAGGTCAAGACCGCCGAGCAGGGCGAGGTGATCGGCCTGTTCATCAAGGAGAAGATCCCGCGGGGGATGACGCTGGAGGAGACGATCGCCGAGATCAAGCGCCAGGGCGGCCTCGTGTACGTGCCCCACCCGTTCGACCGGATGCACTCGGTGCCGGATTACGAGCACCTGCTGGCGGTCATCGACGACGTCGACGCCATCGAGGTCTTCAATCCCCGGATCGCGATCTCGGAGTTCAACGAGGAGGCCGTGCGGTTCGCGGCCAAGTACCGCATCCCGGCCGGCGCCGGCTCCGACGCGCACGTACCCCAGGGGCTGGGCTCGGTGCGGATCCGGATGCGCGACTTCGACGGCCCGGACGAGTTCCTGGAGTCGCTGCGCCAGGCCGACATCATCCGCAATCCGGCCAGCCTGCTCTACGTGCAGGCACTGAAGTTCCTGCAGACGAAAGCGCTCCCGGCTCCCGCGCGCCGGGCCTCCCGCGAACGCCGGGTTCGGCGCGCCACGGGACGCAAGTCCTGATGCAGCGGCAAGGACAAGAACAGCGGCCGTCCAATCCGAGGGGGGTGCCCGCTACCGACGACGAGATCCGCGAGAAATACCTGGAGCGGGCGATCCGTGAGCTGAACGCGTTCGCCCGCCGCCTCAGCGAGTGCTCGCACTGCCCACGCGGCCAGCTGATGCCGGTGCTGGGCTCCGGACACCCCCAGGCCGACATCTTCATGGTCAAGTACTCGGCGCGGCCCTCGGAGGTGGAGGAGGGGGTCGCCTTCTACGGGCGGACCGGCAACGCGCTGATGAAGTCGCTCAAGAGGTTGTCCATAGACCCGCTCGCCGTGTACGGGACCCTATGCGTCAAGTGCCCGGTGGTCGACCCCGCCATGGCCGATCCCGCCTGCGTGGCGCGGCTGCTCGAGGAACTGGCGATCGTCCAGCCCAAGATCCTCGTGGTCATGGGCGAGGAGGCGCTGACGGTCATCAACGAGCTTGGCGTGCCCCTCTCGCACCGTCTGGAAGCCCAGCCCGGGGAGATCCAGCGCTTCACGCCGTCGATCGAGGCGCTGTTCACGCCCAGCATCGACGAGTCGCTGGACGAGGAGGCGGCCAAGCGGTCGTTCTGGTCGGCGTTCCGCGCGCTTGGCCAGTGGTGGGCGGACCTCCCGCCGTACTGAGCGGGCCGGTCAGCCGGATGTGGCGCACCCGGCGACGGACCGAACTCAGAACGCGTGCTTGAGGGCGCCGACGACGCTCACATCGTCGCTCTCGCCGAGGTAGGCGGCCCTCACGCAGTCCGAGCGGATGGTGGAGGTGAGCGCGGCGGCGCTGAGGAATCCGGCCCCGCCATGCTGGTCGATGTAATGCCGTGAGTAGGCCATCTGCTGCGCGCCGGCGGCCGAGCTCCACTGCGTGCACGTGCTGGCGTCGGTGAGCGCCCCTGCCTTGGCCTGTGAGCTCGCCAGGGTCATCGCGACGGCCAGGCCCACGACGACCACCAGGAGCAGGACGACGGCGGCGGACAAGCGCCGGTGGGCGAGCACCAGGCCCCGGAGTGTGGGGAGCTCGGGTACAGGGCGACTCGGGGGAGCGTCGCCGGTCCGACTGGCAGTGGTCATGCACTCGCCCTTATATCCAGGCTCCCCCGGCTCGTCAAGGCGAGCGGCCGAGAAGCCGTCCTCCGGCCAGTCCTCCCCCTAGGAGTCCATCGTCAGGACGATCTTGCCGAACTTGCCGCCGGTCTTGAAGTGGTCATAGGCGGCCTGCGCCTCGGCCAGCGAGTAGGTCTTGGCGACGGGGACGCGCACGGCGCCGCTCTGGAGGAGCGGGAGCACCGAGCGCTCCATCGCCCGGGCGGTCGCCGCCTTCTGCTCCAGCGGCCGGGCCCGCAGCGTGGACCCATGGATGCGGCCGCGCTTTACGAGCAGCAGGCCGAGGTTGATCTCTCCCTTGGCCCCGGCGCCCATGCCGATCACCGTGATCCGCCCCCCGATCTCCAGGCTCTTGAGGTTCTCGGTCAGGTTGACGGCACCGATCAACTCGAGGATGACGTCGTACGGGCCGTGCTCGCCGAACCCCTCGGGCTCGACCACGGTGGCGCCGAGCTCAGCAACGCGGTCGCGCAGTTCCGGGTTGCGGACGGTGGCGGTCACCCGGGCGCCCGCGGCGTGTCCCAGCTGGACGGCAGCCGTGCCGACGCCCCCGGCGCCGCCGTGGACGAGCAACCGCTCGCCGACGACCAGCCCGGCCTGGGTGAACACGGCATCGTGGGCGGTGGTGAACACCTCCGGCGCGCCGCCCGCCTCCGGCCAAGACAGGGGGTCCGGCACCGGCATCGGGATCCGCTCCTGGACGACCGCCAGCTCGGCCTGGCCGCCCCCGCCCACGATCGACATCACGCGGTCCCCTTCGGACCAGCGCAAGACGCCCGGGCCGCAGGCGACGACCTCGCCGGCCAGCTCCAGTCCGGGAATGTCCGGCGGGGAGCCAGGCGGGGCGGGATACCCGCCGGCCAGCTGGTGCAGGTCGGCGCCGTTCAGTCCGGCGGCCCGGACGCGGATCAGCACCTCCCCGTGGCCCGGCTCCGGATCCGGATGCTCCTCGACGCTGAGCTGGTTGTCGCGAATGGTGACGGCGCGCATGGCTCCAGACCCTAGTAGTTCCTGCCTCGGCAGGCCGTCTCAGCCGGCAGCGGCCTGGGTGGCCGGAACGGCGGCGGCGTCGTCCCAGCACTCATCGATGAACTGAGCGATCCTGGCCGTCAGCCGCTGGGGGCGCACCCGCAGCTCCAGGATGGAGTGGGCGTCGATGAGGCGTCCATTGGGCAGCTCGGAGGCGAGCATCCCGGCATCCGAGAAGGGATGGATCGGGTCCCGCGGGTGGCCGATGATCAGGGCCGGCTGCTGGATCCGGCAGCGCTCGTTGTGATCGGGCGCCACGCGCCCGTACAGGATGCCGCTCAGCACCGCGGCGCTGGCGGCGGGGTCCTGGGCGACACAGTCGAGTCCGATCTCGGCCAGGAACGGCAGCGCCGACCGCGGCACGACGCCGGCCACGGCGGCCAGCGCGCGCATCGCGGGCGCGCCGAACCGCAAGGCGAGCAGCAGCGGCGTGAACACGGCCCCGCAGGCGGCGATGGCGTGGTCGAGGACGGGCATCTCCACCACCATCCCGGCCACGCGCTCCGGCGCCTGGGCGGTGAGCTCCAGCGTGATGTTGGCCCCCAGCGAGGTGCCGCCGATGATCGCCCGGTCGACCTCCAGGTGGTCGAGCAGGGCGAGCGTCTGCCCAGCGAACGCGCTCATCGAGTAGTGCCACACCTGCTGGGGCCGCGAACTTTCACCATGGCCGAGCGGATCCATGGTGATCACGCGGTTTCCCCGCCCGGCCAGTTGCCGGGCGAGCGGCGCCTGCATCTTCTGGGAGAGCAGGAGGCCCGGGAGCAGCACAGTCGTCCGGGGGCCCTGACCGTGGATGGTGTATGCGATTCGCTGGCCGTCGAGGCGGAGGTGCGCCATCAGCTCTCCCAAATCCGGGTAGACGGTACACTCTAGTACCAGCCACCGCATCCAGCTCTTGAGGAGGACACAAACCATGGCCAAGGCTCCACGATCGCTCGCCGGGAAGATCGTCGCTATCACCGGGGGAGCGCGGGGGATCGGACGGGCGATCGCGTCAGGACTGATTGCCCAGGGGGCGCGCGTGGCCATCGGCGACATCGATGCGCCGCTCGCCGAGCGGACGGCATCGGAACTGGGCAGCGGGACGCTCGGCCTTCCGCTCGACGTCACCGACCGGGCGAGTTTTGACCTGTTCCTATCGGAAGTTGAGACGCGCCTCGGCCCGCTCGACGTCCTGGTCAACAACGCCGGGATCATGCCCGTCGGCCCGTTCGTCACCGAAACCGACTCGACGGCCGAGCGGCTGGTCGACATCAACCTCCACGGCGTCATCATCGGCTCCAAGCTCGCCCTGGCGCGCTTCCTGCCGCGAGGCCGGGGCCACCTGGTCAACATCGCCTCGGTGGCCGGGAAGGGCGGCTTCCCCGGCGGCGCCACCTACTGCGCCACCAAGCACGCCGTCGTCGGCCTCAGCGAGGCGATCCGGGCCGAGGTCCGCAGCACCGACATCGACGTCAGCATCGTGATGCCGGTCGTGGTCAACACCGAGCTGGGCTCGGGCCTGAACCGCACGCGCGGGGTCAAGGTGGTCGAGCCCCAGGACGTGGCCAACGCCGTCGTCGACGCACTCCAGACGGGTCGGGTCAACGTCTACGTGCCGCGCAACGTGGAGGTCCTGTTCCGGCTCATGTACCTCGTCCCCCGCTCGGTCGCCGACTTCATCACCAAGGTGATCAAGGCCGACCAGGTGCTCGTCAACCCGGACCAGATGCTGCGCGCCGCCTACGTCGAGCGCACCAGCGACCCGGCGGCACTCGCCGCGGTGGCCGCCGAGGCCGAGGCGGCCGAGAAGCAGGCCGTCTGAGTTCCGGCTCTAACGCAGCCAGTCGGCGATGAGCCGACCGATCTCCGCCCCGGCGTCCTCCTGGAGGAAATGACCGGCGCCGGCGATCACGTGGTCAAGCTCGGAGCCGAGCGCGGCCGCTAGCCGGCGCCCCGTCTCCAGCGGGAGCACGGGGTCGGAATCACCCCACAGCATCAACTTGGGCCAGGCGCTGGCGCGCAGGGCCTGGAGCGTCTCCCGCCCCGCCTGCGCGCCCGGCGCATCCAGGGCGGTCGGCACCAGCAGGGGGAAGGCGCGGGCGCCCGCCTTGGCCGCCGGGCTGGGGAACGGCAACTCGTAGGCGGCGATGACCGCATCTCCCGGGTCACGGTGACACCCGCCGCGCACGAGCATCCCCACCGGAAGGTCGTCGGTGCGGGCGACGAAGTCACGGAACGACTGCCAGGCCTCGGTCATGCGCTGGTGACCGGTGAACAACCCCGTGTCGAGAATGACGAGCCGGGCCACGCGCTCGGCCGCCGCCACCGCCGCCCGGAGGCCGATGGGGCCGCCCCAGTCGTGCACGACGACCGTTGCGCCACGGACGTCGAGGTGCTCCAGCAGGGCTTGCAGAGCCGCCGTGTGGCGGTCGTACGTGTACCAGGCGGGATCGGTCGGCTTGTCCGAGCGCCCGAAGCCGGGCAGGTCAAGCGCGATGCAGCGGTACCCGGCGTCCCGCACCGGGACGAGCACGCGTCGCCACAGAAACGACCAGGTGGGCTCGCCGTGGACGAGCACCACCGGCTCGCCCTCGCCCTCGTCCAGGTAGGCCAGCCGGAGCCCATCGAAGTCAAGCCACCGGGAGGCGAACGGGAAATCCGGCAGCGCGGCCAGGACCTCCTCGGGGGCGGGCACGACGTCGGTCACGGGGTGGGACGGTACTCGGCTCGACTCGATTCCCGCGGCGGGCGGGTGATTGGTGGAAGGTTGGCCGCAGGGTGGAACGGCTTGGGCAATGAATGGGGCACGGATCGGGGCCTGGCGGGACAAATCTCCCCCGCGTCACCGTGCGGCCAGAGGTGAGGGAGAAATTGCCCGGGGGGTGGGAACAATCTCCCTCACCCCCGCGGCGCCGAGCACCTGAGGGATATTTGTCGCTCTCCGGGTGCACTCGGAGGCCGCCAAGGGCTTCTTCATTGGCCGTTACGCCCGGGCCCCAAGGGAGAGCCCCACGGGAGGCCGCGCAACGACCGAGTCGGGTGGGCGTCACCCACCCAGCCGGGACGCGGCGCCAGACGCGACCGTGATCCGGATCTGGGTCGGCTCGCGGGCCCAGGCGATCAGGTTGAGCGACTGCAGGCGGTCCAGGACGGCCTGGAAGGCGTCGGCCTGGGCGGTGCCGGCGTACGTGCGCTCGATGTCAAACGAGTAGCCGGTGGCGGCAGGTGGATAGACGCCGCCCAGCTCCCGGTTCTGGTAGCGCTCGTCGGCGACGGTGCCGACGAGGCGGAGGCCGGACGCGAGGTGCGACAGCGCGCGCACCTGGGCCACGAGGTCGATCAGCAGCCGAACCGCGTCCGGCCGCAGGCCGCGGTACAGCGTCGGGGGCGCCCCGACCCGCTTGGCGCCGGTGCCCATGGCCGGGCTGACCTCGATGCCCAGCTGAGCCGCGTTGGCCGGCAGCGGGACGAGTTGGCGGCTCTGGTAGGCGGCGGCCAGCGCGGCCGGATCGCGGTAGGGGTGCGCGGCGGCCGACGGGTGCAGGACCGCGGCGCCGGCGTCGTCGGCGGCCTGAAGCGCGTCGAGACGGGTCAGCGCCCGCCGGTCGGTGCGATACAGGCGCATGATCTGGATCGCCCCGAGGATCCGCCAGTAGTAGTTCTCGGAATCGTCGCCCAGGCCGGCCAGCAGGTTGTAGGCCGCCCGATGCCGGTCCGGCGTGGAGTCGAAGTAGACCTGGACGTACGGCGCCGCGCGCCCGCCGTCGTAGTCGCCCAGCACCTGCTCCAGGTTGCCCATCCCCATGTGGTAGCTCTCGAACGCCAGGTCCTGGCGGCCGAAGCGCCGCTGGGCGATCTGGAGGTAGCGGACGGTGGCGGCCAGTTCCTTGGCCGGGTTGAAGCGGTCGTCGATCGCCGCCCGGCGCGCTAGCAGCGCCGCCAGGCGACCGGGGTGCGACCCGCTCGCCGCCGCGATCTGGCCGGTCAGGGCGCGGCTCCGGGCCAGGTTGATGTGCATGCCGAGCAGCGACTGCCCGGTCTGGGCCAGGATCTGGGTCAGCCCGGCGGCATCGGCGGGATCGGACCCGGCGATCACCTGCGGGCGCCCGGCGCTCTCGACGAACACGAGGCCCTCCAGCAGCGCCGGATCGATTCCGCTCCCCGCGGTGGCGCGGTCGATCATCGGCCGGAACGCGGCAACGCGGGCGGCGGTGGCCAGCGCGCCCCCGGGGCTCTTGGTGAACAGGACGTGGGCATTCCCCGCGGTTGCCCGGGCCGTGTAGTCGGACGCGCGTGCGGCGTCGTAGGTGAACAGTGCGCCGCCCTGCGCGCCGGCCGCCGTCGTCGGCGGCGGCGGCGCCGGCACCCCGCCGCTGCCGAGGGCCGACACGATGCCGATCACGAGCAGGACGACCGCCGCCCCCAGCAGGAGATATCGGCCCCGGCGCTGAGCCTGACTCAGTGACAGGGAACGACGGGCGGGAGAGCGGCGGCGCTCTCCCGACGGCGGACCGCCTGGGGCGCTTGGCTCAAACACGGCCCACGCGACGGTATCAGCCGTTCCCGCTCGCCTCGCAGGTCGGGGCGCCCGGAGCCTCAGAGCGGGCGCTCCGGTGGCGGGGCGGGTCGGCTATCCTCGTGCGCTTGCCGGTCGGCGTCCGGCCGCCCTGCCGGTCAGACGTACCTCCGCGGAGGACGCCACCGCCCAGACCTGACCCCCACCACCGCATGGATCGCCCTATGCACAGCCCCGCTCGCACGACATGAGCTCACCGGACCTCAGTGGCCGGCGCGTCCTGGTGACCGGCGGATCCGGCTTCATCGGCCGCCACGTCGTCGCCCAGTTCACCGCCGACGGCGCCCAGGTGCGCGTCGTCGACCTCCAGCCGCATCCCAACCCGGACGTGGACGTCGTCATCGGCGACATCGCCGACCCGGCCGTGCTGGAGCGCGCGTTCGACGGCGGCTTTGACTCGATCGTCCACCTCGCCGCCGTGACCTCGGTGCTGCGCTCGGTGGAGCAGCCGGAGCTCACCTTTCGCACGAACGTGATCGGGACCGAGACCCTGCTGGCCGCCGGCCGGGCCGCCGGCGTGACCTCGCTGGCGTTCGCCTCCACCAACGCCGTCACCGGCCCCATGACGGCGCCCAAGATCTCCGAGGCGGCCGTGCTTAAACCCCTGACCCCCTACGGCTCGACGAAGGCGGCCGGCGAGATGCTGATGTCCGCTTACACGGCGTCGTACGGGCTGCGCTGCGCCGTGATCCGGCTGACCAACGTGTACGGCCCCGGCATGCAAGCCAAGGACAGCATCGTCGCCCGGCTGATGCGAGCCATCCGGCTGGGGACGACGTTTGAGATCTACGGCGACGGCACCCAGGTCCGCGACTACGTGCATGTGTCCGACGTCGTCGGGGCGATGCGCCTCGGCCTTCTGCGCGACGACTGGGCGGGGCCGACGGTGATCGGCTCCGGGACGTCGCTGTCGGTGCTGGAGGTGGTCGACGCGGTGCGTGACATCTCCGGGGCCGAGTTGTCCGTCCGGCATGGGCCGGCCAAGGCCGGCGAGATGCCGGCCGTGATCGTCGATCCGAGCCGCGCCCACGCCGCGGGCTGGAGCCCGCAGTACCCGTTGCTGGAGCAGGGACTCGTCGGCGTCTGGGACGAGTGGTCCACGGCCGAGGTCGAGGCGCCGGCCGCCCGATGAGCACCGTGGAGATTCCCCCGGCCGAGTACGCCCGGCTCGAGGAGGCGGAGCGCGGCGCCGCCGAGGCGTTCCTGAGTGAGCATGCTGCCGGCGCGGGAGCGCCGCTGGCGATCGTGATCCCGGCCTACAACGAGGAGCCGACGGTCTCCGAGGTCATCGCCTCCATCCCCACCGAGGCCGCCGGGCTGCAGACCGAGGTCATCGTCGTCGTCGACGGCGCCCAGGACGCGACCGCGGAGCGCGCCGCCCAGGCGGGCGCGCTGGTCTGCGACGTCCCGGTCAACCGCGGCCAGGGGGCGGCGCTCCGGCTCGGTTACTGGCTGGCCCGGGCGCGGGGCGCCCAGGTGATCGTCACCATCGACGCCGACGGCCAGTACGAACCCCACGAGATCGGCCGGGTGGTGGCGCCGATCCTGTCCGGCGAGGCCGATTTCGTGTCCGGCTCACGCCGGTTGGGCAGCGAGCTGACGACCGACGCGACCCGCCACGCCGGCGTGATCGTGTTCGGCGCGCTGATCTCGGTGCTCGTCCGCCACCGGATCACCGATCCGGCCTGCGGCCTGCGCGGCCGCCGTCGCGGTGGCGTCCTTGGCGCCGTCGACGACGACGATGACCTCCGCCTGCAGACCGGCTGCCTCGGCCGGGATCGAGGCGATCACCTCGGCGACCGTCGGCTCCTCGTTGTAGGCGGGGCTGACAACGGCCAGCGGAGCGCCGGCCCCGGCGGGATGCTGCGCGAGGCACGCCTCCGCGGCGGGGCGCTCGGCCGGATCGAGGCGGTCGTACTCCTCGCGGCTCACGTCGATGGCGGTCATGTGGTCGCCGGCGCCTTCACGTCGGCCTTGGACCACTCGTCCCAGACGCCGACC
>JBPYFQ010000123.1:0-5971 GCA_051985625.1 Solirubrobacteraceae bacterium
TCAGCCTGCGCGTGGGCGACCATCTGATCGTAGAGCTGACGGGGGATCCGCATCGGCGACGAGGCTACCAGCGCCTACTGGAGGCCCTGGACAAGTCCGTAGGGCACGGCCGACCCCAGCTTGCCCGGCGGCAGGAGCAGCGACAGGATGGCGTCGTGCTGGGCCTCGTTGGCCATGATCTGGCAGGCCAGCTCGATCAGATGGGCGTCCTGGACCGTGTTGAGCGCCACGTAGTAGGCGCCGATCACCACCTGCTCGGTGGTCAGCAGCAGGCGCACCGCGTCGAGATCGCCCTTCAGCTGGCCCAGGCGGCCGCCGACCTTCCGGCGGGCCAGGTCGCGGTTGGCCGTCGGGACGTTCGGCGGCCCGGCCGGGACGGTGCCGCCGACGGCCCGCAGCTGGGCCTCGAGGGCGCGGATGTGGGCTTGCTCATGGCCGACGAACGGACTCAGCGTCCGATGGGCGCGCGGGCTGAGGACCGACGAGCCGAGCACGTGCTGGTAGCAAAACAGCAGGAGCATCTCGACCTGCACCAGCCGCTCCAGGCGGTCCGGCAGCGGAATCGGCCGCATCGCCGGCGTCCCGCCGTCGGCGATCGCCGCGGGCGAGCCGGCCAGCGCGGCGCCGGTGGCGGCCCCGGCGGCGACGAGCAGTTGACGGCGGGTCGTCGTCATGCTCACTCCGCGCCGGTCACGAACGCGGACGGCACGGGAGTCTGCCCCTGGGTCAGGCGGAACATCGTCACGTGCTGGGAGTCGACGGTCAGGATGGTCGCCGCCGCCGCCCTGGTCGGCCCCGGGGTCAGCCGCGGGATCGAGCGCAGGTAATAGGCGATCTGCATCGTCTCCAGCTCATGCAGCAGCGCCAGAACGCCGGCGGCATCGCTGGGATGTCCGATGGGATAGCTGTTGGCCCGCGGCCCGGCCTTGCCTCCGGAGGTCTTGATCAGCGAGATGAGCTCCCCGGTGTGCTCCAGCTCCTCGGACAGGAACTGGCGGGCGGCCTGGGCCTGCGCCCGGGGCAGGAGCGGAATGCCGGCTACGTAGGCCGCCACCGTCCGGCGCTCCAGGTCGAGCGCTCGGTTGAGGATGGCGATGTCCTGGGTGGCGGCCGCCGGCGAGGGCGGCGTGGTCGTCGCCGTCTGCTCCGCGGTGGCGGTGGCCCCGCCGCCGCAGCCCTCAAGTAGGAGCGCGCCCGCTCCGGCCAGGCCCGCGCCGACCCCCGCGAGCAGGGCTCGCCGCGATCTCTCCCCGCCCGAGCGGGGCTCCTCGTTCACCACCAGACGGTGGAGTCCAGGTTCTCGATCTCTTCGACCGGCCGCGTGTAGATCCCGGACGACAGGTACTTCCAGCCGTCGTCGCAGACGATGAACACGACGTTGCCCTCGTCGAGCTCGCCGGCGATCCGCACGGCGACTCGAGCGATCGCGCCCGAGGAGACGCCGGCGAACAGGCGCTCCTCGTCGAGCAGCTTGCGCGTCCAGACGATCGCGTCGTGGTTGGTGACGAAGATCTTGCGATCGAGGAGCGACAGGTCGATGATCGGCGGGATGAAGCCGTCGTCGAGCGAGCGCAGGCCCTGGACCGGCTCGCCCTGCATCGGCTCGGCGGCGACGATCTTCACGCTGTCGCCCAGCTCCTCGCGCAGGCGCCGGCCGTTGCCCATCAGCGTTCCCCCGGTGCCCAGCCCGGCCACGAATGCGCTCACCTCGTCGAGCTCCTCGAGGATCTCCAGCGCCGTGCCGTTGTAGTGGGCCTCCGGGTTGGCCTGGTTGCCGTACTGGTAGGGCATGTAGTAGTTGGCGTCCTTCTCGGCCATGTCCAGCGCCTTCTCGACGGCGCCGTTGGACCCCTTGGCGCCCTCGGAGTACACGATCTCGGCGCCGTACATGCGCAGCAGCTCGGTGCGCTCCGGCGTCACGTTCTCCGGCATCACGACCTTCAGGTCGTAGCCCTTGCGCCCGCAGATCATCGCCAGCGAGATCCCGGTGTTGCCGGACGTCGGCTCCAGAATTGTCTGGCCGGGGCGGATCAGCCCCTTGTCCTCGGCGTCCTCGATCAGCGAGCGCGCGACGCGGTCCTTGACAGAGCCCGTGGGGTTGCGCGACTCCAGCTTCGCCCAGATTCTCACGCCCGGCTTGGGACTGAGGCGCTTCAGCTCGATCAGCGGCGTGTGGCCGATCGACTGGACGATGTCGCCGTAGCGTCCCCCGCAGGGCTTGTTCTGCAAGCTCTCGGCGGCCATTGCTTCACGAAGTGTAGCGAGGCCGGATCATCGAGCCCGGCCGGGGACGCGACCGGGCTCGACGATGCCGCTGCGCGCTGATCAGTAGCCCGGGTACGGGGAGGTGCTGGTCATCGATGTGCTGGTCGTCGACGACGAGCCGCCGCTGGTGGCCGACGAATGGCCGGCGGTCTCTTTGAAGACATGCCAGGGCCCGCCGAAGGCGACGACGCCGTCACCGGTGGCCACCCCGCGCTTGCCGCCGTCCTGGACGAACGTGTAGACCGGATGGCCGTTGAGCGTGGCCTGGGTGAACCCCTTGCGGCGCAACGTCCCCAGGCGCCCCTTGAATCCGACGGCCTTCACCTTGGCGCCGTGGGACACCTTGACCGGCGGCCAGAACATGAAGCACTGCTTGGTCTTGCACAGCAGGTGGCGGGTCGTCTCTCCGCCGAGCCAGTAGACGGTGACGCCGCGGCCGTTGACGGCGATCCGCTCTGTGCGCTTGCCGGACGGCCCGGTGAGATGGACGCGGGCCGTCCTCAGCATGACGGCCCGAGCGGCCGCAAACGCGGTCACGGCAACGACAAGGGCGGCGGCGATGATCAGGACACCGAGTCCGGCGGCACCCCGGCCTCGGCGACGGGAACTGCGCGACGGGTTCATCTCAGCTCCTTTGGAGTGGAACGGGCAACTCCCACTCAAGGACGCCGACAGGACTCATCCCTTCCCGTCGCACACATATTCCTGAAGGGTTCCGCCACCGGTGCTCGGCAGCCGCCGGGTGCGGCGACCGCGGCTCGGCGGCCGGCGCGGGGCTCGCGCTACCGCGCGCCGCCGGCCATGGCCGGGAGGATCACGAGCGTGTCGCTGGAGCCGACCTCGGTGTCGAGCCCGTCGAGCACGCGCACGTCCTCATCGTTGAGGTAGACGTTCACGTACCGGTTGAGGCCGCCGTCGGCGGCGAACAGCTGGGACTGGGTCTCCGGATGGTCGTCCGCGACCGAGCGCAGGATCTCGCCGACGGACGTGCCGTCGGCGTTGAGCTCCTTCTCGCCGCCGACCGCGGGGCGCAGCACCGGGGGGATTCTGATCGTGGCCATGTGCGCTAACCCTAGTGCGCGCCGGCGCAGAACGCCTCGTAATCCGGGAAGACGCCCAGCTCGTCGTCGTCGATCTCCTCCGGGTGACGCGAGCAGATCGGGCACTGCGGATCCCGCCGCACCTTGACCTCGGTGACCCGAGCCGAGAGCGCGTCGTACATGAGCAGGCGCCCAACCAGCGGCTCGCCCTCGCCGAGGATGAGCTTGATGACCTCGGTGGCCTGGAGCAGGCCCATCGTTCCCGGCAGGACTCCCAGCACGCCGTTGGCACCGCACGAGGGGGCGAGCTCGGCGGGCGGCGGGACCGGGAACAGGCAGCGGTAGCACGGGCCGTCGTAGGGCTTGAACACGGACAGCTGGCCCTCGAAGCCGAGAATCGCGGCGGAGACCACCGGGATCTGCAGGCGGACGGAGGCGTCGTTGAGCAGGTAGCGGGTGGGGAAGTTGTCCAGCCCGTCGACCACGATGTCGTAGTCGGGCAGGATGTCCATGATGTTCTCCGGCCCGAGGCGGACGGCGTACTTCTGCACGTTGACGTCCGGGTTGAGTGCTCGGATGGTGTCCTCGGCCGAATCGACCTTGGAGACGCCGATCCGGTCGGTGGAATGGATCACCTGGCGCTGCAGGTTGGACAGGTCGACGGCGTCGTCGTCGACGATCCCGAGCGTGCCCACGCCGGCCGCGGCCAGGTACAGCGCGGCGGGCGAGCCCAGTCCGCCCGCGCCCAGAAGCAGGACCTTGGCGTCCAGCAACTTCTGCTGGCCCTCGATCCCCACCTCCGGCAGCAGCAGGTGGCGCGAGTAGCGCTCCCGCTGCTCGGCGGTCAGCGTCCGCGGCTGCTCGACGTCATAGCCGCGGTCCTTCCACAGCGTGAAGCCCCCGGTCATCGACTCGACGTGCTCGTAGCCGAGGTCCTCGAGCAGTGTGCGCGCGGCCCAGGCCGAGCGGTTCCCCGACTGGCAGTACAGGACGATGTGCTGCGAGCGGTCGGGCGCGGCGCCCTCGATGCGCGACTCCAGATACGACTTGGGCACGTGCTTGGCCCCCGGGATGTGACCGGTCGACCACTCCTCGGCCTCGCGCACGTCGATCACCACGGCGCCGTTGGAGGCCTGCTCACGCACGACCGAGGGATCGACCTCCTCGATCCGGCTCTTGATCTGGCGGAGAACTTCGGCTCCGGACGGACTCATGGATGCAAACTCCTCAAAGGCAGTATGGATTCAATACTTCAGTCAGTATAGCGCCGCCCATGCCGCCCGCCCGGAGGATTTGGGCTATTCCGGAATAGGTGCGGTAGCAGGGAATCCCTGTCGCTTGTACTCGTCGTAGCGCGTCTGCCAGCTGTCGGACTTCCACGGCCGCTCCGAGGCCGTCCCGGCGACGACCATGGCCAGCATGTCCAGGCAATCATCCCACCCCGCAGCGTCGCGGGCGGCCTTGTCGGCGCTGTCGAGCACGACCGAGAAGGCGAGCCGGCAGGCCGCGCCGTCCTCGCGCTCCTCCAGCTCGAACGTGAGCACGTCATCGGCCCAGGTGAACGAGAGCCGGCGCGGCGGGTCCACCTCCAGGAATTGGCCGCTCATCGCCGGGTAGCGATCCTCGGCGAAGCGGAAGCTGATTCGGCTGCCGGGGGCCAGGTCGGCGAACTCCACGGCGGTGGGAAACCACTCCCCCAGCTGGGCCGGATCGGTGATCGCGTCCCAGACGCGGGACACGGGGTCCGGGAACGTCCGCTCGAAGCGGACCACCGGACGGCCGTCGATCTGCTCGTAGGTACCGGTTGCGTTCGGCATGGCGGGTTCACGCCTCCTTGTCGGGTTCGGTCTGATCTGGGGGGTCGGCGGGTCGGGTCCGATGTGCGGGGCCGGCGGGCCGGGACTGATGTGGGGGGTCGGCGGGTCGGGTCCGATGTGGGGGGTCGGCGGGCCGGGTCCGATCCAGGTGGTCGGCCAGGGCATCCAGATGGCGGTCCCAGTAGCGCCGGTACGGCGCCAGCCAGTCATCGAGCTCGGCCAGAGGCGCGGGGTCCAGTTCGTACACCCGGCGCTGGGCGTCGGGCCGGACGCGCACCAGCCCGGCCTCACGCAGCGTGCGCAGGTGCTTGGACGTGCCGGGCTGGGTCAGCCCCAGCTCGCCGACCAGCTCGCCCACCGTGCGGGGGCGGGCCAGCAGCAGCCGCAGCACCTCGCGGCGATGCGGGTCGGCCAGTGCGCTCCAGGTAGATGCCATGCCAGTAATATAACCGATCTGGCATGCTGTTTATCGCCGGGACCACCGGGACCGCCGGCACCGCCGGGACCGCCGGGACCGCCGGGACGGCCGGGACAGCCGGGACAGCCGGCACAGCCGGGACAGCCGGCACCGCCGAGACCGCCGGGACAGCCGGCACCGCCGGCACCGCCGGCACCGCCGAGACCGCCGCGACCGCCGCGACGCCGCGACAGCCGGCACCGCCGAGACCGCCGGGACCGCCGAGACACCGCGACACCGCCGGGACGCCGGGACACCGCGACACCGCGACCCCGCGATGAATGGCGATTCACCGGCGAGGGGTGCCGGTAAATCGCCAAAGTCCGGACCACGCTCGGCCCGGTCAGCGATGAATGTCGATTCACCCGCGGTGAGCGCGACTGAATCTGCAA
>JBPYFQ010000124.1:0-5807 GCA_051985625.1 Solirubrobacteraceae bacterium
AGCGTCGGGACCTACGCAGGGCAGATCGTGATGGCCGGGTTCGTCAACATCCGGATCTCCCTCTACGTGCGCCGCATCGTCACGATGGTCCCTGCGCTCGTCGTGCTCGCGCTGGGCGTCAACCCGACCGACGCCCTCGTGCTCAGCCAGGTGGTGCTGTCGTTCGGCATCCCGCTGGCGCTGATCCCGCTCGTGATTCTCACGAGCCGGCGCGACGTGATGGGCGTGCACGTCAACCACCTGCGCACGTCGGTGCTGGCGTGGGCCTGCGTGGGTCTGATCACCGCGCTCAACGTGTTCCTGATCTATCAGCAGCTGTTCGGCTAACCCGGGCTCCCGGTAGCCTTCGCCGGCAGATGGCGCTCGCCGATACCTTCCAGCAGATCGTCGACTCGCTCCCGGACGACTGGACCGACCTCGAGCTCGACCTGCGGATCTTCGACGAGAGCCGCTACGTCGACGCGGCGATCATGCTGGTGAGCTGCAACGCGCAGCCCAACTCGCGCTCCGACTGGCACTGGCACCTGCTCGTCGCCCACCGGTTCGGCCACGCCGCCTCCGTGCCGGCCGTCCATCTGGCCCTCCAGCTGCTCGACCACGCCGGCATCGAGGGCGAGCTGGCCCTGCGCGAGGTCCGCGTCGGCCGGGCCCAGATCCTGAACGGCTGGGGCCGGACCGAGTCGGTGCGCCAGGAGTACCGCAAGCTCTACGCCCAGTAGGGCCGCGCCGTGGCGCGCGTCGTCGCCTTCGTCCCCGATCTGCTGTTCGGCTCCAACGTCGTCGGTGCGCTGCAGGCCGGCGGGCATGAGCCGGTGCTGGTGGGCGCGGCCCAGGATCTGGCGGGCGCAGCGTCCGACGCCGACGTGCTCGTCGTCGACCTGACCGCCGACGTGGACGAGCGGCTGGAGGTGGTACGACCGCTGCTGGGTGGCGACGTGCGGTCGCTGGCCTTCTTCTCACACGTGGAGACCGATGTGCGGAAGCAGGCTGCGGCGGCCGGGTTCGATCTGGTGGTGCCCCGGTCGCGGATGGCCCGGGCGGGGGCCGACCTGGTCACGCAGCTGGCCGGGTAGGCCCTCTCTGCCCGGCCCGCGATTTCCCGCGGCGACCGCGGCTACCGCGGCGCGAACGACGTGTCGAACATCGTCGACACGTCCGGGGCCGACCTGACGAGGCCGAACTTCGCCTCCCAGGTCGCCCACCGCTTGAGCAGCGCGCGGTCCAGCACGCCGAAGCGGCCCTCGGGGCCGGTGAACGCCGGGCGCAGGGCGGCGAGCTCGCGGCTGTCCAGCCCGTGGTCGAGGCCCGGGACCTCGGACTCCAGCGCCCGCTGACCGGCGGCCGGGTTGGCGAGCGCCGCGTCGTAGCCGTGGACGAGCGCGCCGACGACGCCGCGGGCCAGTCCCGGATGGGCGTGGAGGGTGTGCGAGGTGGCGCACACCACCAGCTCCGGATACGAGGGGGCGCCGTAGTCGTCGACGCGGAAGTCGTGGAAGCGGCTGTTGTGCTGGTGCAGCGTGACGCCCTCGTCGTTCCAGAACGCGGTGGCCCCGGCCACCCGTCCCGCCAGCAGGTCCGAGACGGCGTCGAAGCCGATCGTGATCGTGTGGACACCGGACGGCCGCCCCCCGGCGCCGGCCACGATGGAGTGCAGCACCGCCAGGTCGCTCGGAGCGCCCGTCACCCCGACCGTGCGCCCGTCGAGCTGGCGGGGGTTGGTGACGCCGGGCTGGGCGATCACGGCGGCCAGCGGGCGCTCGACGATCGGCAGGACGCCGACGATGTCCTGGCCGTGCTGGCGGGCGATGGCCAGATCGTGGATGTCGAGGATGGCGAAGTCGACCCGGCCCTTCTCCAGGAGGCTGATGGAGTCCGTGGAGGCGCCGGGCACGATGACGTGGAGACGCACGCCGGCGGCGGTGTCGTCGTGGCGGGCCAGCGCCGTGTAGATGCCGACGTGGACTGGGTTGGGGGTGAAGTCGAGCACCAGGGAGGCGCTCGGGCCCGAGCCGGCCGAGCCGCCCGAGCCGCCGCATGCGGCGAGCAGCAGGACAGTGGCGGCGATGACGAGGGGGACGAGTCGTCGCACAGCGAGCCCAGCATAGGAGGCGCCCTGGCCTGGATCCGCCGATTCCGCGCTCGCCTCAGCCCGGTATCCGAGACGGCGGGCCTAGAATCCCCGCCGAGCATGCGTCGCCGCGTCACGTTCAGCCGCAATCTCACTTTGTCTCTGTCGCGGACCTGCCGCTGCTACTGCAAGTACTGCGCGTTCGCCACCCACCAGCCGCACCTGCACGATCCCGACGAGGTGCTGCAGATCCTCGACCGCGCCGTGTCGCGACACCGGGCCAAGGAACTGCTCGTCCTGACCGGCGAGAAGCCGGAGCACAACGCCGGCGTGGCGGCGCGGCTGCAGGAACTGGGCTTCGCCGACTTCACCGCGTACGTGGTGTGGGTGTGCGAGCGGGCGCTGGAGCGAGGGCTGCTCCCGCACACCAACCTGGGGGTGCTGAGCGCCGCCGACCTCGGGCGGCTGCGGGCGGTGACCGCCTCTCAGGGCCTGATGCTGGAGTCGGTCGCCGAGCGGCTCATGGACACCGTGCACGCCGGGTCGCCGACCAAGCACCCGACGCGGCGGATGGAGACCATCGCCGCCGCCGGCGAGCAGCGGATCCCGTTCACCAGCGGCATCCTGGTCGGCATCGGCGAGACCGAGGAGGAGCGGATGGAGTCGCTCGCCGCGCTGGCCCGCCTCCACGCCGAGCACGGCCACCTGCAGGAGGTCATCCTCCAGAACTTCGTGCCTCACCAGAGCTACTACGGGCGCGAGCCGGCCGACATCGCCGAGGGCGCCGCCGCCGAGTACTGGCGTACCGGGGTGGACGCGGATCCCACCCGCCCGCAGCAGGATGCTCCCAAGTGGGCCTGCCCGGTCACCCTGGACGACATGAAGCGGCTGATCGCCGAGACCCGGCGGCTGATGCCGGATGTCGGCATCCAGGTGCCGCCCAATCTGTCGGACTGGTGGCCGGAGCTGGTCGCGGCCGGCGCCACCGACCTCGGCGGCCTGAGCGCCAACGGCGACCACATCTCCCCGGAGCACCCGTTCCCGTCGCCGACGCAGGTGCGCAAGCGGCTGGCCACCGACGGCTATGCGCTGTCCGAGCGCCTGTGCGTCTACCCGGAGTACATCGACCCCGAATGGCTGGCCGAACCGGTGATGGACGTCATCACCAACCGCTATTGGTCGTTCATCCCACGCCGGGGCAGCGGACGGCGGACCGACCTGCGCGTGGCCGACGACGCGGCGCCGCGGGCGGTGGAGAAGGCCCGCGACGGCGTCCGGCTCACCGCCGACGAGCTGACCGCGCTGTTCGCCGAGCAGCGCCCGGAGGTGGTGGAGGACATGCGCGCGGCCGCCGACGAGCTGCGGCTCCGGCTGGCCGGGGACACCGTCACGTTCGTCGTCAACCGCAACATCAACGTCTCCAACGTGTGCGTGGTCGGTTGCGCGTTCTGCGGCTTCGGCCAGTCCAAGCGCTCGCCCGACGCCTACGAGCACTCGCGGGAGGAGTTCGCCCAGCGGGTGGCCGAAGCGCTGGAGGCCGGGGCCACCGAGCTGTGCATCCAGTCGGGCATTCATCCGGACTGGGACCTGGAGGACTACCTGGGCTGGCTGCGCTTCGCCAAGGAGCTGGCGCCCGACATCCACCTGCACGCCTACTCGCCGATGGAGGTCGCGCACATGTGCGACGTCAGCGGCCTGGCGCCCCGCGCCGTGTTCTCGAAGCTGCGCGACGCCGGCCTCGGCTCGACCCCCGGCACCGCGGCCGAGGTCCTGCACGACGGCGTGCGCGAGCGGATCTCGCCCAACAAGCTGCCGGTGGCCCGCTGGGTGGAGATCATCGAGGCCTCGCACGCCGAGGGCATCCGGTCGACGGTGACGGTGATGTTCGGCCACATCGAGGAGCCGCCCGAGCTGGCCGAGCACATGCGGATCGTGCGCGAGCTCCAGGAGCGCACCGGGGGCTTCACCGAGTTCGTGCCGCTGTCGTTCATCCCGTTCCAGACGCTGCTGGGCCGCACCCACGGCGTCGTCGAGATCTCCCGGGAGGAGAACCTCAAGCACACGGCCGCGTTCCGGCTGGCGCTGGGCCACACCGTCGCCAACGTCCAGGCCAGCTGGGTCAAGATGGGCCTCGACGCCGCCACCGAGGCGCTGCGCTGGGGGGTCAACGACCTGGGCGGGACGCTCATGGAGGAGTCGATCAGCCGGATGGCCGGGAGTTACCACGGCGTCCGCCTGGAGCCGGCGGATCTGATCGGCGCTGCCCACGCCGCCGGGCGTCCGGCGGCCGAGCGCACCACGCTGTACGACATCCGCCAGCGGTACGACCTGCCGCTGGCCGCGTAGACGGGGTCGCGGCGGGGTGAGCGTCGAGCGGCCAGCCGCGCTGTTCGCCGGCGTCGAGCCGCTGGAGGTGTTCGTCGAGCTGCTCGCCGAGCTGGACACCGACACGACGTCGACCGAGTTCTACGACCGCATCTGCGAGGCGATCTGCCGGCTGACGACGATGCGGCGGGCGGCCATCTTCATGGCCGACGCCGGCCGGCGCCGGGTCCGGGTGGTCGGCTCCTACGGGACGTCGTTCGCCCAGTTGGCCACCCTGCAGCCGACCCCGACGCTCATCTCCACCCCGATCGCCCAGCGGGCGCTGCTGGAGGACCAGGTGGTCGTCGTCTCCGACGCCATCGAGAACGAGATGCCGCGGGAGTACGCCGAGCTGTTCGGGATCACCACGCTCGTCTGCACGCCGTTGAGCGCTGCCCGGCGGGCCTACGGCGTGATCTGCGCCGACCGGGGCGGCGGCCGCTTTGAGCTGACCGACGGCGAGCGCCACCTGCTGTGGACGCTGGGCAAGACGGCGGCGCTGGTGGCCACCGCCCGCAACGCGACCCGCCAGCAGGAGCGCAACCGGCGCCTGGGCGAGCGCCTGGAGCTGGCCCGGGAGATCCACGAGCGGGTCATGCAGCGCCTGTTCGGCGTCTCGCTGGCACTGAGCGCCGAGAAGGGGCTCGACCCCGAGGAGCGCGAGCGCTGCCGGGCCGAGATGCAGGAGGCGCTCAGCGACCTCCGCTCCGCGCTGGAGCGGCCGCTGGCCCCGCTGGGCTCCGACACCGGCACGACCTTGGCGGCCGAGGTGGCCCGGCTCGTCCAGGCGCCGGGGCCACGCGTCCGGGTCAGCTGGCCGGACGAGGTGACGGTCCCGGCCGACATGGAGCCGCTCGCCCAGTCGGTGCTGGCCGAGGCGCTGCGCAACATCGCCAAGCACGCCGACCCCACCGAGGTGCAGGTCAGCGTGTCCGCCGACGAGGAGACGTTCACCCTCCAGGTGGCCAACGACGGCGTGTCCTCGACGGTCCGGGGCGCGGGGATGGGCCTGCGGCTGGCCGCCTTCGAGGCGCTCCAGCACGAGGGGGTGGTCGACTTCGGCGCGCCCGAGCCGGGGCGGTGGCGGGTGCGGCTGTTCGTGCCGCTGCGGGAGAGCACGTCGGTGCCGGTGCCGGAGGACGAACGGTGACCGCGCAGCCGTCGTCGGCGCGGCGTCACGTCGAGCGCCGCCTGCGGGTGCTCGTCGTCGACGACCACGACGTCGTGCACTGGGGCTTCCGGGTGCTGCTGGGCGAGCAGCCGTGGGTGGAGCGCTGCCTGGCCGCGCGGACCGGGTCCGAGGCGCTGGCGTTGCTGGGGTCGCTGCGCCCCGACGTGGCGCTCGTCGACCTGTTCCTGGCCGGGGAGTCCGGCG
>JBPYFQ010000125.1:0-15655 GCA_051985625.1 Solirubrobacteraceae bacterium
CGACCCCGAGGCGATCGGCGACGATCTGCGCGAAGCCCGTCTCATGGCCCTGGCCGTGCGGCGAGGTGCCGGTGAAGACGGTGACCCCGCCGGTGGCGTGGACCCGCACCGCGGCCGATTCCCAGCCGCCCGACTGGAGGCCGAAGCCCTTGGGACCGATGACCCGCGAGGGAGCGTTGCCGCAGATCTCGGTGTAGGTGGAGAAACCGATGCCGCGGTAGATGCCGCGGGCCCGCAACTGCTCGGCCTCCCGCCGCACCGCCTCCGGGTCGATGTGGGACAGCAGCGTGTCCAGGGCCCCGTCGTAGTTGCCCGAGTCGTAGGTGATGCCGATCGGCGTCTCGTGGCCGGCGGCAAACGGCGCGATGAAGTTCTTGCGCCGCAGCTCCAGCGGATCCATCCCCAGCTCGCGAGCCACCTCATCCATCGTGACCTCGATCATGTGGGTCGCCTCAGGGCGGCCCGCCCCCCGGATCGCGTCGGTGCCGAACTTGTTCGTCATCACCATGGTGATGTCGGTCTGGACCGCCGGCGTCTTGTAGACGCCGCACATGATGAACCCGCTGGACGGCGGGATCGCCGGCGTGAGCAGCATCTGGTACGCGCCCAGGTCGGCGATGATCTTGGCGTGCCAGGCGGTGAGCGTGCCGTCGCGCTTGGCCCCGACCCGGATGTAGTCGATCTGGTCGCGCCCGTGGTGGGTGACCATCATCCCCTCGGAGCGGGTCTCGGCCCACTTCACCGGGCGGCCGAGCTTGCGCGCCGCCGCCGCGCAGCCGATCTCCTCGGCGTAGATCTGGAGCTTGGAGCCAAAGCCGCCCCCGACCTCGGGAGCGATCACCCGGACCCGGTCCTCGCCGATCTCCAGCATGATTGCCAGGAACAGCCGCAGGAAGTGGGGAACCTGGGTGGAGCTCCACACGGTGAGCCTCCCGCCCCGGTACTCGGCGACCACGCCGCGCGGCTCGATGGCCGCGCCGGCCATGCGGTGGTTGATGACCCGGCGCTCGACGATGACGTCGGCGTCGGCGAAGCCGGCCTCCAGGTCACCGCCGCCGATCGACCACTCGCACACCTTGTTCGTGCCCAGGTGCTCGTGGACGAGCGGCGATCCGGGCTCGAGCGCCTTCTCGGGGTCGGTGACGACCGGCAGCGGCTCGTACTCGACGACCACGTCCTCCGCCGCGTCGATGACCGAGTAGCGGTCGTCGCCGATGACCATGGCCACGGGGTCGCCGACGTGGTTGACCGTATCCTTGGCCAGGACGAAGTGGTCCGGCGTGTTGACCTCGATGCCGGGCGGTACCCAGGCCATCGGCAGGCTCGACGCGACGCCCAGGTCCTCGTGGGTGAACACCGCCACCACGCCGTCCCGGGCCCGGGCGGCCGAGGCGTCGATGGCGATGATCTTGGCGTGCGCCTCCGGCGAACGCACCCAGGCCGCCCACAGCTGGCCGGTCAGGTTGATGTCGTCGACATAGTTGGACTGGCCGGTGATCAGCCGCGGGTCCTCCTTGCGGCGCAGGTCCCGGCCGACGTGCCGTCCGGCCGCCGGCTGCTGGGTGACGCTCATGCCGTGACCCCCTTCGACTTCTCGGCCGCATCAAGCACGGCCTTGACGATGTTGTGGTAGCCCGTGCAGCGGCACAGGTTGCCCTCCAGCGCGTGGCGAACCTCCCCCTCGGTGGGATCCGGATTCTCGGCCAGCAGCGCCGTCGCCGCCATGATCATGCCCGGCGTGCAGTAGCCGCACTGGAGCCCGTGGTTGTTCCAGAACGCCTCCTGCATCACGTGCAGGTTGTCCTCGGTGCCAAGGCCCTCGATCGTGGTCACCTCGGCGCCGTCGGCCTGGACGGCCAGCACGGTGCACGACTTCACCGACTCGCCGTTGAGGTGGACGGTGCAGGCGCCGCAGTTCGAGGTGTCGCAGCCGACGTGGGTCCCGGTCAGGCCGAGCTGGTCTCGCAGGGCATGAACAAGCAGCAGGCGGGGCTCCACAGTGAGCGAGTGCTCGGTGCCGTTCACGGTCAGGCGCACGTTGACGGTGCTGCTCATTCTCTCCTCCTGGTTCGCTTCGGCGGCTGGTGTGCGCACCATACTCCCACACCGCCCCTGGCCAGATCCGAAGTTTTTCCTGGGGCGCGCGCGGGCACATCTCATGACGAGCGGCGCGTCATCGGACGCCTGACCATCGTTGTGAGCACAAGCATCTGATATGTTGTGCCCACAACTACCTGATAGGGAGCCTGTCATGAAACTTGGACGCCTCATCCTTCGCGTTGTCGTCGGTGGCTACTTCTTCGGTCACGGCACCCAGAAGCTGTTCGGCTGGTTCGGCGGGCACGGACCGGACGGGACCGGTCAGTTCTTCGAGGCCATCGGCCTACGCCCCGGCAAACGCCACGCCCTGGCGGCCGGCGCGGCCGAGGCTGGGGGCGGCAGCCTCGTGCTGCTCGGCGCGGCCACCCCGTTCGCGGCCTCGGTGCTCATCGCCACCATGCTCACCGCCATCCAGCGGGTCCACCTGCCCAAGGGCCCCTGGGTCGCCGATGGCGGCTACGAGTACAACCTCGTCCTCATCGCCGCCCTCCTCGCCCTGGCCGAGACCGGCCCCGGCAGTCCGTCGGTCGACGAGGCCCGCGGGAGCACCCTGACCGGCAGCAAGGCCGTCCTGCTCGCGGCCATCCTGGGCACGATCGGCGCCGTCGGCGCTCATTACGTGGCCGAGAACGCCCCGGCCCCGGAGCCCGCCCCGGAGCCCGCGCCGGCGCCGGCCCCCGCGCCGGACCCGGTCCCCGCGGCGAGCTGAGCCTCAGCTTCCTGATCACCTGACGCCGGTGGCGGTCGGACCGCCGCCGGCTTCAGTCAGCCGCCTCGCCGCAGGCGATGATGCAGAGTCACTCGCGCTGAGCGCGAGTCAAATTGCAAAGTTCGCGGTGCGGAACGCTCTCGGCGAACTGGCGGCCGGCGAATTCGGCGTCTCCCCCGGCTTGCTGGCCAGCACCTGGTACACCGACGCCCACCCGGTCTCAAACCCGGCCCGGGCCGCTCGCAGGTACAGCCGGTACACGCGGGCCCGCTCCACCCCGGCCAGCCGGACCGCCTCCTCGAAGCGGGACTCGTAGCTGTCGATCCAGTAGCTCAGCGTCCGGGCGTAGTCCTCGGGGAAGCCCTCGACGTGGCGGACGACAAGGCCGACGCGCTCCATGGCCTGAGCGATCCGCGACAGCGGCAGCGGGACGCCGTCGGGAAACACGAAGCGCTCGGAGAAGGGGCCCTCGTCGGCGGTGTCAAAGTCGGCCAGCTTGGCGATCCCGTGGTTGAGCAGGCGGCCGCCGGGCGCCAGCAGCCCCTGCAGCGTGCGCATGTACAGGTCGATGCGCTCCTCGCCCACGTGCTCCACCATGCCGATGCTGGAGATGGCGTCGAAGGTCTCGCCGGCGAGTTCCCGGTAGTCGGCGACCCGCAGCTCCACGAGATCGGACAGCCCCGCCTCGCGCACGCGCTCGCGGCCCAGCCGCACCTGCTGCTCGGACAGTGTCACCCCCAGGACCCGCACCCCGTACTCCCGCGCGGCGTGCATGGCGAAGCTGCCCCAGCCGCAGCCGACGTCGAGCACCCGTTCGCCCGGCTGCAGCGCCAGCTTGGTGCACACCAGGTCCAGCTTCGCCCGCTGGGCCTCGGCCAGCGTCGTCGCCCCGTTGCGGAAGTAGGCGCAGCTGTAGGTCATCGACGGGTCGAGAAACAGCGCGAAGAACTCGTTGCCGGAGTCGTAGTGGTAGCGGACGGCGCGACGGTCGCGGCCGACGGAGTGGCGCTCCCCGGTCAGCCGCAGCTCCGACGCCGGCGGCCGGGGCGGCTTGACCAGGCCGCAGGCCCGGACGACCGCCACCGCCAGCCGGGCCATCTGCCGCGGCGACAGCTTCGGCGGCTCGAACGTGTCCACCACGCCGAGCGACTTCTCGATCGAATCGGTCTCGACCAGTCCCAGCACGTAGGCCCGGCCCAGCCCCAGCTCGCCGGGAGCGCGGATCACGTGGGCCAGCGCCTCCGGGGAGACGAAGCGGAACGTGGGCGCGTCGGCCTCCGTAGCGGGCACCGAGGTTCCGTCCCAGAACTCCAGCCGGAACGGGCGCCGCGGGAGGGCGGCCGTGATCTCACGTCGGAGCGGAGCCGTATTGGCGAAGGGCACGGCGGCGGAGCTTAGCCAGGCTCAGCCTTCGGCGGCGGCCAGCTTGCGGGCCCGGCGCTCCGGGTCCACCCGGACGACGTCCCAGGCCAGGCCGGTCATCTCGAGCAGACGGATGATCCCGGCCGAGGGGTCGATCTGCCACCGGCGCAGCCCGTGGCGGTACGAGGTGGGGAACGCGTGGTGGTTGTTGTGCCACGCCTCGCCCCAGGTGGGGATGGCCAGCCAGAAGACATTGCGGGACCGGTCGCCGGTCTCGTAGTCGGCGCGCCCGAAGTAGTGGCAGATCGAGTTGATGCTGAACGTGGCGTGGTGCATGAAGAAGATCCGCGCCGCGCCGCCCCATAGCAGGGCGGTCAGCCCGCCGGTGACGGTGCCGGTGAGGGCGACGCCCAGGCCGAAGGCGGCGGCCAAGCCGAGCACGACCCAGAGCACGAAGGTGCGGTCGACGAAGCGAATCCACGGGTCGGCCAGCAGGTCCCGGGCGTAGCGCTGCTCGTCGGCGACTTCCATGTCGGAGAACACCCAGCCGATGTGGGCGTGGGCCAGCCCCTGCAGTTGGCCGCGCCAGCCGCCGCGCTCGCCCAGATGGGGGCTGTGCGGGTCACCGGTCTCGTCGGAGAACTGGTGGTGCTTGCGGTGGGTGGCCACCCAGTCGATGACCGGTCCCTCGGCCGCCGCGGAGCCCAGGGCGGCGAACCCGGCCCGCACGATGCGGTGGCACCGGAAGCTGCGGTGGGTGAGCAGGCGGTGAAAGCCGACCGTGATGCCGGTGCCGATGCCGGCGTAGAACACCGCCAGCACGAGCAGGTCCTGCCACACGAGCAGGCCATGGTTCCAGCCCAGCCACATGCCGAGGATGACCACGATGGGCGGGGCGGCGGTGATCACGGCGCTGGCCACCCGGTCCAGGAGCGGCATCTTGACCGCCCGGACCTCACGTTCGGCGGTGGCCGGCGCGGGGCCGGCGGTGGCCGTCGGGGGGTCGGCCGTCGTGGGGTCGGCGGTGGCCGTCGGCGGGTCAGCGTGAGCCGTCGAACCCGGTGCGCGGGGCCCGGCAGCCGCTGATGGGGTGTCGAGTCCCATGGCGAAGTCGGCGATCCTACTAACCCTGGCTACCCGTGTGCGTAAGAAACTATTTACGTGTGCCCAACGGCGGGGCGACAGCCCGGCGGCTACGCCGGGTGGTGAGCCACCGCGGAGGCCAGCCGCGCCGGGATGATCGGCAACTCTCGCACCCGCACGCCGGTGGCATGGTGCACGGCGTTGGCGACCGCCGCCGCGGTGCCGACGATGCCGATCTCGCCGATCCCCTTGGCGCCGAGCGGGTTGACCCGGGCGTCACGCTCGTCGATCCAGAGCGCGTCGATGTCCTCGATGTCGGCGCACACCGGGATGTGGTACTCGGCGAAGTCGTGGTTGAGGTAGTCGCCGAACTCGACGTCGAGGATGCTCGCCTCGTGCAACGCCATGCCGATCCCCATCGTCATGCCGCCGATGAATTGGGAGCGGGCGGTCACCGGGTTGATGATCTGCCCGGCGGCGAACACGCCGAGCATCCGGGCCACCTGGACCTCGCCGGAGTCGGTGTCGACGCGGACCTCGCAGAACTGGGCGCCGAACGAATGCGCCGGGAGCGGGTCCTCGGCCTCGATGTCGGCGGCCGTGTCGTAGTGGGCCTGGGCGGGCAGGTCGGCGTCCGGTCCCCCACCGGCGATCTGGTCCCGCAGCCGGCGGCAGGCGCCGAGCACGGCCGAGCCCCACGAGGTGGTCCCCATCGACCCGCCGGCCAGCATCGCCTGGGGCAGATCGGAGTCGCCGATCTCCAGCTCCACCCGGCTCGGCTCCACCTCCAGCGCGTCGGCGGCGATCTGGGTCAGCACGGTGCGCGCGCCCGTGCCGATGTCGGCGGCGGCGATCATGACCCGGAAGCGGCCGTCGGGCTCGGCCCGGGCGATCGCCTGCGACGGCCGGCGGCGCGCCGGGTAGGTCGAGGCGGCGACTCCCATCCCGTGCAGCCAGCGCCCGTCGCGACGAGCCGCCGGGGCCGGATCGCGCTCCCACCAGCCGAACGTCTCGGCGCCGTGCTCCAGGCAGGCCACCAGGTTGCGGCTGGTGAACTCGCGGCCGGTCTCCGGGTCGACCTCGGGCTCGTTGATGATCCGGAACCGGACCGGATCGATCCCGCAGGCGATCGCCAGCTCGTCGATCGCCGACTCCAGGCCGAACATGCCCGGGCATTCGCCCGGGGCGCGCATCCAGGACGGCGTCGGCACGTCGAGCGCGACCAGCCGGTGGGTGGTGCGCAGGTTGGGCGACGCGTACATCTTGCGGGTGACGGTGGCGGTCTGCTCGGCGAACTCCTGCAACGTGGAGGTCTGCTCCCACACGTCGTGGCAGATCGCCGTCAGCCGGCCCTCGCCGTCGGCGCCGAGGCGCAGGCGCTGAATGGTGGGCGTCCGGTATCCGGTGATGGCGAACATCTGCTGGCGGGTGGCGGCCAGCTTCACGGGACGCCCGGCCACCTGCGCGGCCATCACGGCGGCGATCACGGTGGGGCGGGGCGTGCCCTTGGAGCCGAAGCCGCCGCCGACGTGCGGCGAGACCACGCGGACGCGCTCGGGCTCGAGACCGAGCGTCCGGGCGATCGTCCCCCGCGCGATCCATGACCCCTGGTTGGAGTCATAGACGGTGACGGCGCCGTCCTCCCAGACGGCGACCGTCGCGTGCGGCTCCATCGGGTTGTTGTGCTCGGCCGGAGTCCGGTAGGTGACGTCGACGGTGGCCGCCGCGGCGCGCAGCCCGGCGCCGAAGTCGCCCTGCTCGGTGTCGGTCTCATACGCGGGGTTGACCTTGTCCGGCTTGTACATCCGCGGGTGGTCGGCCCGCAGCTGCACGTCGTGGGGCTCGGCCTCGTAGTCGATCCGCAGCAGCGCGGCGGCCCGGCGGGCGGCCGGCAGGCTGTCGGCCACGACGAGGGCGACGATCTGCCCGCGGTAGGCGATCCGCGGCGACTGGAGCACGGCCAGCTCGCCGGCGGCCTTCTCGGCCAGGCGCGGCGCGTTGCCGGCCCAGATGACGTGCCGGACCCCGTCGAGCGCCAGCGCCGCCGCCTCGTCCACGCCGTGCACCGACCCGCGGGCGACCGGCGAGGAGACCATGTACGCGTACAGCGCCTCGCGGCTCAGATGCTCGTAGGCGTACGCGGCGGCGCCGGTGACCTTGGCCCGGGCGTCGACCCGGGCCATCGCCCGGCCGACGGTGCGCGTGACCGTGACGCTCACGCGTGCCTCCGCTCGCCATCCAGGCTCGCCGGAATGGAGGCCGCGTGAGTCATCCGGCTTCTGACCCCGCCAGCTCGCCGAGCGTCCGGACGGCCACCCGCCGGAGCATCGGCAGCTTGTAGGCGTTGCGCTCCAGCGGCTGCGCCGCCGCCAGCTCCTCGTCGAGCGCGGCCGCGAACGCCGCGCCGGTGGCCGGGCCGCCGTGGAGCGCCGCCTCGGCCGCCGACGCCCGCCACGGTCGGTGCGCCACCCCGCCAAAGGCCAGGCGGACCTCGCTGACGACGCCGTCCGCGACCGCCAGGGCCGCGGCCACCGAGACCAGGGCGAACGCGAACGACCGGCGCTCGCGCACCTTGCGATATGTGGAGGCGGCAGCCGGTGGCGGCGGGAGCTCGACCGCGGTGATCAGCTCGCCCGGCTCCAGCACCGTGTCCTGGTCCGGCCGGTCGCCGGGCAGGCGGTACAGCTCGGCCAGGCCGAGCACCCGGTCTCCCCCGGGTCCGCGGACGCGCACTCGGGCATCGAGCGCGGCCAGCGCCACCGCCATGTCCGACGGGTGCGTGGCGACGCAGTGCTCGGAGTGGCCGAGCACGGCCAGGTTGTGGTGCTCGCCGGCCCGCGCCGGGCAGCCGCTGCCCGGACTGCGCTTGTTGCACGGCTTGGACACGTCCTGGAAGTAGGCGCACCGCGTGCGCTGGAGCAGGTTGCCACCGACCGTCGCCAGGTTGCGCAGCTGCCCGGAGGCGCCGTTGAGCAGCGCCTGGGAGAGCATTGGATATGACTGCCGCACCCGGGGGTCGGCGGCCAGTTCGCTGTTCGTCACCCCGGCGCCGATCACCACGCCGCCGTCGGCGCCGTCCGCGATCTCGCGCCCGACGATTCCGGTCACGTCGACGAGCATGCCGGGCGTTTCGACGCCCAGGCGCATGAGATCGACCAGGTTCGTCCCCCCGCCCAGGTATCGCGCCTCCGGCTCGGCGGCCAGAAGCGCCACCGCGGCCTCGGCGTCGGCCGGCCGTTCGTAGCGAAACGGCCTCACCCGGCCGCCTCGGCGATCGCCGGCACGATGTTGGCGTACGCCCCGCAGCGGCACAGGTTCCCGCTCATCCGCTCGCGGATCTCGGCCGGCGAGAGCTCCACATCGGCGCCCCGCGGCGTCACCGCGCTGGGCCAGCCGTCGGCCACTTCATCCAGCATTCCGGTCGCCGAGCACAGCTGGCCGGGCGTGCAGTAGCCGCACTGCAGCGCGTCGTGGTCGACGAACGCCTGCTGGAGCGCCGACAGCTCGTCGCCGTCGGCCAGCCCCTCCACCGTCAGAATCCGAGCGCCGTCGTGGGCGACCGCCAGCGCCAGGCAGGCGTTGGCGCGCCGCCCGTCGATGAGGACCGTGCAGGCGCCGCACTGGCCGTGGTCGCATCCCTTCTTGGCGCCGGTCAGCCCCAGCTCCTCACGCAGGAGATCGAGCAGCGACGTGCGGGTGTCGACCGTCAGCGCGTGCTCTTCGCCGTTGATCGTCAGCGTCACCGACTGGTGAACCGGCGCCTCGCCGGCGGCCGGTGAGGAGGAAGGTGGCATCGCGCCGCACGCTAGCGCAGCGGCGCCGTCCGGTTGACGTATGGGCGGTACGGGCGGCAGGGCTCGCCCCGCAGCCCGGGGCAGGGCGGCAGCCCGGTGGGCACGCCGGTCCCCGGTACGACCGGGAGGATCAGCCGCGAGGCCATGCGGCGGGAGTGGGCGATGCGCACCGTGACCGGCCGGCGCGGCTGGGTCTGGGCGAACGCCCAGACCGGCTGGTCGCCGCCCGGCGCCTCCACGGTCAGCCGGATCCGCGATCCCCGCCGGTAGGCGTGCCCCTCGTAATAGAGGGGAACCGTCACCTCGGCCCAACGGCCCCCGGGAAGCGGCGCGGCGTCGCTGCGGCGGAGGCTGAGGACCGGCTCCAGCAGCGTGCTGGCCCGCTGGTCGAGCCTGCGCTCGCTGACCCGCAGCCAGCCGTTCTGGACCAACGTCTCCCGGCCGTCGGGCCGCACCTCGGAGATCGTCACCTGGAGGTCGACGCTCGGCGCCGCTGCCTTCATCCACAGCTGGACGGCGCCGCCGCCGATCACGACGGTGTTCCCGGTCAGCGGCGGCGTCACGTACGAGGCGGCGCTGCCCGGTGGGTCCTGCTGCCAGTGATAGGCCGGCGTCGCCCTCCATAGCCCGCCGGGACTCCCGTCGTCGGCGCCGGTGAAGCTGGTCGGGCTGCGCGCCCGCGGATTCCACCTGAAGGCATCGCTTGACGCCCGGGTGGCGCGGCCTGACGTCAGCGCGCCGCCGGCCCCCAGATACCAGGAGCGTGCCTGGGTTCCGGGCACTGGGAACCGGGGAAAGGAATGCTCAAACCCCGGATACGGCGCGCCCGGAGTGGCGCCGCCGGCCCCGTTGTCGAACAGGACGCGCACGGCCGGCAGACGCTGGAAGGCGGCGAGCGCGGCGCCGTACGTCGGCTCGGCCTGGATCGGATCCGGCGGCAGCGTGACGCCGCCGATTCCCATCGCCGTCGAGAACACGATCGGCGCCAGCCCCCGGACGGCACCGGACAGCCGCGGGACGCGGTGGGCGACGTACAGCTCCAGGAAGTCGTACCAGCGATTGAACGCGGCCGGATCCAGCGAGTCGATGTGGGTGCCGTTGGTGAAGGTGAACCACCGCCGGCGAGTGCCGGTGAAGTGCTGGGCGAGGTCGGCGCAGTGGGCTCCGGTCTGTTCGTCGTTCCACGCGCAGGCCAGGTAGACCGGCACGTGAACGCGGTGGACGAACCTGACCGGGGCGAGTGGATCGGCCACCGCCGGGACGTAGTACCGGTTGGCGCGGATCTGGCCAAGGGGATTGGGCGCCTCGCCGTGCAGGACCTGGTTGGCGGCGCACGTGCGGTCGCCGGCCCGGATCCGGGCAAACGCCCACGGCTGCCCTCCGTGGGGCGACGAAGGCAGCGCGTCGTGGGCGCGCGCCCTCCCAAACGGCACGGCGAAACCTGTGTTGAGGATCCCGCCGGGGTACAGGGTCGTGGCCGTGCTGTCCAGGACCGAGGACGGCGCGATCGCCGCCAGGTGCGGCGGATCGGTGGCCGCGACGAACATCTGGCTGATGCCGCCGTAGGAGATCCCCATCATCCCGGCCCGGTGGCCGAGCACCCATGGCTGGCGGGCGACAGTCTCGATCACGTCGTAGCCGTCGAGGCTCTGGAGCGGCTCGAAGAAGTCGAATGAGCCACCCGAGCAGCCCGTGCCGCGCATGTTGACGTCCACGACGGCGAACCCGAGCAGATTGGCGATCGGGGCGATCCCGTTCTGCGGCCCGGCCGGGTCGGCGTAGCCGTAGCCGGAATACTCGACGAGGGTGGGGTACGGCCCGGCGCCGGCCGGGCCGGGCAGATGGACGTCGATCGCCAGCGTCGTGCCGTCCCGGGTGCGCAGATAGCCGTAGCCGCCGTCCTGGAGGCGCTGGTGGTAGATCCGGGTCGTGGGCGGCGCCGGCCGGTTGCCGAACACGGTCAGCCGCCCGGAGCGCGCGCGTCCGGCCGATATCCGATAGCCGGTGCCCGGGCGAACGCCGCGGAACACCACCCCGCCCAGCGCGTCGGCCCGCCGGGCGGCCACCACCCGCCCGCGCGCGCCGAGCAGCCGCGCCACGCCGTCCCGGCGCAATCCGGTGGCGTACACCTGTTTCGCGCTGCCATGGGCCACCAGGCGCGCCAGGGCGCTGCCGGGCACCGCGACCGGCCCAAGGGCCGCCACAAGCGCCACCAGCATCCACCTCCGCCTCACCGGCGAGACGGTACTAGGTGCGACGTGGGCGTCAGCGGCCGACGGTCCGGACCAGCGCGCGGGCCCGGACGGGCACCAGCGACAGCGTCTCGCGCACCCCGGAGAGGCCGGCCCGCAACTCCGTGTCGCCCACCTCGACGGGCAGCATCGAGTCCTGCAGCTCGGCGATCGACTGGTCGGCGTCCTGGACGGCGTCCGCCGCCCGCTCAATCAGCTCCTGGACCGACTGCGACTGCACCCCGGGCGAATGCGGTGCGAACGAGCGCGGCCTCAGCCCGGAACGGGTCGCAAACTCGGTGTGCGTCCGCTTGGCGCGGCCGTAGGCCGACTGCACGGGCCGGAACAGCTGCGCCTCCAGCACGTCGGCATGCTGCTCGTCGAGCTGCTCGTACGCCTCGCCCAGGCGGGCGAGGGCGTCGGCGATCTGGTCGACGGCGACGGCCAGGTCGCTCAGGACCTGCTCTCGTCCTTCGGCGGTGGTGTAGGCCATACCCCCGAGATTAGTAGTCCTCGATGTCAAAACAAGACGCGGTTGATCGTCGTCCGGTTAACAACCGACCAGGAGGGCCACATGCGCCGAAGCCCGGCATTAGCTGGCGCACGCAGCGGAGCTCGGTCAGAACGCCGGCGAACGCCACCTGCTCAACGAGCGGGCGGCTCGTCTGGGCTGACCGGCTCAGGCGCGGCGAACAGTCCGACCAGCCGCGCCGCCGCGGCCGGATCGCCCTCCATCCGCAGCGCGCCCGCCGCGGTCGCTTCGCCGACCGGGCGATCGTGCCACAGCACCGCGGCCAGCGTGGCGGTGTCCGTGTCGATGACGACGGCCGGGTCGGTGGCCGGGCTGGGCGGGATCGTCTCGACCTCCAGGCGCCCGTCGTGGACATGGAGCCAGAACGGCTCCCCGTTCAGGGAAAGCTCGTAGGTCTCCGCCACCCCCGCCGCAGCGACCGGATCAAACGTCGTCTCCAGCGCGACGACGGCCGCGGCCACGCTCAGCGCCGGCGGGGCCCCCGGCAAGGGCGTCCGGCTGCCCCACCGGCCGAGGGCGACGAGCACCGGCTCCAGCTCCCGGCCCCAGTCGGTGAGCTCGTAGACGCGGGAGGCGGCCGGCGGCGGAAGCGTCCGGCGGCGCACCACACCGGCCTCCTCCAGGTCGCGCACGCGCTGGGCGAGCACGTCCGGGGCGATCCGGGGCAGGCCCGCCCGCAGATCGCTGAAGCGCTTGGGGCCGACCAGCAGCTCACGCGCCACGAGCAGCGCCCAGCGCTCGCCGACCACGTCCAGCGCGCGGGCGATCCCGCATGAGTCTCCGTATGTCCGCCGACCCGCCATGCTCTCCCAAATATTATAGTTGGAAAATCCAACTAGCTCGTAGTATAGTCCAACCACCAAGCTCTGCCAGCGACCTGGAAGGAGACACCTCATGAGCCGACGTGAGCAGTACCCCGCGGGGGTCCCGTGCTTCGTGGAGACCCTGACCCCTGACCTCGACGCCGCCCTGCGCTTCTACGAGGGCGTGTTCGGCTGGTCGTTCGCCGGTCCGGGACCGATGCCGGGCGATCCCCCGGGCGCCTATTTCGTGGCCCGGGTCGACGGCGATGACGTCGCCGGGGTCGGCTCGCTTCCGGCCAGGGCGGGCGAGGCGGGCGGGATCGGCTGGAGCACGCACGTCGCGGTGGCGAGCGCGGACGACGCGGCGGCCCGCGCGGTCGACGCCGGCGGCACTCTGTTGCTGGAGCCGTTTGACGTGCCCCCGGCCGGCCGCCTGGCGGTCATCGCCGACCCGGCCGGCGCCGCCTTCTGCGTCTGGGAGGCGGGCGCCCGCGCCGGCGCGCGCCGCGTCAACGAGCCGTCGGCCTGGGCGATGAGCCTGCTGCGCACGCCGGATCCGTCCGGCGCCGAGGCGTTCTACGGGGACCTGTTCGGCTGGCGGGCGGAGCAGTTCGGGCCGGACGGCGGGCTGTGGCTGTGGCGGCTGCCCGGCTACGTCGGCGGGGAGCCCTCGCAACCGGTCCCCCGGGATGTCGTCGCCGGGATGTTGGCCGACGAGGGCGGGCCGGCCGCCTGGGGCGTCGACTTCTGGGTGGCCGACGCCGATGCCGCCGTCGAGCCGGCAGCGCAACTGGGCGGCCGGGTCGTGGTCGAGCCGTTTGCCGACGCGCCGTTTCGCCGGGCCATCCTGTCCGCGCCGGACGGCGCGACGTTCTCGATCAGCCAGCTGCAGCTCGCCGGCTGACCCTGAGCCTGAAGTCGGCCCGCCGGGAGTCCGACAGTCGCCAGCACAGCCCGGCGGTGACGGCGGAGACGACGAACACCGACGGCCAAGCCCCGATCACCATCCCCAGCACGTGGGAGAGGATGAACGCGGCCAGGCCGGCGCCGGTCAGCTGAAGCGCGACGCGCCGTCCGTCGCGCTTCAGCCAGACGGCGATGCAGGCCAGCCCGCAGGCGGCCATCGCCGCACCGCCGAGCGGACGCGACCCGGTGGCCACGGCCACGCCGAAGCCGGCGATCAGTCCCGTCGCCGCCAGCGGCGCCGTCGTCACGCGGGCTGCCAGCTCATCTGGGATCAGCTCGTCGAGGACCATGCAGGCGGTCGATGATCCCACACACGACCGGGCGGCTGCGGGCCCCCGGCGCGGACGGGTAGCGTTAGCAGTGCGACCACCGCGACCAGGAGACGATATGGGCTTTGACCAGTACCACGAGCCGCCTGAGGAGCTGCCGGCTGAGACACGGACGTTCGCCCGGCTGTGCGCGTCGTTGACCGAGGAGGCCGAGGCGATCGGCTGGTACGAACAGCGGATCGCGGTGGAGCGTGATCCGCAGGCGATCGAGATCATGCGGGACGCGCGCGGCGAGGAGTTCAAGCACTTCAGCATGGACCTGGAGTTCCTGCTGCGCCGGACGCCCCAGTGGCGCGAGATCGCCCAGGGGATCCTGTTCCAGACCGGCGACATCGTCGAGCACGGCGAGGAGGCGGAGGCCGAGGCGACCGGCGACGGGGACGACCGGCCGTTCGCCGACGACGGGTCCGGCTCGCTTGGCATCGGCAGCCTGAAGGGAGCGTGAGGCGATGAGCAACCACCTGCTTCGGTCCTTTGCCCCGATCAGCGACTCCAACTGGGCGCTGCTCGACGAGGAGGCGCGCCAGCGGCTCGCCGTGGCACTGGCCGCGCGCAAGCTGGTCGACTTCTCCGGCCCGCACGGCTGGGAGTATTCGGCCACGAACCTGGGGCGCAGCGAGCCGCTCGCGGCCGCGCCGTGCGAGGGCGTGACCGCCGTCCGGCGCAAGGTGTTGCCGGTGGCCGAGTTGCGCGCCGAGTTCACGCTGTCCCGCGACGAGTTGCGCGACGACGACCGCGGCGCCGACGACGCCGACCTGGGGGCGCTGGACCGCGCCGCGCATCAGATGGCCGTCGCCGAGAACCGGGCGGTGTTCCACGGCTGGCGGGATGCGTCGATCACCGGGATCGCCGAGGCCTCGCCCCATCATGGGCTGGAGCTCGGCGACCATCCGGACGGCTACCGGCGACCGGTGGCCAGCGCCATCGAGCAGCTGCTCCGCTCCGGCATCGCCGGCCCGTACGCCCTGGCGCTCGGCAACGAGCAGTACAAGCGGGTCGTCGAGACCGCCGAGCAGGGCGGCTACCCGCTGCTCGATCACCTGCGCAAGATCATCAACGGCGACATCGTCTGGGCCCCCGGCCTCGACGGCGCCGTCGTGGTCAGCCTGCGGGGCGGGGACTTCCTGCTGGAGGTCGGCCAGGACCTGTCGATCGGCTACCTGGACCACGATCACGACGTGGTGCGCTTCTACCTGGAGGAGAGCTTCAGCTTCCACGTGGCCACGCCGGAGGCAGCGGTGCCGATCCAGCCGTGACGACCTCAAGGACGGTCGTCTTCTTCCCCGAGGGCGCGTTCGGACCCACCAACAACTGCATCGGGATCGGCGACGTGCTCCGGGGCCGGGGCCATCGGGTCGTGTTCGTGGTGGAGGAGTCGTTCGCGGGGACGCTGGAGGCGCGGGGCTTCGAGGAGCGTCTCATGCGCCTCGGGCCCGCGCCGGAGGTCCCCGAGGCACCCGGGCAGTTCTGGAAGGACTTCATCCGCGACACCGCCCCGGTGTTTCGCGGCTCCACGATCGAGCAGCTGGAGACGTTCATCGTGCCGACGTTCCAGGCGCTGGCCGACGGCGCCCGGTACGTCGACGACCGCCTGGCCGAGATCTTCGACGAGCTGCAGCCCGACGCCGTCGTGGAGGACAACGTGTGCAGCTTCCCGGCCATCCTGGCCGGCGGCCGGCCCTGGGTGCGAATCGTCTCCTGCAACCCGCTGGAGGTGAAGGACCCGGAGCTCCCGCCCCCGTTCTC
>JBPYFQ010000126.1:0-98104 GCA_051985625.1 Solirubrobacteraceae bacterium
GGGCGCCGTGGAGGATGCGTTCGCCGAGGATGGTGTGTTGGTGGATGAATTCCCATTCGCCGGGGGTGAGGCTGCTGGGCTTGTTGAGGATGGCGTCGGGGATGCCGACCTTGCCGATGTCGTGCAATTCGGCGGCCCGGGAGATGTAATCGAGCACCTCTCCGGTCTGTCCCAGGCGGCGGGCGACGCGCGTGGCCAATTCGGCGACGTTGTTGGAGTGCTCGTCGAGGTCGGGCTGCTTGGCGTGCAGGGTGCGGAGCAGCACCTCGCCGGCCTGGCTGCGCGCCGCGCTGGAGCGGCTGCGCTTGTTGGCGTACATGCGCTCGTCGGCGACCTGGAGGGCGTGTTCGGCGCTATCGGCCTCGTGGGGGAGCAGCACGACGCCGAGCGAGGCCCGGACGGAAAACTCCACCCCGGTCTCGGTCAGCGCCGCCGCCGTGCGGATGATCAGCGAGTCGGAGTCCTGGCCGTCGAGCTCAAGGTGGGCGCAGAACTCATCGCCGCCCAGCCGGTAGGCCCGGCCGCATCCCTCGACGGCGCGCTGAAGCTTCTCGCCGAGGCGGGCGAGCAGGGCGTCACCGGCGACATGGCCGAAGGTGTCGTTGTAGTCCTTGAAGCCATCCAGGTCGAACAGCAGGAGCAGCGAGGGCCGAGCCGCCGTCTGGCCACGGAACGCGCTCTCCAGGTCGACGCTCAGCTTGCGCCGGTTGCCCAGGCCGGTCAGGGCGTCGGTCATCGCCTGCTCGCGGATCGCATGATGAGTCAGGATCTCCCCGGCGGCCAGCTCGACCTTGCCGATGAGCTCCGCGATCAGCGCGATCTCGTCCTCCTCGAACGCCCGTCCCGAGCGGGCCAGCCACAATGATCCGGTCACCTCGAGCGGCGACGTGGTGATCGCCATGGGCACCCGGAGCCGCCACACGTCGCCCTGGCCGATCTGGACCGGGCCGGCCCGGCCGCCGGTGCTCGGAAACTCGACGAGGTCCAGCCAGCCGTCGTCGCCGGTCACAAGGTGGACCGGCGCCGGCCCGTCGATCAGCTCCAGCCGGCCGGCCGCCGCGTCCAGGGCCTCCACCGAGCCGTGCAGGAAGATCTCCAGCAGGCTGGTGAGCTCGAGCTTGGCGGCGAACGCGTCGCCGAGCCGGCGGACGGCCGACTGCAGGCGAACGCGCTCCTGCTCGACGAGCATCAGGCGCCGGTGGGCCTGGTCGATGCGCTGGCTGCGGTCGCGCGCCAGCAGCCAGAGCAGGAACACCAGCGGCAGCACCGAGAGGATCGCCGCCGGGTGCTGGCGAGTAGCGAGAGCAGCCAGGAAGCCGAGCGGCGCCAGCGAGGCGTCCACCGCCCAGACCAGGCCGATGATGCGCAGTTGCACACGCAGGTCTGGCAGCGAGCCGCTCAGCCAGAGTCGGCCCAGGCAGCTGATCAGGTCGACAAGGCACCCGGCGGCGAACGCCACGGCCAGGAGGGGAAGCTGTTCGTAGCCGATGGCGGGGGATCCCGCCAGCAGGAGGACGAGCGCCGGACCGATGGCATGCCAGGCGTCGGGCACGGCCGACAGGAGCCGGCGGGGTGGGATGCGGCCGAAGGCCGCGTCGACGGCGTTGCCGCCGACCAGGCCGACGCCGACCGCTACCGGCACCGCCGCCGGGGGCAGGACGAGGAGCATAGGAATGAGGATCAGCTGCGTGGGCACCACATAGCCCGTGCCGACCGGGAACTCGATCCGTCCCACGATGGCGTAGACGACCGCCAACAGCAGCGCCACCTCAGGGCGCAGACCCGAGAGCCCGCCGGCGTGGATCAGGGCGGCGGCGGCCGCCACGAACAGGCCGGCCGCGCCCGCCTCGACGAGCAGCTCACGCTCGGAGGCGCGCCGCTCGCGGCGCTCCCAGCTGCCCTCCAGCAGCCGCTCGGTGGCCGACTCCAGGGCGTGTTCGGAAGAGATGGTTGTGCTCATGTCTCGATGCTCGCTCGGCGCGCGGCGGGTCAGCCGGACCGCCACGGGTCGACGTAGATGTCATCGAGCTGCCAGTTGCCGGCCGACCCCGGGACCGAGAACTGCAGCGCCGCCATCACCGAGGACCCGTCAGGGATCCCGGAGGTATCCCCGGCGATCGGTTGGGTCGGCGCCCAATCCGGCATCGAGCCGTCGGCCAGGTCGCCGACCGGGATCGCCGTGACCGCCCCGGAGATCTGGACCAGCGCGCGGACCTGGAGGTCGCTGCCGGACGCAACCTGGCGGGCGAACAGACGCAGGTCCGACATCGTGTTGTCGACGCAGAAGTACGGCGACGTCGCGCTGCCTCCGGCGTTGATGGTGAGCGACTGATCGTCGGATCCGCCGCCGACGCCGAACGGCTCATTGCCGGAGGTCAGCGAGGCGCCGTCGAGGGTCCATCCCACCTGGTCCGCGGTGCCCTCAAACGAGCCGCCCGGGATCAGGAAGTAGCTGCTGGTGTCCCCCCACTGCGAGAACGGGCTGCCAAGCGACTGCTCAGGGCAGGAGGCAAGCGCGGTCCCGGCGCCGGCGAAGAAGACGCCGCACGACACCGCCACCGTGCGGCGGAGGGCGGTACGTACGCGCGGGTGGATGACCAATGGCAACGAAAACCTCCATGCGGCCGCCATCCATGGCGCACGATCCTTATGTGGCTATCGGCAGCTGGGCCGTCTCGCGCGAGACCCCTGGCTTTGCGTCCCCGTCTCACGGCGGGTTTGCCCTGGTCGACATAGGGGGTTTCGGCAGGAGCGGCGCAGGCCTTGAGCGAAAAAATGGCCGGTTGGACGTTTGTTCGAGCGGTTGGGCGGGGGAGTCCGCCGGGGTCAGCCCGATGCGTCGGCCGCGAATGCGGTGTCGACTCCCAGTTCGCCGCTCAGGCCGCGGGTACCGGCGTCGGTGATACGCAGCGCCCGGCTGCGGGGCAGGCGCTCCAGCCAGCCCTGCTCCAGCATCCAGTTGGCCAGCGCCCGCCCCACGGCGCCGGACAGGTGGTGCGCCTGCTCGGTCCAGTCGACGCAGTAGCGCAGGGGGATGCCGTTCCGCCCGTCCCGGGCGTCCGCCGGCAGAGACACCCCCAGGGTGCTCAGCCGAGCGCCGCCGGCCGGCGTCAGCTCGTAATGGACGTCCCGGCCGGGGCCGGACAGGCGATCCCGGCTCGCCCGCTCCGGATGGTGGCGGCCGTCGCCGCCGGTCACCAGCCGTTGCTCGATCAGCGCGCCCAGCACCGCGACGCCCAGGCGGCCGGCGAGGTGGTCATAACACGTCCGGGCGCGGCGCAGCGCATGGGCGCGCGTGCCCTCACGCAAGGAGCGCACGGGCGCGGCCGGCGCCAGCCGGGCGAGCGTCTCGATCATCTCGCCGATCTGCGGACCCGCCAGTTCGTAGTAGCGGTGGCGGCCCTGCTGACGCACCGCCACCAGGCCGGAGTCGAGCAGCCGGCTCAGGTGCCCGCTGGCCGTGGACGCGGCAATCCCGGCTTCGGCGGCCAGCACGCTGGCGGGCAGCGCGCGGCCGTCGGCCAGCGCCAGCAGGATCCGCGTCCGGGCGGGCTCGGCGAGGACGGCGCCCAGCGCGGCCAGGTCGGCATCGCCGCGCATCGTGGTGTTTGTCATCCCTCCATGTTGGCGCGGGAACGTTTCGGCGTGCGCCAAAGCGTTTCGCGCCCACCATCGAATGGATGTCCGACCGTCTCCCCGTCACCTACCTGGCCGTTCTCGCCGCGGCCGTGGTCTGCTACGCGGCGCTCGGCGCCGTGCTGTCGATCCTGCCCGGCTACGTGCCGGGGCAACTCGGAGGCGGCGCCACCGCGGTGGGGCTGGCGGTCGGCGCCCCGGCGCTGACCGCTCTGCTGGCGCGCCCGGCCGGCGGACGCCTGGCCGACCGCCTTGGTCCGCTCACCCCGCTGCTCACGGGCGCAGCCGTGATGGCTCTGGGGGCCGCACCCGCCGCGGTATCGACGACGCTCGCCGCGCTGGTGCTGAGCCGCCTCGCCGTCGGGGCGGGGGAGGGGCTGATGATGAGCGCGGGCGTCCTGTGGCTGCTCCGTCTGGCCGGCCCGGAGCGACGCGGGCGCGCGCTGGGCCACATCGGCCTGGCCAACTACGGCGGACTGGCGCTGGGGCCGTTGCTGGCCGCCGCGCTGGGCGGGACGGCGGATGCCGCGACGGTGCTGTGGATCGCCGTCGTGCTGCCGCTGGCCGGGGGCGCGGCGGCGATCCTCGCTCACCGCACGGGCGGGGCCGTCGCCGGCGGCCGACCAGCCGAGTCGGCATCGACGCGGACACTGCTGGGCCGCATCGCGCCTCCGGGCATCGGCCTTCTGGCCGTCAACGTCGGCTACGTCTCGGTGCTCTCGTTTGGAGCGGCCGTGGCGCGCGGCCATGGAACGGGGCTGGGGACCATCGTCGTGCCCACGTTCGCAGTGGCGGTCATCGCCTCGCGCACGCTGGGCGGCGGGGTCCCGGACCGGCTGGGTGGCCGGTGGACCGTCGCGGTTTTCGCCGGGTGCGAGGCGGCGGGTCTACTCGTCTACGCCAACGCGTCTCCGGCGCCTGTCGCCCTGGGGGCGCTCGTGGCGCTGTCGGTCGGCCAGGCTCTGGCCGTGCCGGGGCTGGGGCTGCTGGCTCTGGCCGGCGTGGCGCCGCAGGACCAGGGGGCGGCCGCCGGGCTGTTCTTCGCCTGGTTCGACGCTGGGGTCGGGCTGGGCGGTCCGGCGGTCGGCGCGGCCGCCGCGCTGGCGGGGGCGATGGGAGGGCTTGACGTCGCCGCAGCGGTCGTCAGCGTCGCCGTGGTGATCGCGCTGGTGGTGGGCCGGCGGGGCGCCGCGGCGCGCTCACCATCCGCCGCGGAGCGCCAGCTCAACCGCCAGGCCGAAGCCGAGGAGGGCGACGAGCCGGCGGAGCAGGGTGGCCGGCAGCCGCCGCGCCACGACCGGCCCCAGCATGCTCCCGGCAAACAGGCCCACCCCCAGCGGCACGACGGCCGACCAGTCGACCGAACCGAAGATGACGAGGGCGGCGCTGGAGGCGACCGTACCGGCGCCGATCACCATGTTCTTCAGCGCATTGGCCCGAGCCAGGTGGTCGTCGACCGTCACCATGAGCAGAGCCAGCGTCATCACCCCTGATCCCGCCCCGAAGTAGCCGTTGTAGACCGACAGGCTCAGCACGCCGGTGGGGAGGATCAGACGGCGGCGACACCCGGTTCCGCGGGCATGGCGGGCCGCCAGGCGGGGCTGGAGGAGCAGCGCCACCGAGCCGAGCGCCACCAGGAACGGCACGACGCGGTCGAACACCCCGGGCGGCGTGAGCAGCAGCAGCGCCGCGCCCGCCGCGCCTCCGATGCCCGCCACCGCCGTCCACCGCCGCAGCCACCGGCCCTGTCCGGCCAGCTCCGGTCGCGAGGCGAGCGCCGAGCCCGGCCAACAGGTCACCAGCGCGACGATGTTGGCGACGTTCGCCGCCAGAGCCGGGACTCCCGCCAAGAGGAGCGCGGGATAGGAGACCAGCGAGGTGATGCCGCCGGCGGTTCCCACCACTCCGGCGAGCACCCCGGCCGCGATCAGAAACGCTGTCTGTGGCAAGGAGAGCATTGACCTGGGTTTGCAACCGGAGGATGCCTCCGCTATAGTTCCGGAGGCAGCCTCCATTTGACTGACTCTAGGAGCAATATGTCAAGCGCCCTTCACCTGAACACCTCCGCCCCGTCCCCCGCCCGGCTTCGCCGTGAGCGTGTCGCCGACGGAGTGGTGGCGGGATACATTCGCGAGCTCTCCCGTCCGGCGCGGGTCGCGACCGACTCCACGCCGCGGCCCGGGCGCTCGCGGACGGCCGTCCGGGCGGCCGCGTCGCGGGTGCGCGCCGAGGGGCGGCGCCGGTCCCACGCGGTCGGCGCGTGGCGGCCCCTGGCGGCCCCGGCGGGCTGCCCGGCCGCCTGATCACCGATTCCGGCCCGCCCACCCGCATCCGGGCTCCGCAGGCGGGCGGGCCGGAATCGGGCCGGCTCGCCGGCCGCCGGGGGCGTACGATCTGCCCATGGCGGACGCGAGCCGGATCGGCTCGCTGCTGGGCGGCCAGCTCGGTGGGCCTGGCGGCGACTTCGTCCTCGTGGAATGGAGCGACGCCGGTGACTCCGGGTGGGACTGGATCGCGCCGCTGCACGTGCATCATCGCGACGATGAGGCCTGGTACGTGCTGGAGGGCGTGCTGCGGTTCCGCATCGGAGACGACGTCTTCGAGCTTGGGCCCGGCGGCGCGGTCATGGCCGCCAAAGGCGTCCCGCACGCCTATGGCAACGCCCGGCGCGGGGAGCCGGCTCGCTACCTGCTGGTGATGACGCCGCGGATCCGGTCGCTGGTGGAGGCCCTGCACGCCCCCGGCGCCGGCGACTACGCGGCGATCTTCCGCGCGCACGACTCCGAGTTGCTGAGCTGATCGTGCCGCGGGTGTGTCGGATGGCACACCCGCAGCCGCTCACGTGACGTGGAGCGGGGCCCTGTGCCTTGACACGGTGATGACACCACCCGCCCGCACCAGGGTCCACCGTCACCTCAAGGAGTCACCCACATGTCCACCCCAACTCTCGCAGCGCAACGGTCGCCGTCTCGCCCGCTGAATTGGCGGGCGCTGCTGATCGCCGGCGTGATCGTGGCGGTCATCGCCGCCGTGACAGCGCTGGTGCTGACGCCCGACACCGCCACGAAGGCGCATGCGCCGGCCTGGCTGGTCGCGCCGACCCCCGCCGTGGCCGCCCACGGCTTCGGCATCGATCACCCGCTTCCTCACGCCGTGATTCAGAACTCCGCTCTGTCGGCCGGCATGGGTCACCGGTAACGGACGCCTTGCCGGTCCAATTCGGCGTGAACTCGGTCAAGGCTCACGTCGGGAAGCTCTCGTCCAGTCTTCAGTGAAAGGGCGCCGGCAATGCCGGCGCCCTGACCGGCGACCGCGCAGCAGGCCATGTTGCGGGTGGCCGCGTGGGCGATGCGATCGCCTCCGATGGCGCGGCCGGTCACCAGGAGGTTCCTCACCCCTCGCGGCAGCATCGCGCGGTAGGGCACGTGCATGTACCGCCCGGTGGTGGGGAGGACGAGCACGCCGTAGCCGTCGATGAACTCGGGGTAGATCCCCACCGAGTCCTCGAACCGGCCCTCCCCGCGGACATCGGACTCGGTGAGGTTGTAGACGGCGTCGATCTTGCGGGTGTCACGGATGCCGATCGTCATCCCGAAGTTGCGCAGCCGCGCGCCGGCGCAGCCGGGGGTGTACCGGCGCAGGGCCTCGATGGCCAGCATCGCCTGACGGCGGCCCTCCATCTCGAACCGCGTCAGGCTGTCCGGGTCGGTGCCGTCGCAGCCGGCCAGGTTCAGCAGGTTCATGTAGGTGAGCTCGCCGGTGTCGTGGACGGCCCCCCACGTCCCCGCGATGGTCGTCAGGTGCGGCGGGATCAGTCCATCCCGGATGGCGTTCGCGAACGGCTTGCGCAGGAAGGGCGAGAACAGCTCGTCCTCCTTGCCCGACGTCTCCACCGACCACTCCCCGCTGGACCAGTCGGCATATGTCTGGGGGTCGGCGCGAACGCCGTCGAGGAACGCCCGTTTGTCGACCCCGGACAGGTGGAACATCACCGAGGCGGCCTGCATCTCCTCCCGCGGAGTGATGACGGTCGCCGCTCCGGCCCGGGCGGCCACGTCCGCGTCTCCCGTGGCGTCGATGACGATGCGGGCCCGGATCGCCTCGCGGCCGGCCTTCGACTCAACCACCACGCCCGCGATGCGGTCTGAGTCCATCACCGGGGCGGCGAACCAGCGATGGAGCATCGGATGCACGCCGGCCTCCTCGACCAGTCGGTCGGCGACGACCTTGAAGGCCTCCGCGTCGATCTCGTGCGAGAGCGACTGCGACTCGGGCACCGCGGCCCCCATCGCCATGGCCCGCTCCTCGAACTCGCGGCCGATGCCGCCCGCCTCGACGGTCTCCTCGTGGCGGTACCAGGCAAATCCCTCGACGCCGACGGCCGTCAGGTTGCCGCCGAAGCAGCCGAAGCGCTCCAGCAACGTCACCTCGGCCCCAGCGCGAGCGGCGGCGAGCGCTGCGGCCAGCCCGCTCGGGCCAGACCCCACGACCAGCACCTCCGTGCGGTGGACCACCTCGATCTCCCGGGCAGGCTCCGTGATCCGGCTGTCGTCACACCGCATTGCCGCGTCTCTCTAGCAGATGCCCGGGCGAACCGGGCCTTCCGGGCGGACTAGTAGCGGCGCTGGATGCGGGCCAGCCGGGCGGCGGCCTGCTCGTCCCAGGCGTGGTAAATCGAGCGCCGCGCCGTGCGGGGCCGTCCGCCGGCCGGTGGCGATGCGCAGGCCGGCCGCTCGGACGGCGGCGTCGGGATCGGGCCGGCGTGACTCGGCGGCGCAAACGGCGCCAGCCGCGCGTCGGCGGCGGACAGCGCGGCCATCAACTGCGGGGCCCGGTGGGCGTGGCGCTCGGGTATCCGCACCCGGCCGTCCCGGCGGATGTAGAAGAACAGGACCGGCCGGGACCGAACCTGGTCGGCAAACTGGCGGTGGGTGGCGTCTCCCTCCGGCCAAGTGCACACGAGGCCGGACTCGAACAGGACGCCGCGGCCCGGCACGCCGGGCTGCCACCACAACTGGTGTTGCTGGTCAGCGGTTCTCATCGTTCGTTTGGTCGGCGCCATTCCCCGTGCACTTAAGCGGCCGACGGATCCGAGCGCCCGGATGAGGGTAGCCGCGCCCGCCCGAGTGGCGCCAATCGCCGCGCTGGGCAGGACAATGTCGGCGAGCCGATGACCACCAGGCCAGACCGACGCAGCCCCGGGCCGGGATCGTCGGACGAACACGGCCTGGAACCGATCACGTCACGCCAGATCTGGGGGCAATGGGCGTTCATGCTGCCGTTCGCCGGGCGTGTGCTGGCGCTGCAGGCCATGCACCCCATCGTGTCGGCCGGGCTCGAGCAGCACTCGTCCGTGTTCGACCAGCCATGGCAGCGCGCGTGGGAGACGATCGGCTACGGGCTGGAGCTGTTGTTCGGCGACGCCGAGCGGACGGCCCGGCGCGTCCGCGAGATGCACAGGTCGATCGGCGGAACCGATCAGGCGGGCCATCGCTACCACGCGTGGGACCGCGAAGCGTGGACCTGGGTTCATCTCAGCACCTTCGAGGCGACCCGCTTCGCGGCCAATGCGGTGGGACGCCGGCTGAGCCTCGTCGACGAGCAGCGCCTGTACGAGGAATCGAAATGGACCGGCCGGCTCTACGGCGTCCAGGACCGCGACATGCCCGCCAGCCTGGCCGAGTACGAGGCCTACCTCGCCGACATGATCGAGCACCGGCTGGTGCCCACACCCACGAGCACCCGGCTTCTGGCGCTCCTCACCGAGCGCCTGCCGCCGCCACCGTGGATCCCGATTCCTCCCCCTGTCTGGTGGTTGTGGCAGCGGCCGGCGGGCCACATCGCGCGTACGGCGCTGGTCGGCTCCTTTCCGGCGCCGTTGCGCGAGCGCCAGGGGCTCGCCTGGAACGCGGTCGATCAGGCCCAGTACGACGCACTGCTGACCGCCGTCAGGGCGGCCAACCTGACGCTCCCCGGCCGTCTGCGCCTGATCCCGGCGGCCCAGCGCGCCGGCCTCACCCAGCGCTGAGCTTCCGGCCCGGCCCGGGTTTTCGCAAGTTTTGGCGCGCTCGGTCGTTTCCAGCCTGTGAACTAAGGCTCACGGAGGTAGGACGTGATCGATTCGACGATGGACGGCACGAAGGTGTGCCCTGGAATTGAGATGAGGCAGCGCCACGACGCCGACGGGATGCTGCGGGTCACTCTGATCGGCGAACTGGACCTGGCGGTGGCCGAGGGCCTCAGAATCCGGCTGGATCAGCTGCAGCGGTCTGAGCGGCGCGTTCGGCTCGACCTGTCGGAACTGGAGTTCATCGACTGCCGCGGCGTCGACGGCATTCTCCGGGCGATGGGGGACGCCCGCCGCAACCACCGTGAACTGGAGGTGGACCGGCGCGTCAGCCCGGGCGTGAGGCGGATCACCCGCCTGGAGGAGATCGCCTCGGCTCTCTGGCCCGCGCCGGCCGTCGGCCCGGTCGCGTAGACGACCGGCGCCGAGGGCGCCCTCATGCGGGGCCTGGCCCTGCCTGTCCCGTCAGCCAGGCGGTGAACGTGAGGGTCCCGCGCGCGTCGGGCTCGGCGCAGGTCAGCCCGCCGTCGCGGAGGGCGCGGCCCAACCGCCCGGGGAGGGGGACAGGGATCTCGATGGCCCGGCGACCCGTGACCTGCTGCCATAGGCGGCCCAGCGCGCGCAGGTCGAGTACCTGGGGTCCGGCCACCGTCGTCCAGGCGTGGCGAGGGGGCTCGGCCGCAACCGCCGCGACGACGGCCGCCGCCTCCTCCACGTCGACCGGCTGAAGCCGCGCCCGCGCGGCCGGCAGGACGCGCCAGCGCCCGGCGGCGGCCAGCATTGCCCCGACCAGGTCGTGGAACTGCGTCGAGCGCACGATCGACCAGGGGACCTCGCCATCCCGGACCACGGTCTCCTGTTCCAGCTTGACCCGGTAGTAGCCCATCGGGACGTCGTCGATTCCGACGATCGACACGCACACGTGGTGACCGACGCCGCTGCGCCGCTCGGCCTCCAGCAGCCGGCGCGCGCCGTCGACCAGGACAGCGCGCGCCTTCTTCGGCGCCGACGGACCGTTGCTGGCATCAACGACGACCTGACATCCTCCGAGGGCGTCGTCCAGCCCGGCTCCGGATCGGAGGTCGACCGGATACTCGCTCGCGGTCCGGCTCAGCGCGCGGACCTCATGGCCGGCCCGCGCCAGTTGGGCGACGACGGGGCGCCCGATGGTGCCGGTCCCGCCGATGACGGCAATGCGCATACACCTAAAAGGATGGCAGTCGGATGCCGGCGTGCGATACCGGCCCTCAGACCGCGGTGTCGACCGCCCCCGCCGCAGGGCTCGGTGGCGCCACATCGGCGGCGGCCGTCTTGACCGGATTGGCGGGTAGGCGGGTGGCGACCGCGAACCCGGCGATGGCCACCGCGGCCAGGACGATCATCGCCGCGACGTAGGTGCCGTTTCCCGAGACGAGGTTGGAGACCAGGATGGTGCCGGCGATCGCGGTCCCAAACGACGAGCCGAGGTTGGAGACGCTGCGCGACAGGCCGGAGATCTCGCCCTGTTTGTTCTCGGGGAACGCCGATTGCACCAGGTTGACCGACGGCGTCAGCATCACGCCCAGGCCGAGCCCGATGACCAGGAGGCCGGGCGCGAAGGCCCAGGCGCTGGAGGAGGCCGCCTTGACCAGGCCGAGGAGGAGCCCGACCCCGATCGCGACCAGGATGAATCCGCCCGCCACCAGGCGCTTCTGCTGGCGCCGCTCGGCCATCCGCTCGGCGGCGAGCGACGAGACGAGGACGCCGAGCGTCGCCGCGGTGAAGATGACCCCGGTCTTGATGGCGTTGTAGTGGCGTTCGGTCTGGAGGAAGACGGACACCACGAACGAGGTCCCCATCAGCAGCAGCCATTGCAGATTCTGGGTCACGAGGGCGAGGTTCGACGTCCGGTTCTTGAACAGGTCGGTGGAGAGCAGCGGCTCCTTGCCCGCGCGCTCGCGCGCGCGGCTGAAGAAGTAGAAGCCGGCCAGGAGGGCGATTCCGAGCGCCGCCGAGATGATGAGCAGCGTGTTGTTGTTGCCGGCCTGAAGGATCCCGAAGACGATGAAGAACATGCCGCCCGCCGACAGCGCGGCTCCGACGGAGTCAAAGGGGCGCTTGGGGTCCGGCGCCACGGGATCGACGACGCGCCGGCTGAGCAGGACGATCGTGGCGACGATCAGTGCCTGGAAGACGAACGCGGCGCGCCAGCTGATCGCCGACGTGATCAGGCCGCCGATCAGGGGGCCCGCGGCGGCGCCGATGCCGGCCATTCCGCTGATCACCCCGAACGCCTTGGCTCGCGACTCCAGCGAGGTGAACCCCATCGTGGTGAGGATGTAGACCGGCGGGATCAGGAACGCCGTGCCGACGCCCTGGAACACCGAGTTGCCCAGGATCAGCACCCCGAGACCAGGCGCGACGGCGCTCAGCACGGTGCCGATCCCGTACAGCACCAAGCCTCCGGTGAAGCACCGCTTGCGCCCCCAGCGGTCGGTCAGCTTGCTGCAGGGAATCATCAGTACGGCCATGATCAGCAGGAACAGCGTGATCGTGGTCTGCACGCCCTTCACGTCGGTGTGCAGATCGCGGCTGATGTCGTTGATCATCACGTTCATGTTCGAGCCCGCGAAGCTGCAGATGAACTGGGCCAGGGCGAGCGGAGCGATGAACGCGCGCGGGGACGTCACCCAGTCGGCGGTCGCTCCGCCTCCGGCTGCCCGGGCCGCACTCACGCCGCCTGCCGTCCTCTCACCACGTGCTGGCTCACGCCGCCTGCCGTCCTCTCGCCACGTGCTGGCTCACGCCGCCTCGCGTCCTATCGCCACGTGCTGACTCCCGGTAGCGGTCAGATCGCCGCCGAGCGTAGGCCATGCCTCCGGGCCGGCATCACCCGAAGCGGGTGAGGAGCCGGTCGGAACCTCTCCTCACGCCGTGCGCCGCCGTGGGGAGCATCTGGAAGACTCTGACGCTCCATGGCCCGCCTACTCGGACCCACCCCGGTCGTGGCGCCGGACGGAGTGGAATGGCGGGTGGGTCGCCGGTGGCTGACGCAGCGAACGGCCCGGAGATGGCGCCGGCCCCGGGAGCTGGCGTCGGAGTCCCTGTCCAGCGTCGGCCTGCCCGACCTCGGCGCCGGCAGTGTCGATTCGGCCGAGGGACTGCTGCTCGTCACGCTGGCGGCCATCCTGGTGGTGCTCCTGGTTCCGATTCTGTTCTTTGGCGTGGAGTTGGTGGTCGTGGGCGGCCTGCTCGCGGCCGGACTTGCCGGGCGCCTGGTGTCTCGGCAGCCGTGGGTCATCGAAGCGCGGGCCAGCGGGTTTCCCGGTGCGGAACGCCGGCTGGAGTGGCAGGTGCGCGGGTGGCGCGCATCGGGCCGGCTGATCGACATCGTGGTGTCAGACCTGGCCGCCGGCCGCGAGCCGGCTCCCGTTGCGGTGGATCCGGGCGACCGCGGGGTGATCGACGCGCCGCCGCCGCCCTAGCGTCCAGCCAGGGCGTCGCGGAATCCCGCGACATCGGTGAGGAATCCCTCACCCAGGAATCGCAACGTCTCCATCGTCCGCGCGCCCGCCTCGGCGTCGCCGGCCGCGCACGCGTCCGTGACGACGACCGTGACGAAGCCCAGGTCCCCGGCGTGCCGCGCGGTCGGCTCGATGCCGATCTCGGTCGCCACGCCCACGATGGCGATCGACGAGACGCCGGCTCCTCGCAACGCCAGCTCCAGCGGAGTTCCCGCGAAGGCCGAAAAGGTGAGCTTGTCCAGGACCGCCTCGCGCGCGGTGGGCCGGAGCTCGGGCACGATCTGGGTGTGGGGAGCATCGGGCAGGAACGGAGAGCGGACATCCTCGAGGCGATCCACTCCCTGCCAGGCACGCCACATCCGCAGCTGAGCGACCCCCATCAACTCGACCGGCAGGGTGACGTGGCGCGTGAAGTACGTTCTCACCTGAGCGGCCCGCGCTGCGTCGAGCACCTCCCGGACGTGCCGGATCGTCGTCTCACGGTTGGGAATCTGCTCCAGGATTCCCACCTGCATGTCGTAGATGAGCAGCGCCAGGCGGTCGGGCCGGCACGCGTCGGCGAGCGATTCCGGGACGTCGAGGCCGCTGTGCCGATCCATGCCCGGCACCCTACACACCGGCCCGTCGGCGACCGGCTCGGGAGCCGGCAGGACCCGGGTGTTTCGACGGGCTTGGGACCCGGCAGCACCCGGGTCTTTTGACGCGCGGCTGCGGACCTCGGGACGTTTGCTATGCAGGCAGGCGGGTATGCGAGCGGGTGGCCCCCAACTGGAAGGGAGCATCAATGCTCACGCTATCCACCTCCGCCGTCGAGGCGGTCGACAGCCTGTTGCAGAGCCCGCAAGTGCCCGACGACGCCGGATTGCGAATCCGTTCCGCCGGCGAGTCCGAGCTGACCATCGAGATCGCCCCTGAGCCCGCTCCGGGCGATGAGGTCATCGAGGAGGGCGGGGCGCGCGTGTTCCTCGACTCCGAGGTGGCCCCGATGCTCGACAACGCCGAGCTTGACGCTCGGATGGACGGCGATCAGGTCGCGTTCGGCCTGACGGCGGGCGGCGGCGCCAACGGCGCGGGCCCTGCGTAGCCACTGTCGGCGGCGCCCTGGGCGCCGCGTAGTTCCGCGCCTGGGGGGCGGCGAGTTCACCGGGGACTCGAACCCCCAGGAGCATCACTCTTGAACAGCACCGACCTCGGCGGTGAGAATCGGGCCGAGCTCGGCAAAAAACCGGCCTATATCTCCGGTTTCTCGCCGAGCTTCGGTGCCGGGCCACGTCCTCGGCCGGCCGTCATCACCTCACGTTGGACCTCCCCCCGGACGTCGGCGTGACCGCGGTCGCTCAGAGGTTGCCGACTCCGATCGCGCCGTGGCAGGGCGCAAACGGCTGGCGCGGAGTGCCGACCGCCAGCCGGAAACGGCGAGCGACACCGGGCAGCTTGACCTGGGCCTGGACGGCGACGCGTGCGCTGCGGCAGCGGCTGAAGGTGGCCGGGAATCCGGCCGACTGGCCGGGATCGAGGACCGACGTCGCCGCCAGCCCTTGGTGGCGGACGATCGCCGCGCCGAGACGGGTGAGGGTGATCGGTACCCGGCGGCCGGCGGCGTCGAAGAGCGCCAGCCACGGAAAGCCGGCCAGCCGACACATGACATGAGAACGGTTGACGAAGGTGAACCACACCGCCCGCGCGTGGACGGCACCGTTGCGGCCGGGCGGTGACACCGAGGGCGACAGGGTGGGCGCGGGGCACACGGGGACCGCGCCCAAGCGGATCAGTTCATCGGTCACGCTCGGATCGTCGTCGAGCAGTGGGCCCCGGCGAGTGCCGATCGTGAGTGACACCGTGGCACAGCCCGAGGGGTCCTCAGTGGCGCGCGCCAGCGTGCGGCCGTTCGCTGCGATGAAGCTGAGCGACACCGACTCGGCGAACTCGGCCGGACAGGCGCGAACGCCCGGCTGAAAGACCTCGTCCGCGTTGACGAAGGAGACCAGGCGCCTGGCCCGCCTGCCCCGCACGGTCCGCGGGGCTGCGGCGGGCCCCAGCCGACCGCTTGCGTCCGCTCCCCGGGCGGTGAACACGACGCGCCGGACGCCGGGCGGGATCCGTTCCCACGCCGGGCGCGGGGTCAGCCAGACCGCTTCGCCATCCGTGCGGATCCCGGTCACTCCGTGAGGGAGCGTGGTTGTCGTGACCCCCAGAAGACGCTCGGTGAGCACGCCGCGGATCGGCGGCAGTGCGAACGTCTCCGACGCCGACTGGAGGCCGGAGGGCCCGCTGCTGCTCGACTGGCCGAAGCTCTTGGCTCCGGCAGGAAGGTGCGCGCCGACATAGGCCAGCACGGCCTTCGGAGAACTCATGGTCGTCCACCAGGCATGCGCGTCGACCAGGTTCGGTGTGGCTTCGGAATACGTTGGCACGCTGAGGCCGTGCTGGTCACCGGTCGGCTCGCTCGCCGATCGCGCTGCCCCGGCCGGGAGGGCGATAAGCGCCAACAACCGCATGGCCTCGGCCTGGGCCCGGGCGCGGTTGCTCGCGGCGCTGCCGGCCACCCGAGCGCCGCGCCGCGAACTAGAGGCCGAGCTGAACCCGGCGGCCATGGCTCCGGCAGCGAGCACGAGCACGAGCGCTGCGAGTGGGACAGCACGCCTCATGTACGGAGACTACGGCTCACCGGACGGCCCGTCACCGGGACAGCGTCGGCTTGTTCGGCAAGCTGCCGGCTGAGGCGCCTGCGGGCTCGGTGGAGGCGGACGCGGACCGTGTTGGCCGGCACGTCGAGGACGCCGGCGATCTCGGCCGGGGACAGCTGTTCCCAGGCGGTGAGCGTGAGAATCTCGCGGTCCAGGTCGTGCAGGGCACTCAACGCGGTCTGGAGTTGAAGGAGACGAGGATCGTCGCTGGGTGATTCCGAGTCCGCCAGCACGCGCAGTTCGCTGCCGAGGCGTACGGACAACGCGTCACGGGTCCGGTCCTGGCGGGCCGACTTGAGCAACAAGTTGCGGGCGACCCCGAACAGCCACAGGCGGGCGTGGTCCCCGCCCGGCAGCCGCTCGAGCCGTTGCCAGGCGACCAGGTAGGTGTCGGCGATGATGTCGGCGGCGTCCTCCGGCGTCGGCGCCCGCCGCATGACGTAGGCCACCAGGTCGGAGCGCGTGGCGGCGTACAGGTCGTGGAAGCGGTCTTCGTCAGACCGGATCATGCGGGTCACTTGGCGGCGAGGAGAGGGTTGACGGTCCCGCCGTGGCTGGCCCGCGGCGGCTTGAAATACGGGCATCCGGCGGTGCCGTAGTTGGCGGCGATCAGACGCTGGACGGTGGCGAAGTGGCCGTGCGTGATCGCGTGCTGGAAGGGCAGGAACCAGCCGAACAGGCTGTGGTCACCCTGGAGGCCGTACCGAGTCGTCCGCAGCGGCCCAGCGGTCAGGTGCTGGTCCTCGGCGCGGACCGCGCTCCAGCCTGGGGCGGCGTCGATCTCCGCCGCAGCCCGCTGGGCGACGATCCGGTCTCCCGCGAGCGTTGCGTCGCGCCAGTCGTACACCCAGGCACAGAACGCGCTCATGGCGAAGAACCCGCGAACCGCGCCCGACGTCACCTGCGCGCGTGACCCCTGGTTGGGCGAGCCACACGATCCGCTTGATGCCACGCGGGGGACGCCCAGCTCGGTGACGAGAACCCACGGCCGCCAGGCCGCGTCTCCGGGTGGGTACGGGATGCCTGCCGACAGCCTGAGGGCGACCCGGCAGAAGTCCGAGCCTGCCTCGCGGAGGTTCTCCCCGGGGCCCCCGGCCGTGATCTGCCATCCGTGCGCGTAGGTGCCGGTCTCGGCCGTCAGCAGCCTGGTCGCGGCCGCCGCTCCGCCGGCCAGCACGAGCAGCGTTGCGGCGACCGCCAGAAGACCCCGCCGCCCGGCCGGGCCACGCCGACGCCGCTCCGTCCGTTTGGACGTGGGCCGTGGGTGACGCGTGATGGCCTCGGCCATCTGATCCAACGCGTCCCCGACGTGTCCGGCGGGGTCGCTGCCGGCGATCGGATCGGCCGCTGTCAGCAGGCTCAACGCCTGCTCTTGGCTGGGGGAAGTCACGTCTCTCATCTACCTTGTTCCTCGGTGGACGCTGCATCCCTACGTTCCACGAGGAGGGCACGTCATTACACCTAAGGCCCGCTTCTGCGGATCTGTATCACGAGATGGGCGCGAAGGGGCCCCCGGGTCACCGAGGGGCAGATGCCGACCGACGTGCGTCTCAGGGCTTCGGCAGACGTCCCCCGCGGGGCCCGAAGTTGCAGGCGGCGGCCGCCTGCGTGAACGCCGGTGACCTGGGGTCGATCGACTGAGGGACGGCCAGGAACACGCCGTTGTGGCCCATCACCAGGCCGAAGCCGGCGGGATTCGAGGGTGGGTGGGTGGTCGGATCGGGGAAGCCGGCGATGCCGTGTGCCCGCATGCACTTGGAGATCTGCAGCATCTGCGCTCTCGCCTGCGGCGACGGCTTTCCGGAACCGGGGCCGCCGCCCGGCAGCAGGTGCCTGCAGGCCGTCTGCGCCGACTGGAATGCCGGCGCCTGTGGGTTGACCCCTGTTCCCGAGCCGACGGCGATCTGGATGCCGCCGCCCGAGGAGCGCGGGTCGGGGAAGTTCGGCACCCCGTGAGTGCGCATGCATCGGGAGAACGCCAGCGCCTGGGAGTAGCTCTTCGTGGTGTTCGTCGGCGGGTCGCTGGAGGACGAGCCGCAGGCGGCGATCCCCAGGCCACAGATGAGGATGAGTGCGAGTCGCTTCGGCATGCCCGCCTTTGTACGACGCGGCCCATAACAGCGCCGTCACGGGGTTACGCCATCGTTATGACCGGCCGGTCGTGTGAATCGCCGTCCACGCCGTGATCTACGGTGGGGCGGTGTCGAGCCAGCCCGACGCCCGCAGCTACGGAGCCGTCTTCGACGAGGTGGCCGAGGACTACGACCGTCATCGTCCGAGCTATCCGGACGTCCTGGTCGACCGGGCGTGCGAGGGCGCCGGCCTCGGCCCGGGCGCCATCGTGCTGGAGATCGGCTGCGGCACGGGGCAGCTGACGCGCAGCCTACTGGCCCGCGGGCTGTCGGTGACCGCCGTCGAGCCGGGCCGGGAGCTGATCACGCGGGCTCGCGAACGGCTCAGCCCGCTCGGGGATGTGCGGTTCGTCAACGCGCGCCTGGAGGACGCCCCGCTGCCGTCGGCCCGGTATGCGGCGGTGTTCTCGGCGTCGGCGATTCATTGGGTCGATCCGGACGTGAGCTGGCGCCGGGCGGCCGACGCCCTCGTGGACGGCGGGAGCCTGGCCCTGATCTCCTACTTCGGGCTCGATGACCCGGCCAGCGCCGACGATCAGGAGGGGCTGCGTGCCGTCCTGGCGACGATCGCGCCCGACCTGGCGGCCGAGTGGCCGACCTACCGCGACCTCGCGGGCACCCGGGCCGGTGTCGCAGCCCGGCGGGGCAACGTCTCGGAGGTGTGGGGGTGGCTGGGGGACTACGAGATCGCGCGGGGGTACGCGGCGGGCCTGTTCGACGACGTGCACGTCGAGGCAGGGCCGATGCAACTGGAGCACGCCGCCGACGAGCTCAACGCGCTCCTGGGCACCATGTCGTTCTGGGCACGACTGTCACTCCAGCAGCGCGACGCGCTCGCCGCCGAAAACCACGCATTCAACGAGGGGCTCGGGCGGCCGATTCGCTCGAGCATCGCCGCCTGCCTGGTGACGGCCCGTCGCCGGCCGCGCACCTGACCGGGGCCAACGCCGGAGCCTGTCACGCGAGGCCAGCGTTGTTAGGCGGATGTCACCTGCGCTGGTGGAGAATGGGCAGGTGCGGGTCTTGGTCGTGGAGGATCATGTAGGGCTGGCCAACCGGATCGGCGAGGGCCTGCGCGACGCCGGGTTCGCGGTCGACGTGGTCTACGACGGAGCGGCCGCCCTGCAGAGCACGACGATCACCGACTACGACGTCGTCGTGCTCGACCGCGATCTGCCGGCCGTGCACGGTGACCGGGTGTGCGGCCGCCTGGTGCGCGAGGGCTCGCCGAGCCGCATCCTGATGCTCACCGCAGCGGCGGACGTCGAGGACCGGATCGACGGCCTGGAGATGGGCGCCGACGATTACCTCGGCAAGCCGTTCGCGTTCCACGAGCTGATCGCGCGCATCCGCGCCCTGGGGCGGCGCGGGCCCGGCTCGCCCACGGTGGTGCAGCGGGCCGACCTGGTGGTCGATCGCGCGCGGCATCGGGCCAGCCGCGCCGGTGTCCCGCTCACGCTCACGCGCAAGGAGTTCGGCGTGCTGGAGTGCCTGGCCAGCGCCGACGGTGCCACGGTCAGCGCCGAAGCGCTGCTCATGCACGTGTGGGACGCGCACGCCGACCCGTTCAGCAACACGGTGGCGGTGACCGTCGGACGGTTGCGGCGCAAACTCGGCGACCCGCCGCTGATCGAGACGGTCGTCGGCGTCGGCTACCGGCTGTGAAGCGCTATCTCAGCGCCCGGTCGCGCCTGACGCTCCTCTACACGTCGCTGTTCGCCCTGGGCGGGGCCGCGCTGGTGCTAGTCACCTACCTGCTGGTTTCACACAGCCTGCATCGGACCACGCCGACCGGGATCCCGCCGGTCAGCCAGCAGGCGATCGCGCGGTGCGTCAAGGAGGCGCAGGCCGGGGGGGTCTCGCCCGCCGGCCCCATGATCAAGTGCGCCGCGCTGTATGCCAATGGCGTCCAGGCCGGCGCCTCGGCCCAGCGCAGCACGACGCTCGCCCACCTGCTCACGTACTCGCTGCTCGGCCTGGCCGGCGTCACGCTGCTCGCCGCTGGGGCGGGCTGGATCGTGGCCGGGCGCATCCTGCGGCCGGTGCACCGCCTCACCGCAGCCGCCCGCGCGGCCGGCGAGCAGGACCTGTCCCAGCGCATCGCCCTGCAGGGCCCGCGGGACGAGTTGCGTGAACTCGCCGACACCTTCGACACGATGCTGGAGCGGCTCGACCGCGCGTTCACCAGCCAGCGGCAGTTCATCGCCAACGCCAGCCATGAGCTGCGGACGCCGCTCACCGTCATGCGCACTGCCATCGACGTCGTTCTGGCCAAGTCAGAGCCGACGCGCGCTGAGCTGCTGTCGATGGCCGCCGAAGTCCGCCAGGCCGTCGGCCACGCCGAACGCCTCATCGAGGTGCTGCTGATACTCGCCCGCAACGATCAGGCGCGCGTCCTGGCCGATCCGGTGGATCTGGCCGCGGTCGCCGAAGACGCGCTGGAGGGACGTACGCCCAGCGATCTGGAGACGGTCGCCACGCTCGACGAGGCCCCCGTGACCGGCGACGGAGTGCTGCTGGAACGGCTCGTCGCCAACCTGCTCGACAACGCCGAGCGCTACAACATCGCCGGCGGCACGGTCACGATCACCACGGCCACCGACGACGGCACGTCCCTGGTGCGGGTCGTCAACACCGGCCGGGTGGTGCCACCCGACCAGGTCGACCGGCTGTTTGAGCCGTTCACTCGCCTCGACGACCGCACCCGCCACGACGGGTTCGGGCTCGGCCTCGCTCTGGTGTCGTCGATCGCCACCGTGCACGGTGGGACCGTGCACGCCAGCGCCGCTTCCACCGGCGGCCTGGACATCACCGTTCGCCTGCCCCGCCGCGGGCCGGGATCTCCTGGCTCAGAACCGCCACCGGGTGGCGCCGTGAGGAGCGCGTAGCCCCACGCCGAACGCGGTCCGCGGGACGAACCGAAACACCGGGCTGATCATCGGTCGCGGCCCGGGACGTCACGGTGTGTGCGAGATTGCCCCGGTGGAGCCCGGACCCGAACGGCGCGCCCTGAACGCCGCCTGCGCGGTGGCGACCGCGCACGGCCTGGCATGCGAACAGGCCCTCGTCGTCTATTCCGGGAGCAATGTGCTGGTGCACCTGCGCCCCGCACCGGTCGTCGCCCGGGTGATGGCCGGGACCGTGGCGTTACACGACGACTCGCGGCGGTGGCTCGAGCGGGAGGTCTCGGTGCTCAAGTTCCTGGCGCCCTCCGGCCTGGCGGTGGCGCCGAGCCCGCTGCTGGCTCCCGGTCCGTGGCTCCAGGACGGGCTGTGGATGACCTTCACCGAGTGGATTCCCGGCGTGGAGCCCGCACAACACCTCGATGCTGCCCGTCTGGGACGAGCGCTTCGGACCCTGCATGACGAGCTACGGCCGTTCGACGGTGACCTGGGCGGCCTGACCGATCTGCGTGACGACATCGCACGGCTGCACGGCCTGCTTGAGCCCACCGAGGCCCTTGATGCGGACACGATCGCCTCGCTTCGCACCCGGTTGGATGAGGCCTGCGACGCGGCGTTCGGCCTGTCCCTTCCGGTACAGGCGCTCCACGGCGACGCATCGCTCAGCAATCTGCTGCACACCCCGGATCGCCTCGTCTGGAACGACTTCGAGGACACCTTCCGCGGGCCGGTCCACTGGGACGTCGCCGGCTACGCCATGAGCCTGCGCAACCGCGGCGCGACGGCGGCCTGCGTCCGGCAGGCACTCGACAATTACGGATGGGGCGACGCCCGGGAGCTGGCGCCGTTCGTGGCTGTTCACAACGTCTATGACGAGATCTGGCGGCTATATGACACCCAGCGCCGCCCGGCCCGGATCGCTGCCGAGTGAACGCCTGCCGGGTCCCGGGACGGGATCCGCGGAGACTGTGGCATCATCCGCGCGGGCCGGCTGAACCACATCAAGATTCGGGATTTGACGTGAACGGGCGAAGGGCAGGGAGGCCGGCGGCGAGGTGAGGAGCTGTTCTGAGCCGTCCGACCCAGGCGGTAAGCGCGGCTTGCTGGACCGCCTAGTGGAGGAGGCGGCACAGCGGATCGCCCGGTTCGCCGCTCCGGAGGCGTTCTCGGCGGCCGCGGCCGACGGCGTGATCATCGACATTCGATCACAGGACGCGCGGGACCGGCACGGGGTGGTCCCCGGGAGCCTGCACATCCCACGGACGGTGCTCGAGTGGCGGGTCGCCGTCGACAGCCCGTGGCGCAACCTCCACCTGCGCGGCCCCGATCAGCAGCTGATCCTCATCTGCGATCACGGGTACTCGTCGATTCTGGCCGCCGGCAGCCTCGTCCGGCTCGGGTTCGACCGCGCCGGCGACGTCATCGGCGGGTTTGAGGCCTGGGCACACCACGGCCTCCCGGTCGCACCGTCCTCTCATCGCCCCGCGAGCGCCGGCGGGCTGCCCGGGACGGGCCCGCCCGAGTAGACGCCCTCCCGCCGGGCAGGTTCAACGACCGTGGCTCATCGACGATGCTCACTGGTTGGGCCGTGTGCGCGGTGACGGCGTTGGCGTTCTCGGAGCCCGCACGGGTTCTCGGCGTGCCAGCGCTGTGTGGCGGAGCGGCTGACGTCGTAGAACACCAGGCTGCATTCCGGGCGGGCGCACCGGCGAAGCCGCGAGGGCTCGAGGTCGCCGAGTTCGCGGATCACCGCGGCGAGCAGCGTCGCGGGGCTCGTGGCGCGCTGGGGGCGCACCGTCGCGCTCAGCCCGTGGTCTGGCCGCGGCTCCAGCGCCTGGATGACGGGCTGGCGCGCTGCCAGCGCATTGAGCTCCTGGAGGGGAAGTGGCGAGCCATCGATTAGCGCCTCGACGATCGTGGCGACAGCGCGCTGGAGCGTGCGCAGCGCCGGAAGCTGGCGGGCGTCGACCGGCTCGTCGAGAAACGGCCCCAACAGCGCGTCGGCGCCGGCCGGATCGGCCAGCGCGTCGTACGTCACCGCCTGCCGCGCGTGGGTGGGCCGTCGGGTGGCGTGCGCGTTGGCCAGCGCCACCACCAGCGCAGCGTCGTTCACAGCGCGGCGGCGATCGTGCGGCGGCGAGGCTCGCTGACGAGTTCGTTTGCCCGCTGGGCGTTTGGATGCGAGGCGTAGCTCATGGCCGCGTCGGCCGCCTCGCGGCTGGCCCAGCGGCTGACCACGATCAGGTGGCCCGGCTGGTCGAGATCCTCGACCAGCTCGTGGCTCAGATAGCCGTCGAAGGACGTCATGTCACGCCAGATCGCCTCGGTGACGCGTATGCCCTCAACCGCGGTCTCGGCCGGAAAGCGGGATTCCCAGATCGAATAGACGCGCATCGGGATGCCTCCTAGTAACGATCTAATTGAGTGAAGACCGTTACAACGGTAACACACAACGAAGCCCGGCTGTCCGGCCGACTCAGTCAGCGGCGGCGCCATCCGCGTGGGTGCCCACGCGGGTGGTGATCACCCAACGCCCGTGGCGCCGCACGCTCTCGCCGTGTGCACGAACGCCGCCCCGTGGGCATCGATGGCGGTCGGGATCCCGACCCAATAGTCGCCCTCCCCGTAGAGCGTGCCGTAGCGGTTGGAGGCCGCTGACCCGGGCCCGGGCGGCGGATTGGGTCGTGGGTCGGGGATGGTCGGATACCCGTGCGTGCGCAGGCAATTCGTGAGCCGAAGCAGCCGTGCACGGGTCCGGGCGGACGGCGCGGCCGGGGGAGGGGCCTTCACCGGGAGCAGGTGCTGACAGGCCGCCTGCGCGGTCCTGAACGCGGGGGAGGACGGGTTGATCCCGGGGACGTTCTGGAAATTGAGATCATCGGGGAAGCTCGAGACTCCATGCGAGCGCATGCAGCGCGCGAAGTTCAGGGTGTCCTGTTGCGCTTGCGCCTGATCCGGGTTGGTCTGGCCGGCGGCGCTCGCCGCGCGGGACGGGCGGGGCGAACTGGAGCCGCAGGCGGCGATCACGGTGCCCGCGGCGATGGCGGCCACGGATAGCGCCATCGGACGCCACGACCGCCGTATGAGGCGCCTGGTTCCGTTCATCGCCGAAGTAGCCCGCGTATCACGCGGGGCGTCGTCGCTCATCGTGCTCCTCCTCGGGGCCTGGGTCGAAGCTCACCGTGTCCGGTCTACCGAGGAGCCCATGACATACGCCGAACGTTGTTAGGCGGATGTCATCCAGGACGACGGCGATGAACGCTCGGCTAGCGGCCGAGCAGTTCGTCGACTGCGGCGATGGCCTGGCCGGTGTCGAGGAAGCGGATTCCGAGCATTCCGGCCGCCCGAGCCCCGTCTCAGGCGACGATGTCGGCGAACCCGGGGAGGTCGCGGAGCGCCGCCAGATCGTCGTCATGACGGGCGTGCTCGGCGAGGGACGGCGACAGCTCCACAGCGCGCCGCAGATGCGCCAGCGCCGCCTCGGTACGTCCCGCGCGGCTCTCAAAGCAGGCGGTGTTGTAGTACACCGCGCCGTAGGGCGGGTCGTCGGCCAGGAGGGCCTGAGCCCGGTCGGCGCCCTCCTCGAACCGGCCGGATTCAAACAGCGGCACCAGCGGCGCGAAAACCTCCCAGCCGTCGGGCTCGTACGGCTGGCCGGCCGGGCCTGCGCCGATGGCCAGCACCGTGGTGCCGGCCTCTCGGGCGAATGCGGTCCGCTTGATGCCGGCCGGCACGTGGACGAAGGTGCCGGCCGGAGCATCCCGGCTCTCTCCGTCCAGCTCAAACCACGCGTGGCCTGTCATGACGACGTACAGCTCCTCGCCGGAATCGGGCTCGGCCTCATCGTGCTCGTTGATGAGCCGGTCGCCGTCGGAGCGCGCGGTCGTCGTGGTGACTCCGAACGTCGTGATGCCGAAGTGGTGGCGCACCGGGCGAAACGGGCACCGTCCATCATCGATCTCGTCGATCTGATCGAGCCGGGCGACCGCGAATCCCGTCATGTCTGCTTGCCTCCCCCTGGACGTAGGTAAGCCTGCAGCCTAGTTGGCCGGTCAGTCGATCAGCTACTCCCTGGGGGTGTAGAACGCGGTCGTGCGGTCGGCCGCTGCCCGAGCGGCGGCGTGGTCGGTGCCCGCGGCGGCACTGGCGCTGCCCCAGGCGTCGCTGATGGCGGCGATGAACCGCTTGCCTTCCTCCGAGCCAGTCCAGGCCATCGCGGCGCGCGGGTCGACGCTCTGGCCGGATGCCAGGTGGAGCGCGAGGCCCCGCAGCCCCAGGTCCCAGCCGACGCCGACCGCGCCGGGTCCGAACTGTGCCCACCGCGCGTCATCGACGTGCGCTATGTGCTCCAGCACGAACCGAGTGCGGTCCCCGGGCTCGGCGCTGAGCCGGAGCTCGATCCAGCTCACCTCCCCGCCGAACTCCCATGTGGCCGTGAAACTGTGCGGCGGTTCGCAGCTCTCGATCGTTCCACTGGCGTTGCCTTTGAGCTCATAGCGCCCACCAACGCGCAGCTCGCCCGTGACCGGCAGGAACCACCGTGGGATGCGCTCGGGGTCGGTGACCGCGTCCCACACGTCGTCCACGGGCGCGTCATACGTGCGGGTGATCGTGACGGTCCGCGCCTCGCCCGCCTCCAGTATGCGCGTCCCAACCTGCCGCTGGACGGCATTGATCTCGTGGCCAACGTCGGTCATCGCGTCCTCCTCCGGTTCGGTGTCTCGTTCTGGTCGCCGCGCAGGCGTCGTTGCCGCTGTCCGCGGGCGAGCTCGGTGTCAAGTGCGTCGAGATGGGGAGCCCAGAACTGCCGGAACCGATCCAGCCACGTGTCGACGTCCTGCAGCGGCTCCCCGTTGACGGCGTACAGACGCCGTGTCCCCTCGGGCCGCACGGAGGCAAAGCCGCTCTCGCGCAGCACCCGAAGATGGGCCGACACCGCGGGCTGGGTGATCCCGAACTCCCCTTGGATGACGGCGCACACGGCGCCTGAGCTCAGCTCGCCGTCGGCCAGCAACTCCAGGATCCGTCGCCGTACCGGATCCCCAAGCACCTCAAACGCATGCACGCGACCGACTGTATCACTACAACCTTATATAAGCCATAACGTTATATAAGAGACGAGACTGATCGGCGGACGCCGCCGCCTCGGGCGTCAGCCGATCAGGAAGCCGTTCTTCGCCGGCTGGGAGCCGAGCTCAGCGAGCCGTGATTGGCTGGCTGTCGGTCAGTCACCTGAGGACATCGAGACGAACCGGGCGGCGATCAGGATCTCGACCAGGTCGGCGACCCGGTGCAGATCGCAGCCGGTGCGCTCCGCGATCTTTCCCAGCCGGTAGTGCGCGGTGTTGACGTGGATGTGCAGCCGTTCGGCGGCCCGGCGGGCATTGAGGTCGCACGCCACATATTCGGTGAGGGTGGCCACGAGCACGCCGCCCTGCCCGGCGTCGTCGTCGACGAACTCCTGGATCGGATCCGAGATGAGGCGGCTGGCCGTGGGGTCCCGCCGCAGCGTCAGATAGTCGAACGCGCTCATCCCGGCGAGCGCGACGACGCCGGGGGCCGAGCCCAGGGATGCCCGGGCCAACTCGGCCTCGCGATACGCGTGGGCGATCTGGTCCAGCCCGTTGACCACGGTGCTCACTCCGATCGCCAGCGACAGACCGCCGTCCTGCAGCCGGCGCTGGGCGCGCTCCACCCGGTGCTGCACCTCGTCGACGCGCCGATACGGCGCCCGGGCCACCAGGTCGACCTTGCCGTGCCGCACCACCGCCAGCGGGGCGAGCCTTCCCCCCAGGGCGCGGGCCAGGGCGGCAGCCGCGCCGCGCAGCAGCGATTCGTCCTCCTGCGCCGCCGTGGCGGCCGCCGATACCACGAGGCACGGCACACCGGGCTCCAACCCGGCGGCCCGCGCCGCGTCCAGGCGCGGCCCGGCTGCCACTGGCACGCCGGCGACCAGGTCCTCCAGCAGGTCGCGCCGGATCCGCTCGCCGGTCGCCGCCAGCTGCTCCTCGGCTTCGATGTAGACCTCGGCGGCATGGGTGGTGGCCACCTCGAAGTACCGCGGCAGGTGTGACGCGAACACCAGCGCGGCCCGGCGGGAGTCGTCGTCGTGCGCCAGGGCCAGCGCCGCCTCCCACAGGACGCGCTCACCGACGTAGAAGGCGTTGACGAACTCGGCGATCGGGACCTGGCCGACGCGCCGGGCGGCGTGGCCGCGGACGAACAGGAGCTCCTCGCGGGTGACCGGCCGAGCCTCGCTGAACGTGGCCAGGCTGATGCGCAGGTGCGAGAGCACGTGCGCCCTCACGTCGTCGCGCAGTGCCCTCGTCGCGTCGCGGTAGGCCGGGATCTCGGTCAGGATGAGCTGCGTCGCGGCGTCGGCGAGATCGCCCAGGCGGGCGTCCAGCGCGTCCCGCAGCGCCGCGATGGCTGCTGCCGGCGCGTCCGGAACGGCGCCGTCTGGGGGCTGTGGGGTGTGTGCCCGGGTCACGGTCACTGGCGGCCCTCTGTGCGGCGGATTGTATGTCGCTCACAAACGCGTGCCGCGAACTTGGTACTCGGACCCGATGTGCCGAAGAGCCCGCGGCGGGACGCTGTACGGGCAGCCTGACCACACACCACACCGGGATGACAAGCGATGAGCGAGAACCTTGCCCTCAACCTGATCGACAGCGCACGGGACGGCGCCGAACTGCCGGCGGTGCGGCTCGATGACGCGGTGCTGTCCTACGGCGCCCTTGACGATCTCACGGCTCAGCTGGCCGGGCTCCTGCGCGAGCACGGCGTGAGGCCCGGAGACCGCGTCGGGGTGATGCTCGGAAACGTGCCGCAGTTCGCCGTCGCCTACTACGGCGTCCTGCGCGCCGGCGGGATCGTGGTGCCGATGAACGTGCTGCTCAAGCGGCGTGAGGTCGCCTTCTATCTGGGCGATCCGGACGCGCGCGTCGTGCTCGCCTGGCACGAGTTCGCCGACGAGGCGGCCGCGGGAGCCGACGAGGTCGGCGCCGAGTGCATCATCGTGCGCCCAGGAGATTTTGAGCAGATGCTGGCCGCCGCCACGCCGGTGCGCGACGTCGCGGCCAAGGTCGGCAGCGACACGGCCGTCATCCTGTACACATCGGGGACGACCGGCCGCCCCAAGGGTGCCGAGTTGACCCACGCCAACCTGCGGCGCAACGTCGAGGCCATGACCGGCATCTTCGCCCTCGGTCCCGACGACGTGCTCCTCGGGGCGCTGCCGCTGTTCCACGCGTTCGGGCAGACGTGCGGGCTCAACGCCGCGATCGCGGCGGGCGCCTGCCTGTCGCTCATCGCGCGGTTTGACGCCGGCACCGCGCTGGAGATCATGGCGCGTGATCGGGTCAACGTGTTCGAGGGCGTCCCCACGATGTACTCGGCGCTGCTCGCGCACCCGGACGCCGGTGACTACGACGTGGCCTGCCTGCGGCTGTGCGTCTCGGGCGGCGCGGCCCTGCCGGTGGAAGTCCTGCGGGGCTTCGAGGCGACCTTCGGATGCATCGTGCTCGAGGGCTACGGGCTCTCGGAGACCTCGCCGGTGGCCTCCTTCAATCACCCCGACCGCGAGCGAAAGCCCGGGTCCATCGGCACCCCGATCGAGGGCGTGGAGATGAAGCTCGTCGACGAGAGCGGCCAGGACGTCGCGCCCGGCGAGGTCGGAGAGATCGCCATCCGCGGGCACAACGTCATGAAGTCCTACTGGCAGCGCCCGGACGCGACCGCGGAGGCCATCTCGGCCGACGGGTGGTTTCACAGCGGCGACCTGGCCCGGGTCGACGAGGACGGCTACTTCTGCATCGTGGACCGCAAGAAGGAGCTGATCATCCGGGGCGGCTACAACGTCTACCCCCGGGAGATCGAGGAGGTCCTCTACGAGCACCCTGCCGTGCGCGAGTGCGCCGTGATCGGCATCCCGCACGCGTCGCTCGGCGAGGAGGTGGGCGCCGCCGTGGCCCTGAAGCCGGGCGCGGAGACGACGCCCGAGGAGCTGCGGGCATTTGTCTCAAGCCAGGTGGCGGCCTACAAGTATCCGCGCCGGGTCTGGCTGGTCGACGCGCTGCCCCAGGGCCCGACGGGAAAGATCCTCAAGCGCGAGATCGTGCCGCCGCCCGCGCCCGTCGCGGCCGAGGGGAGGGCGTGATGGCCACGGACGTCAAGCAGCAGGCCCAGCGCACCGGAGAGGCGATCCGTTCCGGTCTGGACGTGATGCTTGCCGACGCCGTGGCGGGAACCCCCCGGTTCTTCGCCCCCGGTCCGGCGGTCAAGGTGGCCGCCGGTCTGGTCCGCCATCCGCGCGGGGCCGTCCGGCGCACCGCGGGTCTGACCACGGAGCTGACGCGAGCGGCGACCGGCCGCTCCCAGCTCGCCCCCGCGGACGGGGACCGCCGGTTTGCCGATCCCGCCTGGCGGGACAACTGGATGTTGCGCGACCTGCTTCAGGCCTATCTCGCCGTCGGCGAGACGGTCGACGGGCTGATCGACGGGGCGGGGGTGGACTGGCGCACGGAGCGCCAGGCGCGCCTGGCCGCCGGGAATGTCATGGACGCGCTGGCGCCGACCAACTTCCCGTGGTCCAACCCGGCCGTCATGCGAGAGGTGGTGAACACCGGCGGAGCCAACCTGGTCAAGGGGTTGCGCCGGCTGGCCCGTGACCTGTCGACGTCGCCGCGGCTGCCGGCGACCGTCGACACGAGCCGCTTCGAGGTGGGCGGCAACCTGGCCGTCAGCCCGGGCTCGGTGGTGCTGCGCAACGAGGTGCTGGAGCTCATCCACTACCAACCCCAGACCGAGCAGGTGCGCCAGACGCCGCTGCTGGTCATCCCTCCGACGATCAACAAGTACTACATCCTCGACCTGGCGCCCGGCCGCAGCCTCATCGAGTACCTCGTCGCCCAGGGCCAGCAGGTGTTCGCGATCTCGTGGCGCAACCCCGATCAGGAGCAGGGTCATTTCGACCTGGACACCTACGCCCGGGGGATCAGCGAGGCGCGCGACGCGGTGGCCGAGATCTCGGGCGCAGACGCCGTGCACGTGGCGGCCGCGTGCTCGGGCGGGATCGTCACCGCCGGCCTGCTGGGGCACCTGGCCGCGTCCGGCGATCTGGGCGACGTCGCCAGCCTCACCCTGATGGTGTGCGCGCTGGACAATGCCCAGGCGGGGACGGTCTCGGCGCTCGCCACCCGCGACCTCGCCGCCGCTGCCGTGGCCGAGTCTGCGCGCAAGGGGTACGTCGACGGGCGGGCGCTGGCCGGCGTGTTCACCTGGCTGCGCCCCAACGACCTCGTCTGGTCCTACGTCGTCAACAACTATCTGCTGGGCAAGGAGCCGCCCGCGTTCGACATCCTCTACTGGAACCAGGACACGGTGCGGATGGCCGCGGGGCTGCACCGGGACTTCATCCACATCGGGCTGGAGAACTCGTTCACCTGCCCCGGGGCGCTTCAGGTGCTGGGCACGCCGGTGGACATGTCGGCGGTCGACGTGGACGTGTACGCCGTCGCCGGTCTGAGCGACCACATCGTGCCGTGGGCGAACGCCTACCGCAGCGTCCAGCTGTTCGGGGGAACGCGGCGGTTCGTGCTCGCCCGGAGTGGCCACATCCAGGCGCTGGTCAACCCGCCCGCGCGCGACGGGGCCGAGACCCGGGCCAGCTATCGCGTCGCCGACGACGTCTCCGTCGAGGCGGACGCCTTCGCGGCCCAGACGCCGAAGGTCCCTGGAAGCTGGTGGCCGGACTGGGACGCGTGGCTGGCCGAGCGCTCCGGCCCCGTGCGGCCGGCTCCGCGGGCCCTCGGCAGCCGGCGCTTCCGCGCCCAGGCCAAGGCACCGGGAAGCTATGTCCTGGCCGGCTGACAGCCCCGGAGCCGACGGCGACGGCCGCTGGTGGGGTCGGCCCCTGGCCGAGACCCGGTGGCAGCTCGAACTGGCCCGCCTCCTCGTCGATCCGGTGGTACGAGGTCGCGACGTGGCTCGCGGCGACGGGCGCCCGGTGGTTCTGCTGCCCGGCTTCCTCGCCGGGGACCAGACCCTGCTCGTGCTGGCGACCTGGCTGCGACGGGTCGGCTACCGCCCCTCCACCTGCGGGTTCGTGGCCAACGTGCAGTGCTCGGATCGGGCCGTGGAGCGGGTCGAGCAACGCGTGCAGGAGCTGCACCGGCGCCACGGGCGACGCGTGGCCCTGATCGGCCACAGCCGCGGCGGGCATTATGCCCGCGCGCTGGGCAGCCGGCGGCCGGACCTGGTGTCCCATGCCGTCTCCATGGGCGCGGGGCTGCAGGAGATGCTGGCGGTCAGCTACCCCACGGAAGCCGCGGTGGCGGCCGCTCGCCGCGCCCAGCGGTGCACCGGCGGAGCCCGCTCGCCCCGCTGCCTGACCGAAGGCTGCGATTGCCGGTTCGCGCAGGACTTCGCCCGGCCGTTCCCCGCCGACCGGGTGCGGCTGACCAGCATCTACTCGCGGGGCGACGGCGTCGTGCGCTGGCAGGCGGCCCTCGCTCCCGACGCCGACTGCGTGGAGGTCACGGGCAGCCACGTCGGGCTCATCTTCAACCGTAAGGCCTACCGCGCCATCTCCGCCGCGCTTGCCGCGCCGGAGCTGGTCATTCCCATCATCAACTGACCCAAGCAGAGGACCGATCACCATGGCGAGCACCACCACCCCCGTTCCACCCCTGTTCGAGAACCTCGGACACGCGCTGTCGACCGACTACTTCTTCCTGCGCGAACAGCTCGCCGAGGACGAGCTCGACGTGCTTCGCCGCGTTCGCCGGTTCGTCGACGACGAGGTCCTGCCCGTGATCGGCGGCTACTGGGAGCGCGCCGAGCTTCCCTGGCCGCTCATCCGCCGGCTCGGCGAGCTGGGCATCGTCGGCGAGGAGATCGCCGGCTACGGATGCCCCGGCCTCAGCCCGATCGCCTGCGGCCTGATGCACATGGAGCTCAACCGGGGCGACGGGAGTCTCGGAACGGTCCTGGGCGTGCAGTCGGGACTGGCGATGAAGTCGATCGCGCTGCTCGGCTCCGAGGAGCAGAAGCAGCGGTGGCTGCCCGGGATGGCCCGGCTAGAGGACCTCGGCGCGTTCGCCCTGACCGAACCTGACCACGGCTCGGATTCGGTGGCGCTGGAGACCACGGCACGCCGCGACGGCGACCACTTCGTGATCAACGGGGCCAAGCGCTGGATCGGCAACGGCAGCCTCGCGGACGTCATCGTCGCATGGGCCCGCGGCGAGGACGGCCAGGTCCAGGGCTTCCTGGTGGAGAAGGGCACGCCCGGGTACGACGCCCAGGTGATCGAGGGCAAGGGCTCCTTGCGGGCGATCTGGCAGGCCCAGATCGAGCTCACCGACGTGGTCGTCCCGGCCGAGAACCGCCTGCCGGGCGCCCGGTCGTTCAAGGACACAGCGCGGGTGCTGGCCGGAACGCGGAGCACGTGCGCGTGGGCGGCGCTCGGCCATGCCGTCGCCGCCTACGAGACGGCGCTCACCTACGCCAAGCGGCGCACCCAGTTCGGCAAGCCCCTGTGCAGCTTCCAGATCATCCAGGACCGGCTGGTCAGGATGCTCGCCGAAGTGACCGCCATGCAGCTCTACTGCCTGCAGATCGGCCGGCTGGCCGAGCGCGGCCAGCTCTCCGACACCATCGCGGGCCTGGCCAAGCTCAACAACACCCGCAAGGCCCGGCAGGTGTGCGCCGAGGCTCGCGACATGCTCGGCGGCAACGGGATCCTGCTGGAGAACCACGTCATCCGCCACATGGCGGACATCGAGGCCATCCACACCTACGAGGGCACCGAAACCATGCAGACGCTGATCGTCGGCCGGGACATCACCGGCGTGGGCGCATTCGCCTGACGCGTGGCGGAGGCGGCCGCCACGCCCGCCGCCCGGAATACTTTGCGACTGTGGCGGTCGTCGGCAGTGACCTGGGTGCTCCGCTTCTGCGGACGAAGCTTGTTGCCCCCGGGCCGCCGCGCCTCGTCGTCCGTGATGGCCTGATCGATGCGCTCTCTGGTGGGCCGTCCCAGCCGCTGACGCTGGTCTACGGTCCCGCCGGCAGCGGAAAGACGATGCTCGTGGCGCAGTGGGCGGCGTCGGTGAGAGAGGAGCGTCCAGTCGCCTGGCTCTCGCTGGAGCCGGACGACAACGATCCCGCGCGGTTCTGGATGTACCTCGTGGAGGCCTTGCGCTCGGTGGTGCCGGGGATCGGAGCACCCGCGCTGGCGACGCTGCGCGCGCCCGGCGTCAACCTTCTCGACGAGGCGCTCCCGGCGCTGGTCAACGAGCTCGCCGAGGTCTCGGGGCAGGTCGTCCTCGTGCTGGACGATTTCCACGTGATCGAAGACGTGCGGATCCACGAGGGCATGGCTTCGCTGATCGATCATCTGCCGGCCACGCTGAGCATCGTGATGACGTCACGCGTGGAGCCGCCGCTCCGAGTGGCGACGCTGCGGGCGCGCGGCCGGCTCAACGAGATCGACGCCGGGCAGCTGCGCTTCTCGCTGTCAGAAGCGGAATCGATGCTCAATGACGTCCACGGCCTCGGCCTGACCTCCGAGGCGGTCACGCGCCTGCATGACCGGACCGAGGGCTGGGCCGCCGGCCTCTATCTGGCCGTTCTGTCGATGCGCCGGCGTGAGGACCCCGGCAGCTTCGTGGAGTCCTTCACCGGTAGCGATCGACGGGTGGTCGACTATCTGGCCGCCGAGGTGCTCGGTGAGCAAGGCGAGGCGGAACTGGACTTCCTGCTCGGAACGAGCGTGCTCGACACGTTCTGTGCGGCTCTGTGCGACGCCGTCATCGGCGCAAGAGAGAGCCGGGCGATGCTGGACCGGATCGAGCGGGTGAATTACTTCCTGATTCCCGTCGACCCCAGCCATGAGTGGTACCGCTACCACCACCTGTTCGGCGAGTTGCTGCGCCACGAGCTGGAACGCAGAGAGCCAGGACGGGCGGCGGAGCTGCATGATCGAGCCGGGCGCTGGTTCCTCGCTGCCGGGATGGTGTCCGAGGCGATTCGGCACCTGACGGCAGCCGGGGAGGTCGATGCGGCGTCCGAGCTGATTGACGCTCACTGGCTGGAGTTCACGAATGCAGGCCGGCGGGAAACCGTCGCGCGGTGGATGGCGCAGCTTCCCCGCGGCTATGTCGTAAGCGACGGCCGCCTGTGTCTGGCCCAGGCGAGGACGGCACTGGCGGTCGGCGAGCGCGACGAGGTCCTGCGGTGGGTGGACCTGGCTGCGCAGGCGCCGACGAACAACCCGGGCAATGACGCGGAGCTGGGGGAGGAGGTAACCGTCGTCCGGGCGGCGGCATGGCAGCTGCTGGGCGACATGCGTCAGGCCGAGCAGCTGGCCCAGGGACTCGCGCCGCTGGACGGGAGCTCCGTCTGGCACTCGCTGGCGGCGTGTCTACTGGGCACCTCGGCGCGATCGTTCGACGCCAACGACGAGGCGCAGGTGCTGTTCGACAGGGCGCTGGCGCTCGGCAGCAGCTTGCCGAACTTCATCGTGTCGGTGATCGCGCTGGGACGGCTGGCCCTCATCGCCGCTGATCGCGGGGACTGGCGGGAATGCAGCGCCAAGGTCCAAGCCGCGTTTGATGTGGTCCGCACGAACGCTCTGGAGGAGTACTGGATCTGCAGTTCGGCGCACATCGCCCAGGGGCGGCTGCTCCATCACGACCGGCGGCCGGCGGAGGCTCGGGCCGAGCTGGAGCGCGCGGTCAGCCTGGCTCGTAGAGGCGCCGGCCTGGTGGAGTGGTCGTACGCACTCACGACGCTCGCCGAGCTGCTCCGTGAACTGGGCGATCGCCGCGCCGCTCGCCAGCGGGCGCTCGAAGCGCGTGAACTGCTCTCACGCGCTCCTGAGCCGGGCACGCTGGCGCTGCGCATGGTCGGGCAGCTGGAGCGCGCGCTGCGTCTGGTGGTCGATGTGTCCGACGCAGGGCCGGTCGTCACCGACGAGCTGACGGCGCGAGAGCAGACGGTCCTTGGCCTCCTCCCGACCGGTTTGTCGGCCCGGGAGATCGCAGACGAGCTGGGCATCTCCCGCGACACCGTCAAGACGCACACCAAGCGCATCTACCAGAAGCTGGGGGTATCGAGCCGGCGCAGCGCGGTCACGCGAGGCCGGGACCTCGGGCTGCTGTAGAGGCCGTCTCAAACCCCTCCTCACACCGGGGTGACTGCGGCCGGGGTGATGTCAGCTACCCCCAGGCGGCCGCACTCTCCTGACTCCGACACGACGACGACGCGCGAAGGAGTCAAACCCAACCATGCACGCACATGACCATCTCGAAATGTCCACCAACGTGGGGCCCGCGCTCGAGCGCAACCGCGTGTTCGCCGCCGAGGGCGGACAGCGGGACGCCGTCGTATTTCCCAGGTTGCGCCTGTTCGTGATCACGTGCCTTGACCCGCGCGTCGACCCGGCCCACTTCCTCGGCCTCTCGCTCGGGGACGGGATCGTGGTCCGCAACGTGGGCGGTCGCGTGACTCCCGAGGTGATCAACGACGTGGCCTTCATCGCCCAGATCGCCGAGAATGTGCTCCCGGAGGGCCCGCTGTTCGAGGTTGCGGTGATCCACCACACCCAGTGCGGAAGCGGCGCGCTCGCCGACGCCACCTTCCGGCGCCAGTACGCCGAGCGCATCGCCGCGGACGAGGCGACCCTGCGCGAGCACGCCATTCTCGATCCGACAGCGACCGTGACACGGGACGTGGAGCGCCTCCGCGCCGCGCCCGCGATCCCGGACCGCGTGGCCGTATCCGGCCATGTCTACGACGTCGTGACCGGCCTGCTGGAAACGGTGGTGGCGTAGCCATGTTCGAGAAGCTCGCGACCTTCGCCTACACCAACCGACGCCGTGTGCTGTTCGTCGCGGTGCTCGGCGCGGTGATCGCCGGCGCATTCGGCGCTGGCGTATCGAACCGGATGAGCCCGTACGGGGTCAACGACCCGGCCACCCAGAGCGTCCAGGCCACACACCGCTTCCAGGTCGCCACCGGGCGCCAGATGGATCCGGGCGTGATCGCCCTCGTGTCGACCGGTGACGTGCACCGTGCCGCCGCCCGACAGCGAGTCGACCGCGTGGCGGCGCAGCTCCGGGCGCAGCCCGATGTGGCGAGCGTCGCGAGCTTCTACACCACGCATAACTCCGCGATGGTGGCGCGCGACGAGCGCTCGACGTACGTGGTCGCGTACTTCAAGGCGCGGTCGGACCTGCAGATCTCCAACGATGCCAAGCTGATCGAGAGCCGTTTCTCCTCCCAGCGCGACGTCAAGCTGGGCGGCGATGCAATCGCCAACGCCCAGGTCAACACGCAGGTCGGCAACGACCTGGGGCACGCCGAGCTGCTGGCGTTCCCGTTCATCTTCCTGCTCTCGCTGATCTTCTTCCGGTCGCTGGTGGCGGGAATGCTGCCGCCGCTGCTCGGCGGACTGACCATCGTCGGCACGTTCTTCCTTCTGCGGGTCGTCTCGATGTTCACCGACCTGTCGGTGTTCGCACTGAACCTGACGATCGGGCTCGGACTCGGGCTGGCGATCGACTACAGCCTGTTCATCGTCTCGCGCTACCGCGAAGAGGCCGCCCGCGACGGCTTCGGTCTCCAGGCGCTGCGCCGCACGCTGCAGACCGCCGGGCGCACCGTGCTGTTCAGCTCGGTCACGGTCGCGGCCGCGGTCGCCTCGCTGACGATCTTTCCACAGCAATTCCTGTACTCGATGGGCATCGCCGGCGCAATCGTGGCGTTGCTGGCGGCGACGCTGGCCTTGACGGTGCTGCCCGCGCTGCTGGCGCTTCTCGGCCCTCGCGTCAATGCGCTGTCACCCCAGCGGCTGCGGCGGGCGGCGGAACGCGACGCGCGGCCCGCCCAGAGCGGCGCCTGGTACCGCCTCGCCCAGTTCGTCACCCGGCGGCCGGCGCAGATCACGGTGACGAGCGCCGCGCTGCTCGTCGCGCTCGGCATCCCGTTCTTCACGCAGGTCCGGTTCATCACCGCCGACGAACGGGTGCTCCCGGTGAGCGCCAGCGCCCACCAGGTCCACGATGCGCTCGACACCCAGTTTGCGCCCAACCGCACCACGCCGCTCGAGTTGGTCGTCGGCGCCCCCGCATCCTCACCGGACGTTCGCGCCGTCAGCCAGCGAATTGCCCGGCTGCCGGACGTCTCGGCGATCGCCCCGGCGCAGTCGGCCGGCCGCGGGACCACGCTGCTTGACGTGGCGCCGGTGCACGGTCCGCTGACCAGCAGCACCGAGCAACTCGTGCGCGACGTGCGCGCCATTCATACGCCCGACTATCTCGGCGTCGCCGGCGCGACGGCGTCATACCTCGATCTGGAGCACAGCCTCGGCGCTCACCTTCCCGCGGTGCTCGCCGTCGTGGTGGCCGCCACGCTCATCGTCCTGTTCCTGATGACGGGCTCGGTCGTGCTGCCGATCAAGGCCGTCCTGATGAATGCGCTCACCCTGAGCGCCGTCTTCGGAATCCTGGTGCTGCTGTTCCAGGACGGCAACCTCCAGGGCCTGCTCGGCTACCACGGCCTCGGCGCGATCGACGCCACCCAGCCGATCCTGCTGTTCGCGATCGGCTTCGGGCTCGCCACCGACTACGGTGTGTTCCTGCTGGCGCGGATCAAGGAGGCGCACGACGCCGGCGCTCCGAACTCGGAAGCGGTGTCGTTGGGACTGGAGCGGACCGGGCGCATCGTCACCTCCGCCGCACTACTGTTCGCCGTCGCCGTCGGAGCGTTCGCAACTTCATCAATTGTGTTCATCAAGGAGCTCGGGATCGGTGCCGCGCTCACAGTGCTGATCGATGCCTCGATCATCCGCGCGCTGCTCGTCCCGTCGCTCATGGAGCTGCTCGGCTCCGCCAACTGGTGGGCTCCGCGACCCCTGCGCCGGCTGTACGAGCGGATCGGGCTCCGGGAGGCCGCGCCGGACGCGGCGTGATCGCCGATGTGCCCGACCCCAGCGACGACTGGTGGCCGCACTTCGAGCGTCAATTCCGCGCTCACGCCATCCGCGTGGCCGGGCAGCCCCGGCGACGCTTCTACTAGGTCGTCGTCCGACTCAGCTCGTCGGGACGCGAACTCTTCCACTCGGGCCGGCGCAGCCGGTAGAGCAGGGCGGGCGGGAGCACTCCGACCAGGAGCACCCCCGCGATCATCGCCGACACATACACCGGTGTGCTGGCGTGGCCGAGCTGGCTGGGCGGCAGGAGGCCGACGACGCACGCGGCCAGCGACGCGAGCACGCCGACCAGGCAGATGGTGATCAGCGCGGGTGCGCGGTAGCCGCGCGGGTGCTCTGACTGTCGTCGCCGCAGATTGCGCGCCGCGACGAACATCAGCACGTACATGATCAGGTAGACCTCCGTCGCCAGCGCGGCAAAGATCCAGTACGCGCGGGACACGGTCGGGACCAGCGCATACAGCAACCCGATCAGGGTAATCACCACCCCCTGGGCCACGAGGATCCGCAGCGGCACCTCCTTCGCGTTCAGCTGCTGGAAGTACCGCGGCAGGTACCCCCGCTCGCGCCCGATCCGCAGCAGGCCGGTCGAGGGGCCGGCCAGCCAATCCAGCAGTCCGCTGATGGAGGCGACCACGAGCCCAATCGCGACCACGGGCTCGAGACCGCTGAGGCTGAAGTGATCCAGCAGGCTTCTGAAGGCCTGCATCACCCCGGCCGTGAGGCTGATGTGCTGCGCCGGCACCGCGATTGAGATCGCCAGTGTCGGCGGGATGAAGACGAGCAGGATCAGGATCACGGCCAGGAGGATCGCCCTCGGGAACTCGCGCTCGGGGTTCCGGAGGTCGTCGACGTGGACCGCGTTGACCTCGACCCCAGCGTAGGTGAAGAATCCGTTGACGATCAGCACGATGCTGGTCAGCCCGTGCCACGGCGGCAGCACATGGTGCCCGTTGAGTGCTGCCGCCGAATGATTGCCCTGCACCAGGTAGATCCCCGCCAGCACCACGAGCAGAAGCCCCGGAAGCAGCGTGCCGATCAGGATCCCCCACGAGGCCAGCTTGTCGGCGGCGATGGCGCCACGGGAGGCGACGAGCACAGAAGCCCAGAACAGGACGATGATGACCACGGTGGTGTACACCCCGCTGTGGGCCAGGTGCGGCGCGAACACATACGAGAGCGTGCTGGCGATGTACGCCAGCACCGCCGGGTAATAGAAGGTGGTCTGGGCGAACTGGCACCAGACGGCGGCGAAGCCCATCGCGGGCGAGATCCCCTCGCTGACCCAGTTGTAGACGCCGCCCGGCCAGCCGGATGCGAGCTCCGCCGACACCAGTGCGGCCGGCACCAGGAAGACGATCGCCGGGATCACGTACAGCACGACCGAGGGCAGGCCAAACACGGCGAACGCCGGGGCGGAGCCCAGATCCCCGACCGACCCGACGGTCAGAAGCGCCAGCGCAAACCAGGTGAGCGCCGCTTTGCGGGGGACGCGGCCACGGACTCGCGGCCCGGGACCGGGCCGACCCCGGAACTGCCCCTTGGCCGCCGTCTCCTCGCTGCGTCGGGTCTCGATCCTGGCGATTAAAGCCCTTCCGGGCCGGCAAAGCCTCCGGCGGCGCGCGCGCCATCGGCGCCTGGCCCGGCTGCTGACGTTAGCCGGACATGCGGCGATCGAGCTTGAGCTCGCACCGATCGACCGACGCGCGCGTCCCGGGCGTGTCGGAGGGGTCCATCGCTCCGAACGCCTCGTCGCCCTGGCGCATGTCCTCAGCCGTGTCGAAGAGCTGCACCACGACGGCCGTGCCCTGCGACTGGTCGAACAGCAGCTGGAGCCCAGTGGTCGGCACGCCCGGTGGCGGCCCGTCGGCTTCCTCGATGCGGCCCACGAGCTCCTGCACTCGCTCGGCGGTCACATCCGTAAATCGAACCACGCGCACATACATGTGTCACCTCTCCTTCGCGTCCAGGATGAGATTCAGCGGCGTCTCCGCCGCGCGGCGGACCCGGCCGAAGCCGGCCTCCTGTAACACCGACCTCAGTCGCGCCTCGCCGGCCTGCGCCCCGAGCGCGAGCCCCACTTCCTGGGAGAGCGAGTTGGGGGTGCACACCGCGGTCGAGGCGGCGTATGAGAGCGCGGCCGCCGCCTGCCCATCCAGCCACTCGCGCACCAGCCGCGGATGACAGCCGACCTCGCCGGCGAGCTCCTCCACGCTCCGCGTCCCGTCCCGCGCCAGCGCCGCGTACAACCCCAGCTCGTCGCCGGGCCAGATCGAAAAACACGCGGTCCCCCCAGTCATGTAGCCCACCATCTGGCCCATGAACTCCTCGAGCCTCGCCTCGTCAATCGCCCCGGTAGTCATCACGATCCCCGATTCAGACAAGTGGCGCTCCAGCCGCCTGTTAGGGCCACAGCCTACCGATCCCGTCTTAACGCCCTATGAAATGAGACCCCGAGGCGGGCGCCCGGCGCCTCAGCGGTCGAGTCTGATCTCGGCCCAGACCTGCCCGGTCCCCTCGGTGGCGCCCCAGTCACTCGCCAGCTGCTCGACGATCCACAGACCGCGGCCGCCATCGCCGTGCTGCTCCGCGGGCACGACCTCGATGCGATCAGGGCGGCCCTCGTCGCGCACCTCGATCCGAAGCACGTCGTCGGTCCGGCGGACGCTCAACATGATCGAGCCCTGGCCGTGCAGGAACGCGTTCGTGACCAGCTCAGAGGCGATCAGCGTCGCCGTCTCGCCCGCCTCGTCACCAAGCTCCTGTCGGGCATTCCCCTCCAGCAGCCGCCGCGCAACCGCCGCGCAACTGCGATCCCGCGGCAGTTGAGCGCTCATCCGCCACTGCTCCGGACCGCTGACAGACTCGCTCTCCAGGGCGCCCACCACCCGGCGTAACGCCTCAGTCACCTCCGGCATCAGCTCCCGGCAAACCGCGAGCCGAGCACGAAGGAGGGCCTCCTGTCGCCGCAGCCGGCGCTGGAGCACCAGAGCCTCCTCAGACAGCCGCGAGGTGGCCGCCATGCGCTGGGCCGCCGTGTGCCGGGCCAACGCGGACTGCGCGGCCAGCGCAACGTCCACCCGATCCAGCAGATCCTGGTCGAGAAGTTCGGCCGCGATCGATCCCGCCGTACCAGGTTGGGGCGAGCCGCACGTCGGACACGCGGCGGTCGCCGGCACGACATCTCCGCACGCGGCGCATGGCACCATCGTCATGGCGGCCGTCCCGTCAGCGTCACCCATCTCCTACCACGGTACTCGCAACGGTCGGCTTTCGGAACCGCTGCGGTCACCTCGGACACGCCACGATCTCTCGGCGACCTCCCTGGGTTCCGTGTCCTGGCCGGCGCCTGACCGACCAGCGCGGCGTCTGTGTCAGATGACGCAGACAGGTCGCAGCAGGCGACGTGGTGCGACAGGACCGGCGATGCGACTCTCGCGGAACACGCACGACCGCTGCGACCACTCTGTCCAGCGGTGCATCCGATCACACATCATCATTTGGAGCGGGACCCATGTATGCCTCAAACACACATCTCATCCGCCTCGCCACCGACGACGATGCCGACTCCCTGAGCCGCCTGGCCGAACTTAGCTCGCAGCGCCCGCTGGAGGGGCGCGTACTGATCGCCCAGGTCGACGGGACGACGGTCGCGGCAATCTCGGTCGACGATCGTCGGACCCTGACTGACCCCGCCTGTCTCATCGCCTATCTCCTGCCCTGCTTGCGGGCCCGTGCGCAGGCGATGGTCGCCTACGAGGCCGAGCCATCACTGCCGGCGCGCATGCGCGCTGCCCTCCCGGACCGCTACCGGTCTCCTGGGACGATACGCGTCTCCCGGCGCGAGTCGGCCACAGGTGGGACCGGCCACGGCCGGCGGCGAGTCCGGACGGCGCCGCTGACGGGCAGCGCCGCGGCGAGCGCCCCGGGGCGGTCGTAGCGCCGCGCCCCGGGTCAGTGCTCGAGGAGTGACTTCAACCGACGCAGGTCCGCCTCGTTGGCTTTCCGCATCGCTCGTGTCATAACCGGCGCAGCGACAGCGGCAAAGCCCGAGGGCTCGCCACGATTGCGGAGGGTCATCTTCGTCGCGCCGTGTGACGCGTCCTCCCACGTGTACGTCGTCTCCATCGGAAACGGGCCTTGGGCGGTGGCCATGACCAGGCGCCGCCCAGGCTCGAGTTCTCGGACCTCATACGTGTAGTCCAACGACCGGCCGAGGAACTGGGCGCTGAACCGAATTCTGGACCCAACGGCTGCCGGCGGCGGAGTCTCCCACTCCACCGCCGTGATGTTCTTGTACCACGCCGCCGTATTGGTGGGATCAGCCGCGAATGCGGACACCTCTGCGCGCGGGCGCTCGATCTCGATCTCGGTCACCACGTCAACCGCCACGGGGAAAGTCTGCCACGGGCGCCCGCCGGCTTCCCGCATGGGTGAGCGGGCGATAGCGGCTGCTCACCCGCGATGAGCAGCTAACGCCGGCCGATCGCCGGCGCGGCGGCAGACGGAAGCCAGATGATCGCCGCATGAGCGGGCGAGGGGAGACAACGACCTTGGTGACCCGGGTCGATCAGCCGGTTCGGCCGGGCCGGCTGGAGCGGTGGCGCGGGCCAGGCGAGCGATGGCTGGGGCTGATCGTGCTGGTGGCGGGTGCATCCCCACCCGGTGCTGGCCGGCGTCGGCATTGGATTTGGCGCCGTCGCGCTGCTGGTCGCGCTGTTCTTCGGGATCGCGACCATCCTGCACGCTCGGCAGCGCCGCCCCTGAACCTCTCGGCGCGCGGGTTGCGGAGCCTGCTTGGATCGCTGGTTTAGCCAGAACCTGAACGAGGAGGTGGCATGGACATCGAGTTCCTCTCGACCGTGGCGGTGATCGCCCCCGATCCGCCCGCCAGTCGCAAGCTGTACGTCGACACGCTTGGGCTGCCGCTGGAGAGCCAGGGCGGCGACTATCACCACAGCGAGCAGATCGCCGGTTCCAAGTCCTTCGGTATCTGGCCGCTGTCACAGGCCGCCGAGGCGTGCTTCGGGAGGCCGCAGTGGCCCGCCGAGCGGCCGGTGCCGCAGGTCAGCATTGAGTTCGATGTCGCGGACGCCGCGGCGGTGGGGCCGGCGGCACGGGAGCTCGAGGATGCCGGGTACGAGCTGTTGCACCCACCGCGCGAGGAGCCATGGGGTCAAACCGTCGCCAGACTGCAGTCGCCGGAGGGCGCGATCGTCGGGATCTCATATGCCCCTGTCCTGCACGACCACGCGTGACCAGTAGCAGCGGCACCGCGGCAGGGGAGAGGTCGGGCGAGATGCTTGCGCCGCTCGCCCGACATCGTCCCGCCCCCGGTTCCCCGGTTTCCAGCCGCCGCCTGAACGCCCTGCGGCGGGCCCCCGAGCAAACTCCGTCAGCGATCAAAGATCGACTGCCGTCGACCGGGCAGCCGTGCCGTCGGTCAACCTCAACTGTCCGGTATACCGATATACTGGCAGCTTAAAGCAGGTTCTGTCAAGCGCGACGAGCGAGCTCATGCCATCGACCCCCGAGCGTCTTCAGCAGCCCGGCATCGCACAGACACCAGCGTCTTCGCCGGCGCGGTTCCGTCTCACCCCTAAACCACCGGTCGGCCCGACCAGCGTCGGAGACGCGGTCTACGAGCAGATCCTCGAGGCGCTTCAGCAGGGCCAGCTACGACCCGGAGAGCGGCTGAACGACGGCGAGTTCGCCGCCCAGCTGGGCGTCTCGCGGACGCCCGTCCGCGAGGCCCTACTACGGCTGCGTGAGCTCGGCGTCGTTGAGTTTGCGCCCGCCCGCTTCACGCGAGTCGCGATCATCGACGAAACCCAAACCGGCCACGCCGTCGCCGCATGGGTCACCGTCTACGCCGCGATCGCCGCCCTGGCGGCCAGTAATGGCGTCTCCGCGTCCACCCTGCGCGCCATGGCCGATGACCATGCGCGCTTCCAGGCGGCCAGCGAACCGTTCGACATCCAAGCGCTCGCCGCCGCCAACGCCGACTTCTACGACCGCCCCACAAAGCACTGCGACAACCCAATGCTCATGCGCTGCGCCGACAGCGTCGTCCACATGGTGCGCCTCGGCCTGCTCCAACTTCCGGGGCCGCTCGACCCCGGGCCCCTCCACGCGGCCCAGGCCGCCCTGCTCGCCGCCCTGTCCGCCGCGGACCCTCAAGCCGCCCGGCAGGCGGTCTATCGCATCGCCGCGATCCCCCTCACCCGCGCTACCAGCGAGCAGCACCAGCGCTGAACGTCGCCTCCGCAGTCGGCGAGCGACCGCTGGACCGGACCAGCGTAGTCTCCGATCACGCTTCCGCCACCATCGTGGAGCGGCTCGCAGGGCATCTGGCCAAGAAGCGCCCCGAAGACCTGTCCGGTTGAACAGAGGAGAGCGAAACTCCACCAATCCGGGTAGCTGACGCCTTCTACTCCGGCTTAAGCGAGTCGCCGATCAACCAGATCGTGGGCGGCCAGAGTCCCACGAACAGCGCCCGCCGCTCAGCGTTACCTCGCTCGTCCTGATCGACGGTCTTGGCGCGGATCCACAGGCCGATACACAGTCCGATTGACGCCAGCGACAGGTACTGCGTGTGCCAGGCCCGGAGCCCGGCGGCGTGGAGGTGCCTAGTCAGCATCGCTGATCGGTCATTACCCGGCCGCCCCCACACTTGAACATGTTGTTCAAATTGCGCCGTGGGTATGTATAGATAGATGCCGAAACGCCCCAGCCCGACCCGCCGCTGGCTGACTGCCGCCACCTGGCCGGTGGGCATCGCCCTCACCTCATGGGATTACATGTGGCGTGCCACGCCAATCCGGCGCCGGGAGACGCTGGGCTCGGTCGGGCCGCCACTACCTGACCTGCTTCGTTACCCAGGCGGCGTCAACGACGATCAGGTGCAGGGCCAGGACGTCGGCCACGGTCCCCTGTTTCACCGCCGGTACCGGACCCGGATTCGGAACAGCCGGCTGTCCGCCGAGGCGTTGATGGACTCGATCCGAACGAACGTCAACCGCACCGCGCCCACGACCTTCGCGCGGTTCCAACGGGTGCATGGCGACGGCGACCGCCTCTCGGTCGGCGACGAGTACGTGGTCCGCATGCCGGGCCCATGGGACGGCCCGGTCCGGGTCATCGATGCCGGGCGGCGCTCATTTCGCCTGGCCACGCTGGCGGGTCACCTGGAGGCCGGGCAAATCGAGTTCCGGGTGGCCCCGGCCGGCGACGGGCAGCTCGTATTCGAGATCGAATCCTGGGCCCGCAGTGGGAGCGCGCTCGTCCACCTGCTCTACCACCGGCTGCGCATGGCCAAGGAGGTCCAGGCGCACATGTGGATCTCCTTCCTCGAGCGCGTCGTTCGGCTTGCCGGTGGCCGCATGACCGGCGGCGTCGAGCTTGACACCGAACGCGCGTGAGCGACCCCCGCCTTCTCGGCTCTCCCGCGGTCCGTCGCCGTCTCGCCGCGCTCTCGGACCTGCCGCTCAATTTCGACCTTGCGGCCCTCCGAGACGCCTCGCCGGCGACCGGTTGGGCGATCACCGATCTCTGCCAGCCGCTCCCGCCCGAGCCGCCTGGCGCGCCGGCGAGCGACGGCAGCTGGGAGATCGCCCGGCGGCTGATGCGCGGCTACGAGTTCGCCGATCCGTCGATCGTTCGCGCTTACTACGACTCCGACGTTCCGCTGGAGCGGCGGAACATGCTGCTCAAGCTCAAGGCCCGAGGGCTCGTTCACCGCTTTGTCGGCGTGCGGGTCGGCGACGTCTACGAGGAGCTCCGGCGGATCGATGGCCGCAGCGTCCGCGTCTGGGGATGGAACTACCGCACGCTCCAGGGTCATCTCGAGCGCGGCCAGATGGACTGGGAGGTGTGGAAGTGGCTCCACGACGGGCGAGTGGAGTTCCGCGTGCACGCCGTGTCGCGGCCCGCGCGGATCGGCAATCCGATCGTCCGCGTCGGCTTTCACCTGCTGCGCGGACGGGAGCGATGCGCGTTCCTGGAGAGCACCAAGCAGCGGATGCGCGCCTTCACCGAGCTGGCCCTCGAGCGCGAACCGGCCGGCGACACGGTCCGCCGCGCCGCCGCCGACCTCACGGCCCGGCTGGGCCGGGCCGATGGGCCCGCAAATGACGCGCTTGCCGACAACATCCGACGACGATGAGGTGACGCCCCGATGCCACGCAGGTTCCCGATCGTTCAGTTCCCGAACCGGCCGCTGATCGCCGCCGCCGTCGCCTCGGCTCTGGCGAGAGCCACGACCGGCCGCCCCTCCCAGATCGCTCGCCTCGTTGCCTGGTCGGCGCTGCTCGTCTGGTCAGCCGAGGAGATGGTGGGGGGCGCCAACTGGTTCCGGCGGCTGCTCGGCGCCGGCGGCGCCGCCTACGGTCTCACCAGGCTCCTACCCACGGCCCGGCGTGCCCTCGCCGCCGAGTGACCGCTGCCGGCTGGGCTTGTCCAGCGCCGCCTGCACCACGCCGAAAGCAGCCCTCAGTGGCAGGAGCCATGAAGCCACTCCCGGACGTCGTGGCGGCGAGCGAGCACCCGGCTGCTAGGCGGGTGCCCGCATGGCCTCGGCGGTCAGCCGTCAGGGTGTGTTCGCGTTGAAAATGTCGAACGCAATCCTCGTCGAACCGTCGGCTTGCGCCTCGTGGACAACGACGTACTTACCGACCTGCGTCATCGGCGCCGCGCCCTCGGGCTCGATGCCGAGCGTGTACCGGCCGTACTCGATCGTGACATCCCCTTCTTCGCGAACGTCGAGCGGCTCGATGTCCAGCGAGCTTGCACCCATGTCGAGCAGTTGCTGCATCGCCGCTTGAATCTCCTCGTGCCCCTCGCAGGGCCCCAGGCCCGGAGGCAAGAACCTCCCCCCATCGGCGTAGAGACTGGCCAGCGCCCCGGAGTCGCGGTTGGCTACTCCATCGTGAAACGCCTGCGCCACGGCATTGACTTCGGCAACGGACATTCGTTACTCCTCACGAATTCCGGCGCCCCCGATAGCCCTCTGTTGCCTCCGACCTTAGAGTGCCGCCCGCGCCGGATCAACCTCGTGACGCGAGGCATCGCCGGTATCGCCTCGCGTCTGCGCTGCCGTCGAGTTAGCGGGCGGGTCGCCAACCATCGCCGCCGCGCTCCTGGCGGGAGGACTGCTCCTGATCCTGCAGACCTTCTTCCGGGACGTCATCGCGCCTCCGCCCTAGCGCTGACGTATTTCCAGGTCTGCCGGGTGGTTCAACCTCAGAGCAGAGTCGAGATTGCACGTAATATCGCCCAGGCGTGATCACATGGGATGAATACCGGCCGCGCCGTGGCTGGCGAAGACACTGACTTCTGGCTCGCGCTCTGCACGATTTGGGCCGGTCCTGTTCCTCGCCCTCGGCGCGCTGTTGGTAGAGCTCGACCGAGAACGCGGCCGGAGCTGGAAGCGCCCAATGCAAAAGGTCCAGCTGGCCGCCATGAATGTGTCGTTTCTCGGAACGCTGCTGGCGACCGTCACTGCCATCCTTTCGCTCGCATGGCGGTCGAACCTGTTGCCGCCAAAGGTCCTCGGCGTGGTCAGTGTGGTGGCGATCCTGGCCTTCTGGATATCCCTTCTCGCCCACTTCCAGGACGAGAGGACGTCCAGAGGAGACAGCTAGACGTAGGACCGGAGGAGGTTGTTCGGCTCAGCGGCAGGGCGAAGTAGTCCTCGGTCGAGATGGGCGTGAAGCCGAGCGACGTGTAAACCACGGCGCCGCTCAGTTCGATCATCCCTGTCCGCTCGCTTGGCGAGTCGATCCGGGCGGCGAGATCGTCTGGCGCGGGCTCTCCAAACCCTTGCTCGAGTAGGCGCGAGATGGGCACTGGCTCTGGATGAGACCTTCGCGTAGCATCCGTTCGCGAGATGCCGGGCCGTGATCGTGGGGAGCGACGATCACGGCCTGAACTGCACGCTCCCTAGCCAAGGGGACCGGATCATGACCAGAGCACTGCCGAGCAGGCCGTTGGTCCAGGGGCGGGTCGGTGTGAGCGAGGGCACGACGCGGGTCGGCCGGTTACCCGCGCAGGTGATCGGCTGGACCGTGCTACTGCTGGCCATGATCGCCTCGCTGCTCCCCGGGACCGCCGCCGCGAGGACCGGCGGTGCCCATCCGGCGGGCAGCGGCTTGGGGGCGCGCACCGTCGCCCGGCTTGACCGGACGCTACGGAGCACGTGGGCGAACACCTGGGCGCCGGGGGTGATCGCGGGGGTGTGGGTCGGCGACCGCGGCTGGACGGCCGCGCTTGGGTCCGCTCAGCGAGCCGCCGGCCCGCGTACGTTGCTCTCGGATCACACGCGGATCGGGTCGGTCACCAAGACGATGATCGGGACCCTGGTCCTGGAGCTCGTCGATCGTCATCAGCTGCGGCTCGATGAGTCGATCGCTCGGTGGTTCCCGCAACTGCCCGGCGCGAGTCAGATCACGATCCGCCAGCTTGGCGACATGAGCAGCGGGATCGCGAGCTACACCACCAACCCGACGTTCACCGCCCGGTACTTCAGCGACCCGACGATGTCGTGGACGCCGGACCAGCTGATCGCTGACGGTGCGGCCCTGCCACGCACGTTCGCCCCCGGCGACGGCTTTTACTACTCGGACACGAACTTCGTGATGCTCGGTCGGATCCTCGAAATGGTGACCCACAAGCCACTCGCGCGAATGTTTCGAACGATGCTCTTCAGACCGCTCGGGATGAACGCCTCGAGTTATCCCACCGGCAACCGACTTCCCAGTCCATACCTCCATGGCTACACGATCCAAGGATCCGACAAGGGCAACGCGCTCGATTCCACGAACTGGAGCCCAAGCGCCGCCGCCGGCGCGGGACAGGCGATCTCGACGCTGGGGGACCTCCACCGGTGGGCCGTCGCGGTTGGGACCGGTCGGCTCCTCACACCGGCTGCGCAACGAGCGCGCCTGATCCCGAACCCGGCGTCCGCCGCCGACGGCCGCGCGTACCTGTTCGCACTCGGCGTCGACCACGGATGGCTGTCGCACGAGGGCCAGATCCCCGGCTACAACACCGAGATCGCCTACCTCCCGAAGCTGAAGGCGGCGATCGTCGTGATCGCCAACACCGACATCGCGGATGCCAGCCTCGTGACCCCGGTTACCGCGGTCTTCAAAGGGCTGGCGCGCGTGATCGCACCGACGAACGTGCCCACCGGCTGAGGGCGCTAGGTTGGCTCGCCCCACTGGCCATCTCCATGATCCCGTGCGCTTTGATCGGCGACGGCCGGTGAGCCTGCTGGCGCGAAGCCGGCTTGGGTGAGCATTCGCCGCAGGTCGACGACGAGCTGGACGTCGACATCCTTTCCGTGAGGCGGAGGAAGTACCTCGGTCTCTGGGCCGAGTGCAACCTTGAGCTTGCCGTTGTGCTCGTGGGTCACCGTTCCAATCGTCTCCAGCAGGGACACAACCTGGCGCCACTCGATGTTGCGGCTCGGCGGATGACTGAAGATCCTCTCGATCGTGTCGCGATGATGGCTACTGAGGTGCGCTTCCATCGGGACCCCTTCGTCGGTGTGTGTTGCCTGGGACGTTTGACTTACTCGGTCACCGCAGATGCTCCAGACCACTGGCTCGGCGGATGCTACCGAGGGTGCGGGGCGGGGCGGTCGCGCTGTCCGTGCCGATGCGAACGAGATGTGGGTAGCCGCGCATGGCAAACAGCGGAAGCCGGAGGCGGCGACCGTGGAGGGCGTGCCGCTGGCTGCTGCAGGTAGTCTCTAGCCGTGGGGATCCAAGCGGGCCGCTGGCGGGTCGCGCTTTCGCGTCGTCCGCCTATCGGGGTTATCTGGCCCGTCCTCGCCTTGGTAGTGGCGCTTTACGCCGCGCACGGGTCCTTTGGACTCGGCGGACGCGGTGCCGACGGTCTCTTCAACTATTGGATCAACGACGGAGTGCTGTGGTGCGCCGCGATCGGCTGCGCCGCAGGAGCGTTGCGCGCGACCCAAAGCCGGGCGGCGTGGCTGCTGGTTGCCCTCGCGCTGGCGAGCTGGGCTGTCGGCGACACGATCTGGAGCATTCGATTCGGCGACGCCGCCGCGCCACCTCAGACGAGCATCTCAGATGTGTTCTGGTTGGCCTGGTACCCCCTGATCGTCGCGGCGCTCGTCCTGCTGGTTCGAGATCGGATCCCGGGCTTTCAACTTGATCGATGGATCGACGGCATCACGGTGATGCTGCTCGTCGCGACGCCTTGGGTGGCCTTGTTCCTTGAGCCTGTCGTGGAGCACTCGAGCGCATCTGGGCTGGCCATCGTGCTCAATTTCGCCTACCCGTTGGGAGACGCCGTGGTCGTCGGGGGCGTCCTCGGGCTGTTTGTCCTGATGGACTGGCGCCCGGGTCGGATGTGGCTGGCGCTCGGCGTCGGGCTGATGGCGATTGCGGTCGCCGATGCGATCTCTTCCGTTCAAGCTCTCGAGCACACCCATGACCGGGGTATCTACGACGCGGCATGGGCGGGCGCCGCAGTGCTCGTCGCTTACGCAGCATGGCAGCCGTACCCGGGTCGACTCGAGCGCCGGGAGGTGACAGGGTGGCGGGCGATCGCCCTGGCGGTCGCGGCCCAACTGCTCGCGATATCGATCCAGACCTACGCGTTCTTCCACGAGGTCCCGAGGACCGAGCGCATCCTCACCGTAATTGTCTTGGTGATGGCGACGATCCAGATCGTCGTCGGTCGGCCTCGCCCGCGATCCGACTCCCGTCCAGAGCAAGACCTGGCCGGCGGGGGTGCACCGCAGATGAGCCCTGACCGCCCAGCTACTTCCCAGAGCCCGCCGGGGGACTCGAACCCGCAACCCCTTCATTACAAGTGACTCGTTTCTTGATGCCCTCGCTGACCTCTCTCGGTCGCGCCCAGTGCGACGACGCCGGGGAGATCGGGAGGAGGAACGCGCTCCACCCGCCATCTTCGGCCTGCTCATAGAGGACCGCCCACCCAGCGTCCAGTAGGGCCTTCCGCACGTCCCGGTACTTCTTGGGCGTCTCTCGCCGAAGGTAGAAACTGACGCCGGACGGCCAGGCGAGCGGCAGCGACGCCCGCGTTGGTCGCTGCCTAGGCTTGTGCGGTGCTTGCGCTCCTGCTCGTCGCGCTGTCGCTCGGTCTGAGCAATTTCGCCGCGTCGGTTGCGGTCGGGATCTCGGGCGTGGATCGAGGACTGCGCCTGCGGATCGCGCTGGCGTTCGGGGCGTTCGAAGCAGGCATGCCGATTATTGGGCTGCTGATCGGTAGCCAGGTGGCGCACGCGCTCGGATCACACGCTGAGCTGATCGCCGGCTCCCTGCTCGTCGCCACCGGCGCGTACACCGTTGTCCAGGCAAGCCGGGCCTCGGAGTCGGCCGCGAGCATGACCGACGTGCGTAGCGGACGGCTGCTGCTGATGGCCGCCAGCCTGAGCATCGACAACCTGATCGTCGGGTTCGCACTCGGCGCGTACCGAGTCTCGTTCCTGCTTGCCATCGGCGTGATCGCCGCCGTCAGCGTCGGGCTCTCACTCATCGGTTTAGAGCTGGGCGCCCAGCTCGGGGTGCGCATCGAGCGCAATAGCGACTTGCTCGCTGGCGTCGTTCTGATCTTCGTCGGCGCCGCCATCGCTGCCGGACTCCTGTGAGTCGCGCCGCGACCCGGCCGTCGACTCGCCGATTCGATATGCAGCAGCCGACGTTCGCTGCCGCTCTTACCCGATGCGGACGGCGGAGAGGGACTTAGGCAGAATCGGTGTGTGAGTGCTGTCCGAGCGACGAGACCCGCGCAGACAAGCCCGAGGAAGCGTGCGGTGCTGGAGCGGCGTGCGCGGCGGCTGGCGTGGAGCGGGAACGTCTGGCACCTCATTGAGTTCGCGATTGCAGTTGCTGCGGGAATCGCCGCAGGCTCGGTTGCGTTGATCGGCTTCGGTGCAGACAGCCTGATCGAGGTGTTCTCAGGATCGGTGATCGCTTGGCTCTTCAGCGCTGGACGCGGTGCCTCCGAGGATGCTGAGCGACAGGCCAGACGGTTGATCGCGATCAGCTATTTGGTGCTGGCGGTCTACATCGTTGTGGCGTCTCTGCGCGACCTCATTGGCGGGCATCACCCGCAGTCAAGCGGAGTCGGAATCGCTTTGGCGGCCGTGACTGCAGTGGCGATGCCGCTCCTCGCCCGTGCCAAGCGGCGGGTTGGAGCAAAGCTCGGCTCACGCGCAACGACCGCCGAGGCTGAGCAGAATCAGATATGCGCCTATCTCTCAATCACGCTGCTCATCGGGCTGCTGGCCAACGCAACCTTCGGCTGGTGGTGGGCCGATCCCGCCGCCGCGCTCGTGATTGCGCTCATCGCCGGAAACGAGGGTCGAGAGGCCTGGACCGGTGACGAACCTTCCTGCTGCTAAACCCATCAGCAGCTTCCGCTGTGATCGAGAAGCAGCACCCGAAGCCGACGCTGGCGACATTCCTGGGCTCACAGCACAGGATCGTCGCCAACGTCAGTCACTCTCACGACGTACCGCTGCCGGCGGCACGCTACTGCTCCTCGATCGAAAAGGGGCACTGATGAGCCACGCAGCGGGGATGTCGGCGATCGTCGCCGACGTGGCGAGGGCTCCTTCCCGATCAAACGGAAAGACGATCGGGCCAGTCGACCGCCTTGCCGCACACGCCATCCGAGCTACAACCGACGGGCATTCTGGAGGCGCCGGGACCACATCAGAAAGCGAGGGCTCGATGCGCGGTCGGCGTTGGCTTGTGTTCGTGCCGGCGCCACGCCCGGCTTCCATTACTGACTGTCACAAGCCGCTCGAGCCGGCCTGCGCCATGTCCATCGCCGGGCGTGGCGCCCAGGTCCGGGATCCCGTGGTGTCGTCGAGCGCGAACAGGCACGCCCGCGCGTGCGCGCGGGAACGGTCTGGTGTGCCGGCCGTCTGGCGTCCCGGCCGCAGGGTTACGTCCAAGGTGCAGTCTGGGCGGGTCAACACAACCACAAATAGCGTGATTTGCAGCCACTTCCCAGAGCCCGCCGGGGGACTCGAACCCCCAACCCCTTCATTACAAGTGAAGTGCTCTGCCAGTTGAGCTAGGCGGGCGCGGTCCTGGAGTCTGGCAGGTGCCGCTCCCACCAGGCGATGGTGTCGAGCATCGTCTGGCGGAGGGGGATGCGGGGGCGCCAGCCGGTGGCCGCGGTGAGTCGGGAGGGGTCGCCGCGCAGATCCATGACCTCGTGGGCCCGGATGCGCCCGGGGTCGACAACCAACTCCACCTGCATCGGCGCCATCAGCTCGGACAGCAGCGCCACCTGCTCCCGGGCCGAGACCGAGACCCCGGAGCTGACGTTGAAGACGGGCGTGCCGCGGTCCCAGCGATCGCCGAGCTCCCCGGCCCGGAGCCCGCCGGCGCCGAGCGCGCCGGCGCCGAGCAGCCGGTAGGCCCGGACGACGTCGCGCACGTCGGTGAAGTCCCGGCGGGTGTCCGGGTTGCCGGTCACCACCTCCAGTCGTGCCAGGCCCTCGCGCTGGCCGGCCGCCGCCTGCCGGGCCAGGTTCGACAGCAGGAAGATCGGCAGCTGGCCGGGCCCGGAGTGGGAGAACGGCCGCGCCACGACGATGTCCAGGCCATGGGCGTCCGCGTAGACCCCGGCGAGCAGTTCGGCGCTCGCCTTGGACACGGCGTACGGGTTGGCCGGACGCAGCGGAGCCTCCTCGGGCGCCGGCAGCGTCGCCGGCTCGCCGTACACCTCGCAGGAGCTGACCCACACCACGCGCACGCCGCCACTCAGGTCGCGCAGCGCCTCCAGGACGCCCACCGTCGTCTGCGCGTTCTCGGTCAGGGTCTGGGCCGGCTCCTCCCAGGAGCGGCCGACCGACGTCAGCGCCGCCAGGTGGTAGACGACGTCGGGGCGTGCCGAGCGCACCACGTCTCGGACCGCGGACGCATCCCGCAGGTCGAGGGCCACCCCCCGGCCACAGCCGTCCGGCACGGTTCCGCGCCGGGAGACGGCCACCACCTCGTCGCCGGCCGCGGCGCACTCACGACACAGCCAGCTACCGGCAAAGCCGGAGGCTCCCGTGATCAGCGCCCGCACCGGCCGGTTCGTCAGGGGGTCTCGTGAGCCGAGACCGCGTGCTCGAGCGAGCCGTGGCCGTTGCTGGAGTAGTCGATCGTGGGCTCGGGCGGCTCGGGCTCCGGCTCGGCGTTGATCCGTCGCTCCAGCTCACCGAGCACCGCACCGAACACGAGATGACGCCAGGCGGCCTGCAGCCAGGCCGTGCGATTGCCGTTGAGCCGGGGAAGCTCCTCGCGAGCGGGATGGAGTCGGTCGGTCACCGCCACCAGCGGCCACAGTCCGGCGTGCTCAGCCAGCGCGACGAACGGCCCACGGAGGGTGGGGGGGAGGGGCAGGGCCGGGGCGACGTTGGCATAGACAGCCCCGAACAGGGCGCCATTGCCGAGGTGCAGCGCGAGACCGAGCGGATACCAGCTGTCGCCGCGGGTCATCGCGCGGCCGAGCAGCTCCACGTCGTCGTACCGACTGCCGAAGGCCTGCTTGTCAAGTGGCTGCTGGAGGGCCCAGATCGCTGCGGCGACAACGCCGCTGACGGCGCCACGGAGCGTACGGGTCCGGTTGGGTCCGGGAGTCACTGGCCCCCAACTGTAACGGGCGCGGTGCGGGCGGGTAAGCATTGTGCGATGGAGCACGAGGAACTTCACCGGCGCTCGCACCAGCGCGCGCGTGAGCGCGGGGCGAACCCGATCGTCTACGGGATCGTCCGCCTGACCTTCCAGCCGTTCTTCCTCCTCTACTTCCGGATGCAGCGAATCGGCCGCGAGTACATCCCCCGCCGCGGCCCGGTCATCATCGCCGCCAACCACCGCAGCTTCCTCGATCCGTTCGTCATCGCCTGCATGGCCCGGCGACCGATGTATTACGTGGCCAAGAAGGAGATCTTCGCCTGGCCGGTGCTGGCCTGGATCCTCAGCGCACTCGGCGCGTTTCCGGTCGACCGGGGGGCCGGCGACTCGGACATGATCGAGACGGCCAAGGCGATCCTGGCCCGGGGCGACATCGTCCTCATCTTCCCGGAGGGGACGCGGACCCGGCCCGGCCCGCTGGGCAAGCCCAAGCGGGGCGTCGGCCGGCTGGCCCTGGAGACGGGCGCGCCGGTCGTGCCGCTCGCCGTGATCGGCACCGAGGCGGTCCGCCGCGGCTGGCGGATCCGTCCGCACAAGGTCCGTCTGCGGGCCGGCCGTTCGCTCACCTTCCCGCGGATCGAGGAGCCCTCCAAGGAGATGGCGGGCGCGGTCACCGACCGGATCTGGCCCAACGTCATGCTCCAGTGGGAGTGGCTGGGCGGGCTGGCGCCGGTCCGGCGAGTGGCGATCATCGGCGCGGGGGCCTGGGGCACGAGCCTCGCGGTCTGTTTCGCCCGGTCGGGGCTGGAGGTCGACCTGGGCTGCCGGACGCCTCAGCAGGCCGAGCAGCTGCGGGCCTCCCGGGAGAACTCGCGATACCTGCCGGGGGTTCCCATCCCGGACACCGTCCGGATGCTGCCGGCCTCCGACCTCAGCCCGGCCGACCACGACATGCTCTGCCTGGCGGTTTCCGCCCAGGCGCTGCCGGCCGTCCTGGCCGCCCACGGCGAGGGCATCTCCAGCGAGGTCGGCGTGCTCGTCGTCTCCCCGGGATTGGTCCCGCCGCTCGGAACGCTCCCCAGCGCGTTTGCCGCCGAGCGCTGCGACGCGCGGGCCGTCGCGGTCATCGGCGGCCCGGCGCACCCCGCCGAGCTGCTCGAGCCCGGGTCCGCCGTCGTCGTCGCCTCGCTGGACAAGGGGTTTCGCCGACAGCTCGCCGACGTGCTGGGCGCCGCCGAGCTCGACGTGTCCGCCACCAGCGACGTGACCGGGGTGGAGCTGGCCGGCTGCGCCAAGAACGCCGCCGCCATCGCCGCTGCCGCCGCTGCCTCCCACGGGGACGCGACCATCGCCGGCGCGGTGGCCGGGCAGGTGTTCGCCGAGGTCGACGCCCTCGCTCGGGCGCGCGGGAGCCGCCCGGAGACATTTGCCGGGCCGGCCGGGGCCGGCGACCTGGTCGCGACCGTCGCCACGGACGGCCCGGCCGCCGAGGCGGTCGAGTCGGTGCCGCTCCTGGCCACGGCGGCGCGCGCGGCCCGGCTGGATTCCCCGGCGCTCGACGGTCTGGCCGCGCTCGTGGAGGGACGCATCGAGCCAGACCAGTGGGCGGCCACCGTGACCGAGCCTCCCAACGCTGACCGGGCACGGCCCATCCGTGCGGCCTAGCACAGGCAGGGGTAGGCTCCAAATGCGTTGGCCGAAAACCACTCCCAGTCCAAGGCGGACCTCGACGCTCAGTTTGCCGACCTCTACCGCCGTCATCTGCGTGACGTCTACTCGTACAGCTACTACCGCGTTGGCAACCACTACGACGCGGAGGACCTCACCGAGCAGACATTCCTCCAGGCCTACCGCCACTTCGAGCGGGCGCTGCGCGAGTCAGACGGCCGTCCGCTGCGGCCCTGGCTCATCCGCATCGCCCACAACCTGGCGGCCAACTTCTACCGCGATCGCTCCCGTAAGCCGGAATCGGCCATCGAGGATGCGGGGATGATCTCGGCTCCGCACACCACCGAGGCGCTCGTCGAGGGCCGCGAGGAGCTCAAGACGATCCTGGAGGGCGTCGCCCAGCTTCCCGACGACCGCCGGGAGGCCCTGATCATGCGGTTCGCGCTCGGCATGGACAACCGTGAGATCGCGCGGGCGCTCGGTCGCACCGACGGCGCCACCAAGGTCCTGCTGCATCGCGCCATCCGCCAGCTGGAGGGCATGGTGTCCGAGTCGACCGCGGACACCGTCCCGGAGACCGTCCCACAAACCGTCCCACCCACCCAGACGGGATGACGAGCGGCACCGCTGACTTCGAGGCCCTCCTCCGCGAGGCTCTCAGCCCGGTCGATCCGCCGGCCGACCTGATGGCCCGGCTGGAGAACGCGCTGGTCAACCTGACCGAGCTGGTCCAGGATGAGCTGGAGGGCTGGGAGCTGTCGGCGATGAAGGACCCGCGCAACTGGGTCCGTCCCGCCGCCGCGGTGGTGATCGGCGCCGGGGCGGGCACGGCGCTGGTCGTGCTCCGCGTCCGCTCACGCGCGCGGTCCCGTCGCCAGGGCGCCTCCGGCCTGCTCGATCTCGCCGGCCGGACCGTTCACGACGTCGCCGACGAGGCCCGCCGCATCCTGCCCTAGCGACGGTGAGGGCAGGCGGGGTGGGCGGGTGATCTGCCCAGCCACCCCCGCTGATACCGTCAGCCTCCACCATGGCCGTCTGCTATCGGCATTCCTCCCGGGAGACCGGGGTGTCCTGTTCATCGTGCGGACGGCCGATCTGCCCGGAGTGCATGACGCCCACGCCCGTCGGCATGCGCTGTCCGGAATGCGCCCGCGAGCGCACAAAGGTCAAGACCGTGCGCAGCCGGGGCCGATCGTCCGCGGTGTCGGTCACCCAGGTCCTGATCGCCATCAACGTCCTGGTGTTCGTCGCCGAGACGGCCACCGGCACGCCGCTCGGCGGTGTGGGTCCCGGCGGTGTCGGCACTCTCTACGTGAAGGGGGCGCTGGTCGGCACGTACTACCTGACGGACCTCCACCAGTACTACCGGCTGCTCACGGCGGGGTTCCTGCACGACGGGATCCTCCACATCGCGTTCAACATGTGGTTCCTCTGGATCCTGGGGCCGATGCTGGAGAACGCGGTCGGCCGCCTCAACTTCACGGTCGTCTACTTCGTCTCGCTCCTGGCCGGCTCGTTCGGGGCGCTGCTCTTCTCGCCGGACGTGCCGACCGTCGGCGCCTCCGGGGCCCTGTTCGGCGTCCTCGGCGCCCTGATCGTGATCGCCTACTTCCGGCGCATCTCGATCTGGCAGAGCGGCCTGGGGCTCATCCTGGTGATCAACATCGTGTTCTCGCTGACGGTGGCCGACATCTCGATCGGCGGCCACCTGGGCGGCCTGGTCGGCGGCGCCCTGTGCGGCTGGCTGATCGTCCAGCTCGGCGAGCGACGCAACCTGCAGAGCGTCGCGCTGGCCGGATGCGCTCTGGTGGGCGTGGCGGCCGTCATCGCCGCGATCGTGGCCGCCGGCGGCCATGGCCTAACGCCCAACGGCCTGACGATCTGACCCGTCTCGGCCCGCCCGGGCCGGCTACAGCTCGACGCTCAGCACCTCGCCGGGCGCCTCTGGCACCAGCTCGGGGTGGAGGATGTGCGCCAGCAGCTCCAGCCCGTCGATGATCCGCGGCCCGGGACGCGAGAAGTAAGCCGCCGCGTTGACGGCGACGATCTCGCCGGCGCCCACCGCGGCGAGCTCGTCGCGGTGCATCTCAGCCTCTCGGTGGGCGATCTCGGCGTCGTAGCCGCATGGCATCACGATCACCACGTCGGGCGCGGCGGCTGCCACCTCCGCCCAGGTGCGCTCCTCGGAGTTCTCGCCCGGGAAGCCGAGGACGTCCTCGCCGCCCGCGTAGGAGATCAGCTGGGGCGTCCAGTGCCCCGCGGCGAACGGAGGGTCCAGCCACTCCAGGGCCGCGACTCGGATCCGCCGGGCGTTGCGGGTGGCCAGCCGGATCCGGTCGATCCGCGCGGCCGCCTGGGAGACCAATTCGACGGCGGCGTCCTTGCGGTCGGTGGCCTGGGCCAGCGTGCGCGCGTCGCCGAGGACCTCGCCCACCGTGTGCGGGTCCAGCGAGATGACCATCGGCTGGGAGTCGATCTCTTCGGCGATGGCCTGGACGTCGTCGTACGAGACGGCGCAGACCGAGCACAGGGCCTGGGTGACGATGAGGTCCGGTGCCAGCTCGTGCAGGGCGTCGGCGTCCAGCGCATAGATCGACTCGCCGGCGAGCGTGCGCTGCTTGACCGCCGCGTCGATCTCCGCGGCGCTCAGCCCGGTCGGCAGCACGTCGCGCGTGACCTTTGGCAGCTCGCGAGCCTCCGCCGGATAATCGCACTCGTGGGTGACCGCCACGAGATCCGGGCCGAGCCCGAGCGCGAACAGCATCTCGGTCGCAGACGGGACCAGGCTCACGATGCGCATGGGATCCTCAGGCTCAGAACGGCGCTGCTGCGCCTGTTTGCGGCGCGGGCGCCGGTGGGAGGGTTGAACGGAACGGCAAAGGAGAAGATATGGCAGAGCTGCTCAACGAGGACGAGGTCGCTTCTAGGCTACGGCGTTTGCCGTGGGAGCGCGAGGGCGACGAGATCGTTCGGGAGTGGCGCTTTGATGACTTCAGCGAGGCCATCGCGTTCGTCAACCGGGTCGCTGAGGTGGCCGAGGATGCCAATCACCATCCAGACATCTTCGTCCATGGCTGGAACAAGGTGAAGCTGTCGCTGACCAACCACTCCGCGGGCGGGCTGACCGAGACGGATTTCAAGATGGCCGCCCGCTTCGACAAGCTTGACCATTAGTAGTCGAATTTCACCATGTACCGGCTGCTACCGTTGAGCCGTCGCTGAATGAACGACGACGACCGACCCCGAAGTAGCAGCGCGCTGACTCAGAGGGCCTCCGCGAACGCGCACGGTCTTCTGTGACAGCGCTCTTCATCATCCTGACCGGCCTGTTGGTGCTGGTCAACGCGTTCTTCACCATCGCGGAGTACTCGCTCGTCCGCTCCCGCAAGACGCGGCTGCAGCAGATGGCCGAAGAGCACAAGCGCGGGGCGCGGATGGCGCTGACGATGCTGGACGAGATCGGCGACTACATCGCCGCCTGCCAGGTGGGGATCACGATGGCCTCGATCGCGATCGGCGCCCTGGGGGAGCCGGCGCTGGCGCACCTGTTCGAGCACTTGTTCGGCGGGGCGGTCGGCCACGGCGCCGCGGTGATCACCTCGGTGGTGATCGCCTACCTGCTGATCACGGTCACCCAGAGCATCGTCGGCGAGATCGCGCCCAAGCTCTACACGATCCAGCACGCCGAGGACCTGGCCCGGCGGATCGCCCGGCCGCTGCACGCCGCCCGGGTCCTGTTCTCGCCGTTCATCGTCGTGCTCAACGCGGCCTCCGATGCGCTGGTGCGGGCGACCGGAACCGATCCGGACGCCGAGCCGGAGGGCGGGCGGCCGGAGGACATCAAGCGGATCATCGCCGACTCCAGCCGAGGCGGGAGCCTCGACGTCGGCGAGGCGAACATGCTGACCGGCGTCTTCCATCTCCACGAGCAGGAGGCGCGTCAGGTGATGACGCCGATCCCGGCCGTAGTGACCGTCGACCTGTCCGAGACCGTCCAGGACGCGCTGCGCCGCTGCGTCGACACCGGCCACTCGCGGCTGGTGGTCACCGAGGACTTCAACCAGGACCGGGTCAAGGGAATCGTCCACGTCAACCAGCTGGTCAAGCTGATGATGAACGAGGGCTACGAGGCCCACTTCTACAAACTGGTGCGCCCGGCGCCGATCGTCCCGGAGACCAAGCCGCTCGACGACCTGCTGGCCGACCTCCAGCGCGAGCGGACCGAGTTGGCGATCGTCATCGACGAGTACGGGCGGACGGCCGGGATCGTGACGACCGAGGACATCATCGAGGAGATCGTTGGCGAGATCATGGACGAGACCGACCCGGCCGGCGGAGCGGTCCGGCGGCTGGCCAGCGGCGACTGGTTCGTGCGCGGCCACGTCGCCCTGTCAGACCTGGAGGACTACGGCCTCCACCTGCCCGTGGACACCGACGCCTACAACTCGGTGGGCGGCTTCGTGTTCGCCGAGCTGGGCCGGCTGCCCAAGCGGGGCGATCAGATCACCGCCGACGGCTACTCGATCCGGGTCGAGTCGGTCCGGGAGAACCGGATCGAGGCGGTGCGCATCCGCCAGCGCCGGCGGTCTGCCGAGCAGGTTGCCGCCGAACACTGAGCTTAGGCCCGTCCGGGTCGCCGAGACCCGCCCGTCGGCGCCGCCACGCCCCGCCCATCGGCGCGCCGCTTTGCAGAGCCTCGCGTCATTCGTTACATTGCCCGGCAGCAAGCCGGTCGTCTTTCCAGTCCGGCGGTTGAGAGGAGAGATGAAGCCGGCCCGGAAGCCGGGTCGGCTTCGCACTTCTCGCCACATCACGAACAAACAGTGGCCGATCCCCCGGGTTTAAAAGAAATCGGCCCGCTGGGGACGGGCCGATCTCGTGCTTCTGGGGAGGAGGTGCTGCTATGAGGTACGTCGCGCTTCACATGGTGCGCCTCTCACTTCAACGCAGCCTTAATAGTTAGCCGTACTCGTAGAAACCACGGCGGGCCTTGCGGCCGAGTGCCCCCTCGGCGACGAGTTCGGTCAGGCGTTCGGGGACTGGCGCGCCGATCGTCTCGCCGATCGCCTGCGAGACGTCGAGGCCGACGAAGTCGAGCAGCGCGAGCGGCCCCATCGGCATCCCGGCGCCGAGCGTCATGCACTGGTCGACGTCGGCCGGCGGCATGCCCGTCTCCACCATCAGGTGGACGGCCGAGAACAGGTACGGGAACAGCAGGCGGTTGACCACGAAGCCCGGGATGTCCGGCACCTCGACCGGGGTCTTGCCGAGCTCCTGGCACAGCGTGCGCGACCGCCGGCGGACGTCGTCGCGGGTCTGGGGACCGAACGCCAGCTCCACCAGCTCCATCCGGGGCACGGGGTTGAACACGTGCAGGCCAACGAACCGGTCCGGATGACCGCTGGCTTGAGCCAGCTCGGCGATCGACAGCGACGAGGTCGTCGTGGCCAAGATCTCGTCCGGGCCGGTGTAGGAGGCGAGCTCGGCCAGCAGCGGGGCTTTGTGGTCCGGGTCCTCCACCACCGCCTCGACCAGGAACGTCGCCTCGGACAGGGCCTCGAGGTCCGAGACGACGTGGACCTGCTCGGCGCAGCCGTTGAGATCCGGGAGCTTCTCGCAGTGCTTGGCTACGGCCGCCTTGACACGTTCCGCGGAGGATTCCGAGCGGGCCCAGAGCAGGACCTCTCCATGTGCGGCGGCGACGGCGGCGAGCCCGGCCGCGATCGTGCCGGAGCCGGCGATGGCGAGCTTTTCGTGCAAGGGATCTCCTGGGTCGGGGTGCATCCGGGGCCCCCGGCGGGCCCGGCTGGGCCGTCTAGGGTACGGGACCGTTCAGTGGAGCGTTGCCAGGTGCGGCGGGGCCGTCTGCTAGAACCGCATCCTCATGGCCTCCGGCGCAGACAGGGTGCGGGCCGCTCGCCTGACCCAGCACGGCCGCCCGCTGACGGTGGACGAGGTGGAGCTTCCGGCCCCGCCGCCCGGGGAGGTCCGCGTCGACCTCGCCTTCGGCGGCGTCAACCCGGTGGATCGCTACATCGCCGAGGGGCGGGTCGCCCCGGACGCCCCGGTGCCGCGCACGCTCGGCGGCGAGGCCGCCGGCTACCTCGAGGGCCGCGCTGTCCTCGTCGCCGGCGAGGGCCTGGGCACCGCTCGCGACGGCGTCTGGGCCCAGGCGGCGGTCGTGCCGCCCGAGGCCGTCCTCGACGTGCCCGCCGGAGTGGAGCCGCACGACGCCGCCGCCATGGGCATCGCCGGGCTCACCGCGCTCAACTGCGTGCGCACGCTGGCCCGGGTGACCGGGGACGACCGCGTGTTTGTGACCGGCGCCTCCGGGGGCGTGGGCACCATGCTCGTCTCGCTCGCCCGCGCCGCCGGCGCCACCGTCTGGGGGCAGACCGGGTCCGAGCAGAAGGTGTCGACGATCACCGAGATGGGCGCCGACCGGGTGCTCGTCGGCGGCGCCGAGCAGATCGCCCCCGCGCTGGCCGAGTTTCAGCCGACGGTCGCCATCGACTCCCTGGGAGACGGCTTCGTGTCGCCGGTGGTGGAGGCGATCGCAGCGCGCGGGCGGATCGTCTCCCTGGGCACCTCGGCCGGGGCGGACGTCGCGTTCAACATGCAGCAGCTGTACCGGAAGATGGTCTCGCTGCTGGGCTACGGCGGGATGCAGCTCACCCGTCAGGAGCGTCGTCCGGGGCTGGAGGAGGCGCTCCGGGCCGTGGCCGCCGGCGAGCTGAAGGTCCGGATCGACTCGGTCCTGCCGCTGGATCAGGTCAACCAGGCGTTCGACCGGCTGATCCGGCGCGACGTCCGGGGCAACCTGCTCCTCGACCTGAGCTGATCAGGCCGAGTTCCAGCGGAAGCCGACCGCGTCCGGCGCCGGCGTCAGCGGGCTGGCCGCCAGCCCGGGAGGCGGCTCGTTCTGGTGGAAGCCGACCGGCGCCAGGTCATTCGGCGTATCCGGGTGAAACAACGAAGCCAGGTACTGCGCCTGCCCCCGGCCGGGGCCGAGCTCGAACTGCCCTCCGCCATAGGCGCCGATCCCGCGCTCGGCGCAGTAGTCGTAGGCATCGCACAACTTGCGCAGCCCGCCGATGCGCGAGGGCTTGATGTTCACCATCCGCGGCGCGAACGGCAGCGCCTCGATATCGGCGATCGAGTGGATGGGGGCATCCCAGGTGATCCGCTCGTGGACCGAGGCCAGGACCGCGGCGGTATCGGCGCTGACGACGTCGGGATCCTCCAGCCACGCCGCCGGAAACGCCTCGACGACCCGGGCGTACAGGACCGGGTCCGGCGCCTGGTCGACCACCGTGCCCTTGTACAACGCCTTGAAGTCGATCGAGTCGACCGAGCCGGTGTCCACCAGCTCGGCGATCAGCTCCTCCGTCCAGGAGCTGGTGGCGTCGAGCTTGAAGCGCAGGGTCGGGTAGTTCGCCAGCCGCGACGTGACCGGCGCCAGCGCGGGCGGCTCGCCGAGGCGGAGGGAGACGACGAACGTGAGCGGCTGCGGCCGGCGCCCCAGCGCCTCGTGCAGCGGGATGCCCGCCTGGCGCAGGGCCAGGTCAAGCGCGGCGCTGTGAAACGTCCACCGCCGGTACAGGCGGGAGACGTCGCCGTGCTCAGGCTCCCGGGCAAACAGGTCGAGCCCGTCGATCAGCTCGCAGAACTCTCCCAGGGCGTAGCGCCCGGCGAGAGCCTGGACCGGTCCCGCCTCTTGGAGGATGCGCTGGTCGTCGGCGCTGTACACGACGTCCTCGCCGATGCCCTCTGTATCGCCGCCGCGCAGGTGCACGACGGTGGTCAGCCGCTCGAAGCCGCTGGAGACGTCCGCCCGCAGCCCCTCCAGCTCATAGTCGTCGACCTCGAGCGCCAGGTCGGCGAGCCGGTCGAACGTGCTCACCGCGGCGTCTCCGTGGCCGGGCTCTCCAGGCGGGCCACCAGCTCCTCCAGGCGAAGCTCCTGCAGACCCTGGCTGACCGCGTCCAGCTCGGAGGCGCAGTACTCGACGAGCTCGCGGCCCTCGCGCACCAGGTCGAGGGTCTCGCGCAGGCCGGCGTCCCCGGAGTCCAGCCGGCGGATGATCTCCTCGACACGGCCGACGGCCGACTCATAGGTGCGCGGCTCGCTCACTTCGCCTCCTCCGGGCTCACGGTGGCGGACACCTCTCCGTCATGGAAGCGCAGCCGCAGGTCGCCGGCGGCCCGAGCCGCGTCGGCCGACCCGAGCGGCGTCCCCGCCTGGTCGGCGACGAGCGCGTACCCGCGCGCCATCGTGCGCTGCGGATCGTGCGCGGCGAGCGCCAGCGCCAGCCGATCAAGCTCCCGGGCGCGCCGTGACCGGTCCGCCCCGGCCGCGCGGGTGGCCGCGCGCTCCAGCTCCCGCACATGGCCGGCGGTCCGGTCCGCGCCCTGGTCACTGCGCCGCCGGGCGGCGGCCCGCAGCTCGCGCAGCAGCTGGTGCAGGCGCTGGCGGTGGCGCTCCACCTGATGACCGGGCGCCCGGGAGAGCTGGGCCAGCGTGCGCGCCCGGTCCAGGATGGCCCGGTGGCCGTGATGGCGCAGGCGCGCGGCGCTCACGGCCAGGGCCCGCCGGGCGGCCGCGCAATCAACCGGGACCGCGGCCTCGGCGGCGTGCGTCGGCGTGGAGCAGCAGACGGCGGCGACGTCGTCGATGAGCGTCCGATCGGTGTGGTGGCCGACCGAGGAGATGACCGGCACGCGCAGGAGCGCCACGGTTCGGCACAGGGCCTCGTCGCAGAACGCGTACAGGTCGGCCAGCGAACCCCCGCCGCGGGCGACAATCACCACGTCGACCTCCGGGGTGGCGGCCAGCTCGCGGAGAGCGGCGGCGATCCGCGGCGCGGCGTGACGATCCTGGACCGGCGCGAACGCCCAGACCAACCGGCCGCTCCAGCCGCGCCGGCGCAGCCCGGCCAGGACGTCGTCACGCGCTTTGCCCCGCTCGCCGGTGACCACGCCGATGGTCCGCGGCAGCGGCGCCAGCGGCAGCGCCTTCTGCGGCTCGAACAGGCCCTCGTCGTGCAGCCGGCGGCGCAGCCGCTCCAGGGCGATGAGCAGGTCGCCCTCGCCGGCGATCCGCAGTTCGCTCACGGCGAAGCTGAACGACGGGGAGGAGGCCGTGCTACCCGGGTAGTAGTCGCAGCCGCCGCCCACCACGATCCGCATCCCATCGGTCAGCGTCAGTCCCAGGGCATCAAAATCGTCGCGCCACATCGAGCAGGGCAGCGCGCCGCGGGCGTCGCGCAGCTCGAAATAGACCCGGGCCCGGCTCAGGCGAAAGCCCCAGACCTCTCCCTCCAGCTGAACGCGGGCGAAGTCCTGGAGGCGGCGCTTGAGCTGGGCCGCGTAGGAGCCGACCGGGAATGGGCCGGGAAGCCCGCCGGCAGGAATCGCGTCACGGTTGGCGGTGACTGGTTGGCGCATGGCCGATGCCGAGGCTACAACCCGCCACCGCCGGAACGGCTTCGCTGGGTCAGCGACACCTGTCGCCCCACGGGCGTGAAGCCGAGCCCGGCGTACATCACCTGTGGCCAGTCGTCGGCGTCGGCGGGCACGACGATGAGCTGCGCGTCCCAGGCCAGCGCGGCGGCGATCGCCGCGCCGACGACGGCCCGGGCCAGGCCGCGGCCGCGATGGGCCACGAGCGTTCCCACCTCCTCGATCATCGCCACGCGCCGGCCGCCGATGTCCTCGTCGGCGAACAGCGTGCACATCGACTGCAGGCCGCCGGCCTCGCCGGCGCCGAAGCACCGGGCCGGTGTGCCGCCGCGCAGCACCCGCTGGGTGGCGGCCAGGCGCTCGGCCAGGCCGGCCCGCACCGCCGCCTCGGGCACCTCCTCGCACAGGGCGGCCAGTTGCAGGTCGGACATCTCGTCCTCGGAGATCGGCCGGGCCCGCCGGTCGCGAGGGACCGCCTCCGGGTCGCCGGTGAACACCATGAAGCTCGTCCGCCGGCGCTCCCAGTCAGGCAGGTCGGCCGCGGCGCGCTCGCCGGCCGCCTCGTCCTCGAACACCACGTGGCGATGGCCCAGATCGCCGAGCCACCGGTCGGCCAGCGCCACCACCCCGGCCGGTGGCGCGGGCGGGGCCGGGTCGAGGAGCAGCGCGTTGAGGTAGTGCACGTCCCACAGCTCGGGGCGGCGGACGACGACCCCCTCCGGGATGGGGATGACCTCGGACGCCGCTCGCTCCCGCACGCGGCGATCGATGCGCAGCGCGTCGGCGAGCGCGCCGGTCACGCCGCCGGCGACAGGGTCCGGGCGGTCAGGACGTGGGTCCAGTAGGGCGTCCTGATCAGCCCGTCGGCGCCGGCGACCCCACGCTCGGCGACCAGGCGCCGCACGGCGCCGAGCAGCTGTTCCCGGTCGGCCGCGGGCAGCATCGCGACGTAGCTCAGCGAGGCGACGCGGGCGGCCAGCGTGTCGAGGTCGACGTCGACCGGGTGGGGGATGATTCGCTCGGCGAGCGGCGTGAACCGGCCGGTGGCCTCCAGGGCCTGGCGCCAGCCCTGCGGGTGCCGGTGTGGCGGGTCGCCGGAGTGCGTGCGGATCAGCTCGTACATGGCGGCCACCCAGGCCACCGACTTGTCCCACTCGTTGCGGATGATCCCGAGGCCGCCCCCGCTGACGAGCACCCGGTGGATCTCGGCGGCGGCCGCCGGGACGTCGAACCAGTGAAACGCCTGGGCGACGACCACCGCGTCGACGCTGGCGTCCGGGAACGGCAGCCGTTCGGCGGTGGCGTCGATCGCCTCCGCGCCGGGGACCGCCCGCTCCAGCTGCTGACGCATCCCGGCGACCGGCTCCACCGCCATCACCTCGGCGCCCAGGCCGAGCAGCGCCCGGGTCAGCTTCCCCGTTCCGGCCGCCAGGTCGACGACGCGGCGCCCCGGTCCGATGCCCAGCTCGTTGCCGAGAATCGACATCGCCGCGGATGGGTAGCCCGGCCGGCCACGCTCGTAATCGGCGCTCCCACGCTCGAAGCCGATCAGGACCTCGGGCGGGACCGGGCTCACGAGCGCGTGGGCTCGGCGTCCTGGTCGCGCAGCCAGGCCACCGTTCCGGCCAGGCCGTCGCGCAGGTCGATCCGCGCCTGCCATCCGAGCTGCTCGCGCGCCTTGTCCACCGAGGGCCAGCGGCGCTGGACGTCGACCTCGAAGCTGGGCAGGTGCTCGAATGACAGCTTGGCCGGGTCCTCGCCGCACGCCTCCCAGATGAGGGCGGCGATCTCCGCGACGGTGTGCTCCTCGGAGGCCGAGATGTTGAAGTCCTCGTTCTCGCCGGCCGGCGAGGCCATCGCGGTGACGATCCCGTCGGCGATGTCGTCGACATGGGTCAGCGTCCGGGTCTGCTCGCCGGAGCCGAAGATCTCCAGCGGCCGCTGGCCGGACAGGACCTTGGCGATCAGGTCGGGCACCGCGTGGGCGATCCCCGGCTCGCTGCGGTCCGGGTGCTCCCCGGGGCCGTAGGCGTTGAACGGGCGGCAGATCGTGAACCGCAGCCCGTGCTGGTCGTGGGCGGCGCGGGCATACACCTCGCCGGCCAGCTTGGAGAAGCCGTAGGCCGAGCGCGGCGGCGGGCAGGCGTCCAGATGGGTTTCCGGGGTGGGGAACTCGGTCGCGCGCTCGAACACCATCGAGGACGAGACATACGTGAAGCGCGCGACGTCCTGCTCCACGGCGGCGTGCACGATCGCCCCGGTGAGCGCGTTGTTGACCTCGGTCAGCGTGAACGGGAGCTTGTGGAAATTGGCGATGCCGCCGACGATCGCCGCCAGGTGGATGACGTGGCTGCAGCCGTCCAGGGCGGAGCGAGCCACGTCGAGGTCGCGCAGGTCGCCCTCGTGCAGCTCGCAGCCCTCGCGCATCCAGTCCGGCGCCGGACGGTGGTCGGCGATCCGCACCTCCCAGTCCGGGTCGGCCAGCAGCCGCCGGACGACGGCCGAGCCGATCGTGCCGGCCCCGCCCGTGACGAGCACACGCGCCATTCGTCAGAGGGCCGCGTCGGGGGAGACCCGGGCCGAGCCGTCGAGCAACGCCGCCGACTCGGCCGCGAACAGGAACACCTGCGATGTTCCCAGGCTGTTCCAGGGATCGACGAGCAGGCAGTCATCGGAGGCCAGCGCGCGGATCCGGCGCAGCGTCTCCGGGCGCTCGAACTCCGAGTGGTTGGTGGCAATGATCACCACGTCGGCGTCGCGGACGGCGTCCTCGAGCGGGGTGGTGGGGGTCGGCGCGTGGGGATCGCAGACCGCCACGTCGGCCAGTTCGCGCTCCAGCAGGCGGATGAGCTTGGGCGACAGCGAGTCGCGCTCGTCGTCGGTGTCGCGCTTGAACGTCAGGCCGAGGACGGCGACCTTGCGCGAGGAGAGGGTGCCGGTCCGCCGCTTGATCCCCTCCACCAGGAACAGCGGCACCCCCTCGTTCACGCGGGAGACGGCGAGCAGCATGCCCGGGGCATGCGACCGCTCCTCGGAGAAGGCGAAGTCCTTGCGCAGACAGGTGCCGGCGGTCATTCCCGGCAGCGCGATCCCGCCCCGCGGGTAGTCGCGGTTGATCAGGTCGATGACCTCGAACACGTTGGCGCCGTAGCTCTCGCAGTCCATCATCAGCAGGTTGGGGAGGGCGAACGTCGTGTAGCGCAGGATGTTCGTCCAGATCTTGGCCAGCTCGGCCTGGACCGGGGTGGTCTTGACGATCGGCGCGCCGAACACGGCGAACAGGCCGGCCGTGTGCTCGGTGGAGGCCTCGCCGACCCCGCCGATGATGCAGGGCAGCGTGGTGATCTCCTGCACAAATTTCCCGGCGGCGATCCGCTCTGGCGCGTGGGCGACGAACACGTCCTCGCCGACTCGCAGGCCGCGCCGCTTCTCCAGGTACCCGGCCACGAACTCGGTCGTCCCGGGGGCGATCGTGGAGCGCAGGATGAGCGCGTGGCCCGGGCGCAGCAGCGGCAGCAGATCGTCGACGGCGGCCCGGACCTGACGCAGGTCGGATTCGACGTGGGAGAACGACGGGGTGCCGATCGTGATGACGATGTCGTCGGCGCGGGCGGCATCGGCGGCGCGGTCGGACAGCTCCAGGCTCCCGGCCCGCTGGACGCGCTCCAGCATCTCCTGGGTTCCGGCCTCCTGGAACGGCATTCGGCCCGCCCGCAGCGACTCCAGCACCGCGGGATCATGGTCGACGCCGAGCACCCGGAGCCCCCGGTCGGCGAAGCACAACGCCAGCGGGAGTCCCACCCGGCCGAGGCCGATCACCGATATGTGTCGCGTCTCGTTCATGTGCCTGCCCGGCTTAAACGTACCCGCGGGGCGGTGAGAGCGGTGTGGCCGGCAGGACTATTGCGACGCGACGTGCGGGTCGGTGACGCTGCGTAGCGGGGGCAGGCCGGGCTCGGCCGGATGCCCGCGAACCTCGCCGGCGAAGGCGATCCGGTCCAGGCGGGCGATCTCGCGCTCGCCCTCCACCCGGGCCGGATGGCCCTCGGGGAGGTTGCGGATGAGCGTCCGGATCCGGTTGCGAAGCTGCAGCGCAAAGTGCGGCGTCGAGGCGCCCATCAGCTGGCGCACGTCCTCGACGGTCGTCTCGTGGCCGGCCTTGAGGCGGTCTGGGTGCTCGGACTGGCTCATTTGGAGGCGGTCTGGGGGACGGCTTCGAGGAGGCTGTCGACCTGGGCCTGCACGGCGACGGAGATCGCGCCCTGGTCGCCGATCATCCATCCGTGGTTGTAGACGGCCGCGGTCGGTCCCTCCTGCGTGAACCCCGGAGTCGCGTAGTTGAGGAAGTAGTTCAGCACGGTCTTCGGAAGACTAGAGGGCTTCTGAACGAGCAGCTGGGGACCATAGCCGCCGCTGCCCGACAGGGCGGCCGCGGCCGCCGCGTCGAGCGGGCGCGAGGCGTTGACCAGGACGTAGCCGTGGCCGGGGCTGCGCATGGCCCAGCCGAAGCTGCCGGGCACATGGACACACGGCTGACCGTAGTGGCACGGAGGGTCGCGGTAGGTGGCGAAGGCCACCGAGTTGGCCGCCGGATCGCCGGCGCCGACCCGCTTCACGGTGCCGTACCGGTGCAGCTGGCTCAGCACGTGGTCGCCGATCACGCTGGGCGGGCCGAGCACATAGATGTGGGCGCCCCGATTGCTGGCCAGGGCCTGGCGGGTGGGGGCCGGGATCCCGCCGTCGGTGACGAACAGGATGGGGTCGCCGCTCTCGGCCGCCCATCCGGCCGCCGGCATCGCGTATGCCGAGTTGGTGCCGGACGCGATCACAATGTCGTTGCTGGACCGGCCGGACACCGCGCTGACGAACCGGTCGATGCCGGCGGCCAGGGAGTAGGGGTCGGCTCCGTGGACCGCGGCCGACCGCACGCCGTGGACCGACGGGACGTCGCCGATGCGGACCAGCTGGGCGCCGCCGATGGGGCCCGAGCCGGTGGGGGCCAGCGACGAGAGCGCCTGGGAGGTCGCCGTCGGCAGGCTGCCGCTGCCGGACAGGAGGATCGGGGCTCGGATGGGGGGCGCCATCAGGACCGAGGCGGCGAGCGCCGCCTGCCAGTCGTCGGTGGGCGCCAGCGTCACCGCTCCGGGATGGGTCCCGGGCGCCGCCGACGGATAGACCGCGAGGGCGACGCCGGCCGCGTCGGCGACCGGGTCGGCGCCGTTGACCCGGGTCGTGTTCTTGGTGGCCGAGAGGGGGAAGCCCAGCTTCTGCGACGCCGCGGGGCTGGCCGAGGGGATGCCGGTCGTCACCGTCGCGCTCACGGTGGCCGTGCGGTGCAACAGCTTGGTGCCTCCGCAGCCGGCCAGGGCGAGCGCCAGCGCCGCCGCAAGCGCGCCGATCCAGGTGACGCGAGGGGCTCCGGGACGCATCGAGGCGGACGTTAGCGAGCGCTCGGCGCGGTAGCGCTGGTCGGTCGCGGATGCGGGTCAGCCGGCGGGCCACGCTGGCGGCCGCTGATGAGGCGCACCTCCGGGTACCGCGCGCGGCACCCGCCAGCTACTAGCGCGGCACCCGCCAGCTACTAGCCATCCCGCACGCAGACGACGCGCAGCACGTGCCCGCCCCCGAGGGCCTTGGTGGCTCCGTATGCCTATGTGACACTGAGCCCCCAAAAGGGGGCCGGTTGAGGGCCGATCGTGAGCCCCCAAAGGGGGCGGTTGAGGGCCGATCCTGAGCCCCCAAAAGGGGGCCGGTTGAGGGCCGATCGCCCGAGTGTTACTCCTCCAACGCGCGCCGGGCGACGATCTCCTCGCGCTCGGCCAACCGGTTGGCCCGCCGCAGTTCGGCCTCGCGCATGCGCCGCTGCTCGGCGGCGGTCTCGGCCTCGATGGGCGGGATCGGGGCCGGGCGGCCCTCGGCGTCGAGGGCGACCATCGTGATGTAGGCGGTGTTGGTGTGGCGGCGCTCTCCGACTGTGGGGTCCTCGGCGTCGACCCGCACGCCGACCTCCATCGAGGAGCGCCAGGCGGCGTTGACGGTGGCCCGGAAGGTGACCAGCTCACCGACGTAGATGGGTACTAGGAAGTCCATCCGGTCCATGCCGACGGTGACTACTCGCTGGCGGGCGTGCTTGATGGCGGCGAGGGCCGCGGCCTCGTCGGCGAGCTTCATGATCGTGCCGCCGTGGATGTTGCCGGCGCTGTTGGCGTCGGTGACCCCCATCCAGTGGGTGATCTCGGCGCGCGACGCGGCCACCGGTTTTGGCTGCATCGCGCCATCCTAATGTCCGCGCACCGCTACGCTATGGGCGAGCAAGCCACCCGCCAAGGAGGATGCGATGCCGGGCCTGTCCGGGCGCATGTCCACCGTCATCAAAGCCAAGATCTCGAAGCTCCTCGACCGCGCCGAGGACCCGTCAGAGACGCTGGAGTACAGCTACCAGAAGCAGATCGAGCTGCTCCAGAACGTCAAGAAGGGCATCGCCGACGTCGTCACCTCCAAAAAGAGGCTGCAACTGCAGGAGGAGAAATACCGCCAGCAGGTCGTCAAGCTGGACACCCAGGCCCGCCAGGCCCTGGCCGCCGGCAACGAGGAGCTGGCCCGCACCGCGCTGGAGCGCAAGAACGGGCTGCAGACCGAGCTGCAATCGCTCGACACGCAGATCGCCGAGCTCGAGCAGCAGCAGGAGCAGATGACCGCGTCGGAGCAGAAGCTGCGCGCCAAGATCGAGCAGTTCCGCTCCAAGAAGGAGGTCATCAAGGCCCAGTACTCCGCCGCCGAGGCGCAGGTCCGGATCTCCGAGGCGGCGACCGGTGTGGGCGAGGAGATGGCCGACGTCGGACTGGCCATGCAGCGGGCGCTGGACAAGACCGAGAACATGCGGGCCCGGGCCAGCGCGGTGCAGGAGCTGGAGTCGGCCGGGACGTTCGAGGATCTGACCACGCTCACGCCGGGCGAGGACGACATCGACCGGCAGCTGAAGCAGCTGTCGAGCTCGAGCGCGGTCGACGACGAGCTGGCCAAGATGAAGGCCGAGCTCGGAGGCGGCGGCAGCTCCCGAGGCGAGCTGGGGGCGGGCGCCCCCGGCGACAGCGCGGCTGGGGGTGACAGCGCGGGGTCGGGGCAGGCCCCATGATCGTCCGGATCGCCACGGAGGGCCAGTACGAGGTTCCCGACGCCGACGCCGCCGAGCTCAACGAGCTGGACAACCAGGCCGTCTCGACGTGTGAGGGCGGCGACGATGCCGCCTTCCGCGACGTGTACGGCCGCCTCATCGGCTACGTGCGCGCCCACGGCACGAAGGTGGCCGAGGACGAGCTGGTGGCGTCCGACATCATCCTCCCGCCGCCCGACGTCTCCCTCCAGGAGGCACGCGCGGAGTTTCAGGGCGAAGGCCTGATCCCGGGCTAGCCCATCGCCCCGCCCCGGCGGGGTGTCGCGCGCCCGCATGCGCGGAAGTTGTCAGACAACCGCCCCGGACCCTCCGGGGCGGCGAACCAGCGCGCCGCCGGCCCGTGCCAATGTAGTTTTTCCGAAATCCGGGTCATCATCACTCATGATTTCTTTGAAACGTTCGGAGGCGCCGAGCGGGTGACGGCCGAGATCGCGCGGGCGTTCCCGGACGCGCCCGTCTACGCGATCCTCGGCCGGGCCAGCGTGGCCAGCCGGATGGGCATCGGCGACCGGGTCACCGCGCTGCTCCCCGAGCGCGAGCGACTGCTGCGCGGCTACCGCTCGCTGGCGCCGGCGTACCCGCTGCTGGTCCGCTCGGCGCGGCTGCCGCCGGCCGATGTCGTCATCGCGTCCAGCTACGCCTACGCGCACGGCTTTCGCAGCGTGAATGGCGCGCCGGTGGTCTGCTACTGCCATGGGCCCTTCCGGCACCTGTGGTCCCAGCAGCCGCAGTACGCCGCGCAACTGCAGGGCGGCCGGGCCGGCCGCGCGGCGTTCGCCGCCTACTGCGCTCTCGCCCGGACCGCCGACAAGGCGGCGGCCCGCAGCGTCCACAGCTTCTTCACCCAGTCGCCGTTCACCGCGTCCCTGATCGAGCAGGTCTACGGTCGCCGCGCCGAGTTGGTGCCGCCGGCCATCGACGGCGGGGTCTTCCGACCGGCTCAATCGTCGCCGAAGCGCCATTTCCTGTTCGTCGGCCGCCTGGTCGAGGCCTACAAGCGCCCGTCGGTGGTCGTGGAGGCGTTCGCCAAGATGCCCGACGTCCGCCTCCGGATCGCGGGCGACGGCCCTGCGTTGGCCGCCCTGCGCCGCCGGGCCACCCCGAACATCGAGTTCCTCGGCCGCCTGGACGACGACGCGCTGGTCGCCGAGATGCAGGACTGCCAGGCGGCGATCTTCCCCAGCGCCGACGACTTCGGTCTGGTGCCGCTGGAGGTCAACGCGTGCGGACGCCCCGTACTGGCGTTGGCCAAGGGCGGGGCGCGGCACACGGTGAAGCCGGGGGTGAGCGGCGAGTTCCTGGAGGATCAGACGGCGGCGGCGATTGTGGCGGCCGTCCGGCGCTTTGACTCCGGGCGCTACGACCCGGACGCGGTTCGCCGCCACGCGCTCAAGCAGGACACCCAGACGTTCCACGAGCGGATCCGAGACGCGGCCCGGCGGGCGGTCGGTCGCGCCACCCGAGCCAGGTAGCCGCCGTGCCCCGGCCCCTCCAGCGACCCCGGGTGCTGATCGTCAGCCCGGACTACCCCCCGGCCCGGGGCGGGATCCAGACGCTGATCGGCGCGCTGGCCGAGCGGCTGCCCGTGGCGGCGGTGAGGGTGGTGACGCTCGACGCACCCGGAGCGAAGGCCTACGACGGCGCCCGGCGGGTCGACGTCCGCCGGGTGCGGCTCGGCACCGGCCGCCGGCGGGTCCGGATCGCCGCCCTGACCGCCCGGGCCATCGCCGAGGCCCAGTGGTTCTCGCCGGATGTGGCGCTGGTGGGGCATGTGGCCGCCGCGCCGGCCGGCGCCGCGCTGCGCCGCGGGCTGCGGATCCCGGTCGTGACCTACGTGCACGCGGAGGAGTTCCGGGTGTGGCCGCGGCGGAGCGCCTTCGCCATGCGTCACAGCGACCGGGTCATCGCCGTCAGCCGGCACTCGGCCCGCATGGCGCGGGATGCCGGGGCGGATCCCGGACGCGTCCACCTGATCCATCACGGCGTCGACCTGCCGCCGCGGCGCAACGGCGGTCGCGACCGCGGTGCGCATCCGCCGACGGTGGTCACCGTGGCGCGCATGCAGGATGCCCACAAGGGTCACGACGTCATGCTCCGGGCGATGCCGATGGTGCTGGAGCGGGTGCCGGATGCCCGCTGGGTGGTCCTGGGTGACGGCCCACTGCGCGCCCAGTACGAGCGCGCCGCCGCCGATCTGGCCATCCAGGCGTCGGTCCGCTTCTGCGGCGGGGTCGAGGACGCCGAGCGCGACCGCTGGCTGACTCGCGCCCACGTCTTCGCCATGCCGACCCGGGTGCCCGCCGGCGGACTCGGCGGCGAGGGCTTCGGCATCGCCTACCTGGAGGCGGCCGCGCACGGGCTGCCGGTGGTGGCCGCCAACGAGGGCGGAGCGCTCGACGCCGTGCAGAACGGCCAGACCGGCCTGCTGGTCGATCCGCGCGACCACACGCAGGTGGCCGGCGCACTGGTGAGCCTGCTCGGCGACCCAAGGCGGGCCGCCACGATGGGCCGCCAGGCCGAGGAGTGGGCCGGGCGCTTCACGTGGCAGGCAACGGCCGCCCAGGTGGCCGAGGTGCTCGGCCTCGCCGCCTGGGGAGGGGGGAACGGGGGGGGAGGGGCGAGGTGACGCCGCGAGTGCTGTACGTCAACCACACCTCGGTCATGAGCGGGGCGGAGGCTTCGCTGCTCGTCCTCCTGCAGGCGCTCGGCGACACGGTGTCGCCGGTGGTGGCCTGTCCGCCGGGCCCGCTCGCCGGCGCCGTCGGGAAGCTGGGGATCGAGGTCCGGCCGGTTCCCGGAACCGACCTGAGCGCCCGCCTGCACCCCGTCCACACGACCGAGCACACCCTGCGGGCGGCCCGAGCGGCCCAGTCGGTCCGCACCATCGCCCGCGGCGTGAGGGCCGACATCGTCCACGCCAACACCCCGCGCGCCGGGCTGATCAGCCTGCTGGCCACGGGCGCCGGCGGAGCCGGGCCGGTCGTGCACGTGCGCGATTCGGTTCCCCCGGGGCGGCTTCCCCAGGCGATGTTCCGGCTGCTGGCCACCCGCGCCGCCGCCTACCTGCCGACCTCGCGCTACCTGCGGGACCAGTTGCCGGCCGGGATCCCTGCGCCGGTGGTGGCCAACGTGATCGACCCGGCGCCGTTCGACGCCGCCGCTTTGGACCGGCGCTCGGCGCGGGCGCGGCTGGGCCTCGGCGAGGCCGAGCCGGTGCTGGCGGTGATTGGGCAGATCTCGCCCCACAAGGGGCAGAGCGACGCCATCCGGGCGCTGGCGACGGTGCGCGAGGCCCATCCGGACGCGCGCCTCCTGCTGGCGGGATCGGTCAAGTTCGCCGGCCGGGCCACGCGATTCGACAACCGGGCCTACCGGGAGGACCTGACCCGCCTCGCTCACCGGCTGAGGGTCGCCGACGCCGCGCTGTTTCTCGGCGAGCGGGGCGACATCGCCGAGATCCTGTCCGCCGTCGACGTCCTGCTCGTCCCGTCCTGGTATGAGCCGTTCGGACGGGTGGCGTTGGAGGCGATGACCATGCGCGTCCCGGTGATCGCCACCTCCGTGGGCGGAATCAGCGAGGTCATCGACGACGGCGTCGACGGGCTCGTGCTGCCCCCGCGGGATCCGGGCGCGTGGGCCAGGGCGATCGACGAGTTGCTGTCGGATGGAGAGCGACGGGCTCGAATGGGAGCGAGGGGAAGGAAAAAGGCGGAGCGCGAGTTCTCGGCTCGCCGTCACGCATCAGAGATCATGGAGGTCTACCGGCTTGCCACAGCACCCAGACGACCACTCTCAGCGGGGAGAGCGCGCCATGGATGAGGCCGCACCGCGGTACGCCAGCCTGGGCGATTATTTAAGGCTGCTGCGCTCGCAGTGGCTGGTGATCCTCGTGCCGACCGTCCTGGCGGTGGCCGCGGCGCTCGCCTACTCGCTGCACGAAACCCCCAGCTACCAGGCCGAGGCCCAGGTGCAGATCCAGGACGAGAGCCAGCAGCTGAGCCTGCTCGGCACCCCCGTCCCGACCAGCACCGCCCCGACCGGCCCGGCGATCGTGGCCCAGACCGCCAGTACGCCTCGGCTGGCCCGGGCGGTGCGGCACTCGCTGCGGACCCGGATCCCGGCTGCTGTGCTCATGGGCGCTATCTCGCTGTCGGTCGACCCCGCCACCGGACTGCTCGACGTGACCGCCACCAGCCCGAACGCGGGGTTCAGCGCCAAGCTGGCCAACGCGTACGCGACCCAGATCGCGGGGGAGACCACGCGGTCGGTCCACCACCAGTTCGCCACGGCGGGGCACGTGCTCCAGCGCCGGCTCGGCCAGCTGAATCCGACCGCGAGCGGCGACGCCGGAGAGCGGGCGACGCTGGAGGACGAGATCAGCCGGCTCCAGTTCCTGCAGGCCACCTCGACCCCCGGTCAGGTGGCGCGCGCCGCCGTCGCGCCTGGGGCCCCGACGTCGCCCAACCCGGCCCGCAACGCCGGCCTCGGCCTGGCCGTCGGCCTGCTCATAGGGCTGATCGCCGCATTCGTCAGAGACGGGCTGGACGGCGGGAAGATGCGCCGCTCGTCGGACATCTCCGACAAGCTCGGCCTGCGCGTCCTGGGGCAGGTTCGCGGCACCGCGCTCGGGCAGACGTTCGACCCGGCCCGGGCGGAGCGCAACGGAGCCCGCGTGGACGTCGAGGCCTTCCGGATCCTGCGCGACAACGTGGAGCTGCTGACGTCGGGAAGCGGGGAGGGGGTGGTGCTCGTCACCAGCTCCCTGCCCGAGGAGGGCAAGTCGACGGTCGCCGCCTCGCTGGCCCGGGCGTCCGCCGCGGCGGGCCGGCGCACGTTGCTGATCGAGGCCGACCTGCGCCGCCCGGCGCTGGCGAAGCGGCTCGGGATCCGCACGGCTCCCGGGCTGACCGAGTACCTCGTCGGCAAGGTCGAGTCGGGCGATGTCATCCACCCGGTGCCGGGCGCCACCGACGGGTCGGCGAACGGCAACGGCGGGGAGTCCAACGGCCGATCTGCGGGCTCGCAGCTGGCCTGCATACCCGCCGGCTACCCCCAGGACGGCGCCGCTGAGCTGCTCAGCTCCCCCCGGATGGGCGAGCTGCTCACCGAGGTCGCCTCGGCGTACGACCTCGTGATCGTCGACAGCGCGCCGCTGCTCCCGGTCGCCGACACGCGCCGGCTGCTGGGGCTGGCCAACGCCGTCGTCCTGTGTGTCAGGGCCGGCCGGACGACCGAGGAGCAGCTGCGTGAGTCCGGCGCGGCGCTGGCACGCGTGCCGGCCGACGCCGCCGGGGTGGTGGTCACCGACGCCCGCGCCGGGGACGCGCCGTCCGGGCACGGCGTCTACGCCACGTTCTACGGCGGCGCGGAGCGGCCGGCCGAGTAAGACCCCCTTCTCACACCGGGCAGCGGTCCTCGCCTGGTCTCCCCCGCAGTCCCGTTCAGGGGATGTTGTTGGTGGCGGTGGGGGAGAGCGGGCTGACCGCCGTCGCGCCGCGCAGCGGAGCGCTGTTCGGGCCTTCCCGCGGGTCCAGGTAGTCCACCGCTGAGGTGCAGTCGACGTGCTTGAGCGCGCAGGTGGCCGACAGGACGACCCGTTGGGCTTGGGCGACGCCGGACACGGGTTCGACTTCGATGAGGTCGGCGGCGCTGAGCACGGGTTGCTTGACGGACCAGTGCAGCTCGCCGAGGCCCACGTAGTTGGAGCCGATGCCGTATACGCCGCTGGCACCGACGCTGCCGGCATCGACGATGTCGATGGGCCCGTAATGGTTGACATGCTGAATGTGGTCATGCCCGGTGAGAATCGTTAGGGGCTGGTGGTAGCCGGCGGCCGATAGGGCGCGGCCGAGATAGTCCGCCAGGCCGTTCTCGTGGACGAGCACGACATCGGGCCGGCGGGGCAGCGCCCGAAACCAGGCCAGGAGCCGCTGATCGGTCTGCGCGGTCACCAGGGCGCCGTCGGTGAGTTCGCTGAAGGAGAAGATGCGTTTCGGGTCATCGGGGTTGCGCCCCCGGTATTCGAACGGGTCGTCGAACCCGGCGACCACCAGGCCGTCCTCAGTGATTTCCTGGGCCCCGTAGCGGCCGCCGGCCAGCAGCTGACCGCGGGAGGTCAGGACGGTGACGCCGCGGCGGGCCAGCGCCAGCATCATCGCGTGGGAGTCATGGTTGCCGGAGACGACGATGACTCGGGTGCCGAGCTTGGCGATGCTCGGCACCAGACTCTTGATTTCGTTGCGGTCGCCGGTGTTGCCGAAGTCCCCCGGGAAGAACACAGTCTGCCCCTGGGCGTAGTAGCTCATCGACGACAGGGCCAGCGTGTTGTTGTGCAGGTCTGAGATGAGCAGCGCGCGGCGGTCCCCGGCCACCGCTCCGGCCGACGGGTTGGCCAACAGTGACGCGAACCCGCTCAGCGCGCCCTCGACCTTGCCCACGTAGGAGTCCTTGAGCTTGTTGGCGTGCTCGGCGGCGTCCAACAGTTGGATGAGCTCGGCTCCCCGGGCGTAGTAGGTCGGATGGCTGAACGCGTCAGATTTCCAGGTGTCGGCCACCCGCCAGACCGTCACGCCGGCCAGCAACACCGCGACGACCACCGTGCCGGCCGGGATGCCGATAAGCAGTCGCCGGTCACGGGAGTGAGCGATGCGCAGCACACCCCACCCGACGACGGCGGCGATGAGCACGCCCAGCAGCAGGTAACGCCCGGCCCGTTCGATGGCCTGGCGGCCGTCGGCGGACAGCTGCCGTTCGGTCTGCTTGAGCACGTCGCTGTGCCCCTGGGCGGCGGCGATCACCGCCTGGCGGTTGAGCGCCCGGGGTTCGACGTGCAAGGTCAATGGCGCGCTGAACGTATGGGCGCGCAACCCCCAGTCGGCCAACGGGATGAACACCTCGACCGCGCCGTGGGATGACAGACGCAGCTGAAAGCTGGCGGTCCCCAGCGCCGAACCGTAGGTCGCGGGCGTGGACACGCGCATCCCCAGCCACAGGCCGCCGAGAGCAAGCACAGCGCAGGCGGTCACGGCAGCCAGTCCGCGGCCGCAAACGGTCAGGACGCGGACAATCCGGGCCGGGACGCCCAGTCTCAGCAGGCTCAGCCTCGGCTTGCGGTCAGATACGGCCATCAACTCGACCATAGGAGCACGCTTGGCCTTCGGCTCCAGCCTGGCACGAAATGGGCAGTACCTGCGACGACCCGCGGCTTAGCTAAGAGGTCGTCTCCGGGGTGCGGGCCGGCGCTGGGGCCGGCCCCGGCGCCCGGGCCGGCCGGGCCTGCGCCTGCGCCGGCCTCCGCCGCCGGGTCATCGGGACCCCGTCGCCGGCGGCAGCCACGGCGAACGCGGCCGCGAGCAGGATCCCGTTGCGCGGGAAGTACAGGACGTCGTCGAACAGGTTGGCCACGACGTAGGCGGCCAGGAGGCCGAAGCCGAGCATCGCCCGCCGCCGGAACGCCGACCTCATGGCCAGCAGGAACACAGCGATCAGGGCCAGGCCGCCCGGGACGCCCAGCTCGACCGCCTCGTCGAGCCAGACGTTGTGGGCGTAGTAGACGGGATGAGCCGGGTCGGGGTTGAGCGTTCCATACAGCCCGGGTCCTACGCCGAGCAGCCAGTGCTTGGGGATCAGGTGGATGGCCTGGGTGAGAAGCCCCAGGCGCGTGCCGCTCGAGGTCGTGCTCGTATTTCCGGCGGTGAGCAGGTAGTCGCCGAACGTGGAGTGGCCACCCGGAACGGGCGTGATGGCCAGGAGCAGGAACAGGAGGCCGACCAGGATCACCGGCCGGACGACGTCGCGCCGGATGTTGAGCGCCGCGAGCCCGGCCAGTGCCCCCACCCAGCTTTGCCGCGACAGGGTCATTAACAGCCCGGCGCCCGACAGACCGATGGCGACGGCGATCCACCACGTCTGGGCCGGCCTGGGGGGGCGGGGTCCGCTCGACCGTGTCTTGAACAGCCACACCGACGTCACCAGGCCGAGCATCGTGTATTGCCCGGCGCTGGGAGCCGCCATGAACGGGAAGATCCCGCGCACCATGTGCAGCGACGGGACGGTCCAGTTGCGCGACTGGGCGGCGATCGCCGCGCCCCGCTGGCCGGCGAACAGGCCGAACTCGCCGGTCAGCCAGTTGGTCACCGACTGCTGGCCGCCGGCGAACTGCGCCAGGACCTGGGCGATGAGCGCCACCGAGGCGCAGGCCGAGCTGGCGGCGATCGCGGCCGCCACGGCGCGGGTGGTCAGCCGGCCGGCCGAGATGGCGGAGGCCAGCGCCCAGGCGAACAGGGCAAACAGGGCCAGGTAGACGAGCCGGGAGCCGGCGGTCGAGAACCTCACCGAGTGGGCGGCCGCCGCGCCGGCGATGACGAACAGGGCCGCGAACGCGGGCACCGAGAGGCGCGGGCGCAGCCGTGCCCACGATCCCCGCTGTGCCAACAGGAGGGCGAGCGACACGAGCGCCACCAGCGGCACGCCGGCGAACAGCGACAGCCCGCCGGAGGAGGTGGGGTAGACGAGGAACGGCAGGACGACGAGCACGCCCAGCGCGGCGTGCTCCGGGCGAGCCAATGTCCAGGCCAGAAACGCGCAGCCGGCCGCCGCCGCGGCGACGACCGCGCCGTCGCCCCGGGCCACGGCCAGACCGGCGGCGAGGGCGGCGAGGCCGCTGACACCGGCCACCGGCGCGGCGACACGCCCCCACGTTCGAGGAGATGGCAGACGGGTCGTCGGCCGCACGGAGCTCACACCCGCACCTCTCGCTCCGCGGTCGCCGGCGGTGTCGTGGCCGGCACGGGCGCCGGCGTTCCGGCCGCGCCGGTCAGGCCGCGGATCGCGTCGGCCAGGCGGTCCCATGGCGCGGCCTCGCGCTGGTGTGCCGACGCGGCCTGGAGGCCGTCGCCCGCCATGGCGCCGATCTGCCCGGCCGCTCGGGCCCAGGCGGCCGGGCTGTCGGCGGTTGCCCCCACCGGGAAGCCGATGCCGCGAAACGCCTGGGGCGAGCCGATCACCGGCAGGCCCGCCAGCGCGTAGAACAGTGCGCGCAGGCTCGTCCCGGCCGCGCCGTCGAACGGCATCACCACCGCCTGGCAGCGCGCCAGCACGGGCGTCAGGTCGTCGACGAAGCCGAGCGCCCGTACGCCCGGGTGGCCGTCGAGCGCGGCTCGCAGTTCGGGCGCGCACGCGCCGGCGACGTCGAGTTGGAGGCCGGGGACGGCGGCGCGCATGGCCGGCCAGTCACGGGCCAGGAAGCGCTCCAGCGACTCCGCGTTGGTGGGGAAGGTGAGCGTTCCGACGTAGGCCAGGCGCCCCGGGACCGGGTCGCGCCGCGAGCGGATCCGGACCGCGGCCCGCTCCTGGTCACGGGGGAGCACGGAGCGCACGAGCATCGTGGCCGCCCGCGGCGCCACGGCGGTGGCCCACCGGCGATCGGGTTCGGCCACGAACAGGCTCATCTGCGCCGACCGCACGATGGCCCGCTCGGCGCGGCGCATCAGCCCGATCTGCCCGCGCGCGTATCCGGCCCGCAGCACCCGCCGGGCGGCGCTCCGGTCAGACGCGCGGACGTCGGCCAGGACCTGCCATTCCAGGTTGTGGAAGTCGACGAGCGTGGGCAGCGAGCCCAGGCACGGCCCCACCGCCCGCATCAGGCAGGAATGCGCCACGAGCGCCGCGTCCCAGCGCCCGCTCGGCAAGGCGGCCGGCGGCTCGTACTGGTCAGGGAGATTGGGCCGCGCCGCGGCCAGCGACCGGAGCTTGCCCGTGCGCGTGGCCGGCGGCCGCCTGACCACCAGCCAGCCGACCTCGATCCCGCGCTCCTCGAGGCGCTCGGCGATCGCCGTGGCCCGCTGCGAGCCGCCCTGGCTTCGCCCGCGCTCGAACGGCGCCAGCACGAGGACTCGGAGGGCGTCATCGGCCAACGACCGGCGCTCCCTTCCGGGCGGGTCCGCGTCCAGCCCGGGCTCCGGCCCGCCACCGCTTGATCGCGTCCTCGTACGCGGCCACGGCCAGCGATGCCACACGCCCCGGGGCGCTGATCGAGGTCACCCGCGCCTGCCCCGCCTCGCCCATCACCCGGGCACGGTCACGATCGGCGAGGACGCTGATCAGCGCACCAGCCCAGGCCCGCTCGTCCTCGGTAGCGACGACATGTCCGGTCACGCCATCCTCGACGAGCTCCACAAACGGCGGGATCGCCGAGACGACGACGGGTCGGGCGCACGCCGACGCCTCGGCGACGACGTTGCCAAAGCTCTCCCAGCGCGAGGGGAAAGCGCACACCGTGGCACGCGCCAGTTCGCCGGCGAGGTCCGCGCGCCCTAGCTGGCCGGGGAAGTCCACCGCGTGGGCCACCCCGAGGCGCTCGGCCTCGCGCCTCATCCACGCCGCCGACGAGGGCGATCCCGATGCCGTCCCGTCGCGACCCACGAACGCAAATCGCATCTCCGGCACCTCGGCCAGGACCAGAGGCGCGGCTCTGAGCAGCACCTCGGGCGCTTTGCGCGGCTCGAGCCGGCCCACGAACGTGACCGTGGGTGGGCCCCCGTCGGGCAGCGGGCTCGGCCCGGGCAGGCGGACAGGGTAGGGGATGGTGTGCACGGCGTCGCGGTCCAGCCCGACGAGCCCGCTCATCTCCGCCAGATTCGCCCCGGTGCTCACGACGACGTGCGCCAAGCGGGCCGAGGTCTCCTCGAGCCCGGCGGCCCAGCGGCCGTCGAGCCCCCGCAGCGAGCGTCCCTGGTCGGTGTAGGGGAAGAGCTGCCGCGCGGCCGAGTGCAGCCGGACGACGAGGGGGACGCGGCCGGCGACCGCTAGGGCCAGGCCTTCAGCGTTCCACTCCGGGCACTCGATCACGTCGGGCCGGACGCCGAGCCGACCGGACCGTCGCGCCGCGCAGATCGCCAGCCACAGTCGGCGCCACGTCTCGGGCGCCAGCCGTCCGGGGCCGGCGATGCGCGGGAGACCGAAGCGGTGGATGGTCACGCCGTTACGGCGTGTCACGGAGCATTGCTGACCCTCCACCAGGGAGAGGACGTCGACCTCGTGCCCCTTGGCCACGAGCGCCTCCGAGAGCACATCTGCGTACGTCCCGATGCCGCCCCAGGCCGTCTCAGGGGGCATCTCCTGCGAGACGAGCAACACCCTCATGGCGCGGCCAACCTCCAGCCGGCGGCGCGGACGATTTCGGCCACGGTCCGCTCGGCAAAGCGCCCGGACGTGTATCTGACCGCGGTCGCCCGCCCGCCGTCGCGCAGGCGCTCGCGCAGGAGCGGGTCGCTCGCCAGCCGCACCAGATGGGCCGCCAGGGCACTGGCGTCGTCGGCCTCGAACACGAGCGCGTTCTCGCCGTCGACGAGGAACTCGGTGCTCCCACCGTGCGCCGTCGCCACGACCATCCGGCCCATGCCCATCGCCTCCAGGGGCACGAGCCCGAACGGCTCCTGCCAGCGCACGGGGAAGACCACGGCATCGGCCGCGGCGTACGCCGCCCTCAGGTCGGCCCCAGTGACGAATCCCGCGAAGCGCACGCGCGGGGCGACCCTGAGCCGGTCGGCCAGCGAGCGCAGCTCGGCCACGTAGCGCTGATCGCCGCTTCCCCACACGGTGAGGGTGGCCCGGGCGGGCAGGTCGGCCAGGGCGCGGATGGCGACGTCGACGCCCTTCTGACGATCAAGTCGTCCGACGTAGGCCAGCCGCCAGGTCCAGGGCCGCGGGGCCGGCGCCTCGAGGAAGGTCGTGTCGATCCCCGGGTAGACGACGCTCGAGTCCGCCAGGGGCAGCCCGGCGTGGAGCGTGCGCCGGCGCGTGTACTGCGAGTTGAACACCACCGCGCCGGCCACGTTCACGTGGGTGGGGATGCCGGTCAGCCGCTCCGCCAATCGACCCAGCCGCCGCCCACGCCCCCGCCAGATGCGCATCCAGGCGTCGTGCCGCCAGCCGTAGACCAGCCAGTCGTCGTGGACCAGGAATGCGGCCGGAATGCCGGCCCGGCGGACCTGCTCGATCATTGCCAGGGACATGCAGCCCATCGACCACCAGCTGACGACGTCGGGGGCGAACGTGCGGAGATGGCGATCCAGCTCGCGCTGGTTGTGGCGTTCGACGGCCAGGCGCTCGCGGACGGCGAGCTTGCGGAACGCGTACCTCTGGGGGTCCCAATACCAGCGCAGCGTGCGGTGGACATCCGGGTCGTCCTCGCCCTCGACTCCAGGCTCGTGGTGATCGCTGGCCAGAATCCGGACCGCGTGCCCGGCCGCGCGGGCGTGGTGCATGGCCTCTTGCCAGGCCCGCTCGTATCCACCGGCGTGGTGAGGGGGGTACATGTTGCCGACAGCGAGGATGCGAAGTGGGCGGCCGGGCGCCGGTGCCTGGACGTTCGGATTCAGCGTGATCGCGTCCGCGCTCATTCCGGAAGCCCGCCGTGGACCGTCGCGCCGAGACGCCCCTGGCAGTAGCTGACCCACTGTCGGGCGTTCATAGTTCCCCGGCCGGTGGCCAGGCCCCGGGCCAGGATCGGGGCCGTCCGCCCGCAGCGCCAGAGCTCCCGCGCCACGCGGGACGGGCGCGCGGGAGCGCCGTCGTCGAGCTCATCCAAGAGCGCGTCCGAGATGCCCTGAGCGCGGGCCCGGGCGTAGAAGAAGTCGCGGGCCAGCCGCTCGGCAGGCACCCGGTGCAGCACCTCGGCCGCCGGCTCGTAGCGCAGCCGGCCACCGTGGGCGCGCAGGCGGCGAAAGAACTCGGTGTCGCCGTTGGAGATGAGCGAGCGCCCGAGGCGGTCGAGCCCGTCGCGAAAGCCGCCCACGCGCTCGAACTCCGACCGGCGCACGGCGCAGTTGGCGCCCACCGGGACCGGCCCGGCATCCAGCCATGCCGGAAGCGGTCCGAGGTCCAGTTCGGCCAGATAATTGCGCTGGGGGCGTGCCAGCCAGGTCGGCGCAGCGCCACCCTCAAACCGAAGCCGGACGCGGCCGGCCAGCCCGGCGCAGCCGGTCTCGGCGAAGGCCGAGGTGATCGCCCCGGCCCACCCGGAGGCGACCAGCGTGTCGTCGTCGAGGAACGCGATGATCTCGCCTGACGCCTTGGCCACGCCGCGGTTTCGGGCCGCGTTCAACCCGGCCGGCGCCTGGCGCAGGCAGCGCATGGGAACCGGACCCGTCACGCCCGCCACCACGGGCGCGAGCGGGCTCGTCGAGCCGTCGTCGATGACGAGTACCTCCAGGTCGGCCGCGCGCTGGAGTTGAAGCGTGGCCAGGGAGTCGCGCAGCCGGGCGGGGCGGTCGCGGGTCGGGATGACGATCGACAGGACAGGCATGTCAGCGCCCGGGTGATCGACGCAGTCCGGCGGCATGGGCGCGTGCAGCGTTCAGGGCGTCACGCCGGGCCCGCGCGTTGCGAGTCCCCGTGTGCACCGCCGCACGGCCGAGATAGCCGGTGACGTTGACACCGGCGATGGCCTTGGCCACGGTCGGACCGCGGCGCTGGCGCAACCAGGCGTAGGTGCTGTCGTGCCATCGCTCATGCCGCTCCGCTCCCCAGGCCTGCTTGGTGGCCGCCGATTCGTCGTGCATCACCCGCGCGGTTGGCTCGTAGCGCGTGTGCCATCCGGCGCGCTGCATGCGCCATCCCAGGTCGAGGTCCTCGGCGTACATCCACTGGCGCTCATCGAAGCCACCGACCTCGTCCCAGGCCTCGCGGCGCACGAGCAGGAATGCGCCCACCGCCCATGGGACGGCGGCGGCCTGCTCAGGATCGAACCCGTCGTCGATGTACCACCGGCGGGCCAAGCGGGTGCTCGCCCGCGCTGCTCCGGTCACGTAGGCCACCGTGAATGGCAAGGTGGGAAACGGATAGACCGATACCTGGGTATCACCCGTCGGCGTGAGCAGGCGGGGAGCGACGACGCCAGCGCGCGGATAGGTCTCACCGGCCCGGATCAGAGCCGAGAGGGCACTATCCAACAGCCGGATGTCGGCATTGGCCGGGGCCAGCCAGGGGGAGCGCGTGCGTGCGGCGACGAGATTGACGGCCGGGCCGAATCCGAGATTCTCCCCGCTGGCCACGAGCGAGACCCATGGGAACTCGCGCGCCACCATCTCGGGCGAGCCGTCCGAGGAGGCGTTGTCGACGACCCAGACATCGGCGAGGCCTCGCTCGGCATCGGCTCGCAGCGAGGCCAGCGCCTGCGCCAGGAGGCCGCAGGTGTTCCAGGACACGATGGCCACCGCCACCGTCTCCTCTCCCCGTTCCGGGGCACTCACGCGCTGGCGACCGTGCTCACCGGCCTCCACGCTCATGCCAGCTCCGGACGCCGGCGAGTCAGGTAGCCGACCGCCTCGCCGAGCAGAGGGCGCTCAAGGGCGGTGGTGGCGATCACCACGACGGCCGAGAACACGGCGAGCATCGCGGCGGCGGCCAAGCTCTGCTCGGACCCGGTCAGCGCGCGCAGGCCGAGCACCACGGTCGCAGCCACCAGCGTGGGGGCGAAGGCCCGGGTGAGGTGGCTCACGATCGCGAACTGCCCGAAGAAGCGGATCAACAGGACGGCCCGGACCACGAGCGCGAATGCCTCCGCCAGTGCGAAGGCAATGCCCAGCCCAACCAGGCCGTGGCGGTACATGAGCGGGATGCCAGCGCCGATGACGATCGCTGCGTTGACGATGGCGACAATGGCCAGCGGCCACGTGCTGCCCCTGGCCTTGAAGAAGGCGTACCAGTTGAATCCGACATGGTGCACGGCAGTGACGATGCCCATGATCTGGAGCAGGGTCACGGCGGAAAGCCAGCGGCGGCCGAGCACAAAGCGCACCAGGTCGGGGGCGAACAGAGCAAGGCCGATGCCGAAGGGGACCGCCCACATGAGGGCGAGCCGGTTCGACTTGACGAACGCCTCGGCGAGCACGCTCGTCCGGTCGCGAACCGCGCACACCGCCGGGTACAGCGTCGATGTGACGATCGTGTCGGCCTGGTCGGTGAACTGCACGAGGTTGCCGACGAGGGTGAACGCGCCCAGGCCGGCCAGCCCCAGCGGTCCGTTGCCGACGAGGAAGATCACCTGAAAGGTGGCCAGGGTGGCGACGCCGGCGATCACCATGGGAGCGGAGAAACCGATGTACTGGCGCAGCGTCACGGTGTCATGGCGCAGGCGCAATCGGTACGGCGAGGCCCGCAGCGCGGCCGCCGCGGCCCCCCAGGAGCCGACCAGCAGGCCGATGACCAGGCTCCAGTAGCCGGCGCCGGCAATGGCCAGGGCGAGCGTGATGACCGTTCCGCCCACCGGATCGATCGCCTGGAGCGTCCGCTGCCGACGGTAGTCCATGTCCCGATAGAACGCCCACAGGGGAAACTGGAGCGCGGTCGACGGCAACAGGGCAAGCAGCGCCAGGCCGGGGGCGAGCACGGCCCAGTCCTGGCTGATGGTGGCGAACACGACGACGACGGCCACCACGACCGGTGCCATCGCCGCCGCAAAGGTGAGCTCGACCGTGAATGCTCGCTGGAATGCCTGCTCCTGGTCCTCATCGTCTTGTTGGACGTACTTGTCGTTGACTCCGAACTGCGCCTTGAGCCCCAGGGCCGTCCACAGCGCCAGTCCGAGCAGGCCCCAGACGCCGTAGTCGCTGCGGCTGAGAAAGGCGGCAACGGCCACGCCCCTAAGTGCGCTCACCGCGACCAGGCCGAGCTCGAAGGCGCCGTTGACCAGCACGCCGCGGGCCGTGTGGCCCCGAAGGTCGGCGATCTTCAGGCGGGAGTGCCTCGCCACGGCTTCCGGCTCAGGTGGCTCGCGTGAGAACGCAGCAGAGCTGTGTGCCTTCGCCCACGACGCGCTCGGTCGTCATTGCGCCGTCGGCTGCCGCGGCCTTGAGGTCGTGGAGGTCGACCATCGATCCGAGCCACCGGGGATCGCGCTGTCCCTGGGGCCGCCGGTTGGAGAGTGCCTTCAGCGCGGCGGCGATGCGCGCGCGCCGGCGATGCGGTCCGTGCACCCGGGGGTCGTTCGAGATCTGGAACGCTGCCCAGCCGCCGGGGCGCAGCACGCGACCGATCTCCCGCACGTACCCGAGCGTGATCCGCGGGTCCGGGATGTGCTGGAAGACGACGTGGGAGACGACCGCCTCGGCGCTGGCCGACTCGATCCCATGCAGCGTCATTCCATCGCCCAGCAGCCAGGCGACGTTGTCCAGGGCCGGGTTGTGCTCACGCGCCAGGTCGAGCATGTTCGGAGACACGTCCAGCGCGCGCACGCTCGCCGCGCGTTCGGACAACACCCGGGTCAGACGGCCCACGCCGCAGCCGATCTCGACCACGTCATCGGTGGCGCCGATGGCGGCGCCGAGCCCGCCGAGGAGCCGGTCCAGGTCGGCCGCGCCGCCGGACCAGAAGCGCTCGAGATCCGGCCGGCCGTAGTCGAGCCGGTTGTCGACGAAGAAAAACGCGTCCTCACGGGCGCGCGCATCCCAGAATTGAGCCATTCCTGCCTCAGGCATGACCGGAGCGTAAAGCACTGCTTTTTGGTGCGCGCTGGTTCCGTCTAAAACAGCGTGGGCGCGAACGCCGGTGCGGCAGCGTCGACGCCCGTGACCTGTCCCACAACGCGAGCCGGGGCGCCGGCGGCGATCGAGTAGTCCGGCAGCTCCCCGCGGACGACGCTGTTGGCCCCGACGATGCAGCACCGGCCGATCACCGCCCCCCGCAGCACGGCCACCCGTTCGGCCAACCACGTCCCGCGCCCGATCCGAATCGGGGCGCTGGCCACCGAGTTGTGCATGACGTTGGGGCGGCCCTCCGCGAACGTGTGGTCGGAGTCGATGAGACTCGTGAAGGCCCCGATGATCACGTCGTCCTCGATGACGATCGACTCCGCCGCGCTGATCATGCAGTAGGGGCGGATCCCTACGCGGGCTCCGATCGAGAGCACCGGTGCGGGCCGGTTCCAGGCCGGTCGCTCCACCGAGAGATATGTGCCGGCGAGGATGAGCGCGTGCTCGCCGATGGAAATCTGGCGGGCGCCGAAGATGCTTCCCGGGCGGTGGACGATCGCGCCGTCGCCGAAGGAGTGAAACCGGCGCTCCCAGTACGGGCGCATGACACGGGCCCGGAATGCTGCGCGGTGCATCGGGTACCTCACCAGATCGGCCACCGGGCCCCGCATCGGCAACTGAGTCTAATCACGTCGGGCCTGGAGTATGCTCGCCGCGCTGCGCCGACCAGGCTGGGCAGGGACATCGTGAAACCGCCGTACGTGACCGTGATCATCGCTGCGCGGGATGCCGCGCCGACGCTCGAGCGCGCCCTCGACGCGCTGGAGGCTCAAACCCTCGGCGAGGCGTACGAGGTTGTGGTCGTGGACGACGGTTCGCGGGATGCCACCCGGGAGATCGCGGCTCGCCATGCGCCCCGGGTTCGGCTGATCGGGACCGAGCACAGCCGGGGACCTGGGGCGGCCCGCAACCGAGGCGCCGAGGAGGCCCGCGCGCCCGTGCTCGCCTTCACCGACTCCGATTGCTTCCCGGATGGCGACTGGCTGGCTGCGGGCCTCCGCGCGCTGGCCGGCGCCGACCTCGTGCAGGGGGCCGTCGTCCCCGATCCCGATGCCCACCGCACGCCGTTCGACCGCACGGTCGTCGTCGACCGTGACGGCGGCTTCTACCAGACGGCCAATCTGTTCGTGCGCCGAGATCTGTTCGACACGGTGGGTGGCTTTCGCGATTGGGCACTCGACCATCGCGTTCGCGCAGCCTCGCCCGACCGCCGCCGAGCGCGCGCCAGCCGGACCCCGATCGGCGAGGACACCCTGTTCGCCTGGCGTGCCCGCCGGCGCGGAGCGCGCGTGGCGTTCGCCTCGGATGCCGTCGTCCATCACGCGGTTGTGCCCGGCGGCCTGCGTGATGAGGTCGCCGACCGCCTGCACTGGAGCGCCGACATGCCCGGTCTGGCACGGCTCGTGCCCGAGCTGCGCCAGGCCACGTTCTACCGGCGGTGGTTCTTTCACCGCAAGACGGCCCGGTTCGATGTCGCGCTCGCGGCCGCCGCGGCGGCTGTGGTCACCCGACGCGCGGCCTGGATAACGCTGGCCGTGCCGTACGCCTACTGGGTGGCGATCGAAGCCGGGCGCTGGCCGACATGGCGTGCGCGGTTGCGGTTCGCGGCTGGCTCGATGGTGATCGACGGCGCCACGTGCTGGGGTCTGGTGCGGGGGAGCCTTCAGTGGCGGACGCCGGTTCTATGAGGCTGTCGATCGTCATCCCCACCCTGGGACACTCGCCGACGCTGCCGGCCGTCTTGGCACGCCTGGCCGAGCAGACCGCCGGCCACCCGGTCGAGGTGGTGCTCGTGTTCGACGCGCAGGCGCCCGGCCGGGCGTCCCTCACGCCCCCGCCGGAGTTGGAGGTCCGGATCCTGCGCGCTGCGCGCGCCGGGGCCTCGGCGGCTCGCAACGTCGGCTGGCGCGCCGCCCGGGCGCCGCTCGTGCTTTTCCTCGACGACGACATCGTGCCCACTCCGAGGTTGGTCGCTGAGCACCTCGCCTGGCACGACCGGTACCCGGTCGGTGAGGTCGCAGTCCTGGGGCCGGTACGCTGGTCGCCGGCGGTCAGGGTCACCCCGTTCATGCGCTGGCTGGAGGCCGGGATCCAGTTCGACTATGGCTCCATCACCGGGCTTGAGGCCGGCTGGGAGCGCTTCTACAGCTGCAACGTGTCGCTGAAGGGCGCGCTGCTCGAGCAGGTGGGGGGCTTTGACGAGGAGGACTTCCCGTTTGGCTACGAGGACCTTGACTTGGCGCGCCGCCTGGCCGACCACGGCCTCCGCCTGCTCTACAACCGCGCCGCCTTGGGCCACCATCTCAAGACCGAGACTCCCCAGAGCTGGCGACGCAACCTGCGCCGGATCGCCATCGCCGAGCGGCGCTTCGTCGAGCGCTACCCGGAGGCTCGGCCTTATTTCTACGAGCGCTTCGCTAGCGCGCAGGCCGCACCGGCGCCGAACGGACGGGCCGCGCGGCTCACGCGTTTCGTGCCCCCGGGCACCCCGTGGGTCGGACCGCTCGCCTGGCGGAGCTACGACGCCGTTCTCAGAGCCGCGTTTGCGCCAGAGTTCCTGGCTGAGTGGGCCGCCGCCGCGCCGGCGCCTCACCCGGGGCAGATGCGTAGCGTTCCCACGCGATGAACGGCCACGGCCCCACGCCGAACGCACAGGCCGCGTCCCGCGTCCGCGAGTGGCTGCGGTGGCTGCCGGTTCGGATCGGCTACGGCCGCGGGCCGCGCCTCATGTCGGCGGTGCGCAAGGCCTGGGTAATCGCTCGCCATCCCCAGGCCGACATCCGCTTCGGCCGAGACACCTACCTCGGTCCGGGGTTCAGCCTGTTCATGCCCGGCGAGGGCAGCTTTATCGTCGGCGACCGAGTCGAGTTCCGCCGGGACTTCCGCGCCGAGGTGTCGGGACGCGGACGGGTCACCATCGGCTCAGGCAGCGTGTTCACCTACTCGGTCCTCATGCAGTGCACGACCTCGATCGATATCGGCGACCGCTGCGTGTTCGGGCAGACAACCATTCTCCTCGACGGGCAGCATCGGTTCCGAGATCTCACCCGGCCGATGCTGGAGCAGGGCTACGACTTCACGCCGTTGCGTATCGACGACGATGCATTGATCACCACCAAGTGCACCATCATGGCCGATGTGGGTCGGCGCGCGATCGTGGGCGCCAACTCGGTGGTCACCAATCCGATCCCGGCTTACACAGTGGCCGTCGGCGCGCCCGCCCGCGCGATCGACTACTTCGGGCCGCCCGGACAGGAGTCGGAGCAGACGCGGCCGGTGCGAAAGTCGTAGTGACGCGCGAACCCCGGGTGCTCATCGCATGCTGTGGTCTCGACCACGCGCGCCGCGGATACGAATCTTTTGCACGCGAGTGCTTCGAGGCCCTACGCGGCGAGCCGTCCCTCGATCTGACGCTGGCTAAGGGCTCAGGCCGCTCGGGTGTCGGCGAGCTCGTTGTGCGCACCCCCCGCCGTGACGGACACCTGGCCACCGCCCTGGGCCGCGCCCTGCGCGCCCGGCCCTATCGCATCGAAGCGCTCGCCTTTGCCCTTGCCCTGCAGCCGGCGATCGCTCGCGCCCGCCCGCAGGTCATCTTCCTGAGTGAATGGGACACCGCTCGGGTGTTGTCGAGTCTGCGCGCGATGCGCCGCCAGCCGTTCAAACTCTTGCTCTCCAACGGCGGCTTCGCCTGGCGCAACTTCGACCACCTCGACCACGTCCAGGAGCTCACCCCGGCCGCCCTCGATTACATCGCCGGTCGCGGCGGCGACCCGTCCCGGCACACCGTGCTGCCCCTCGGCTTCCACATCCCGCCTCAGCTCACGGCGCCCGACCGCCCCGCGCTCCGGCGCGAGCTCGATCTCCCCCTGGAACGTCGCATCGTCATCAGCGTGGCGGCGCTGAACCACTCACACAAGCGGCTCGACTACCTGATCGAGGAGCTCGCCGCACTCCCCGAGCCACGTCCGTACCTGTTACTCGTGGGTGAGCCCGACCGCGAGACGCCGGCTGTGCGCGCGCTGGGGGAGGAACGGCTCGGAGCCTCTGGTTTCGAGATGCGGACTGTTCCCGCGGCCACCGTGCCCGCCTTGCTGAGAGCCAGCGACGTCTTCGTGCTGGCCTCGACTGTCGAGGCACAGGCCCGGGCCCTGGTCGAAGCCCTGATCCACGGAGTGCCGAGCCTCGCCCACGACAACCCGGTCATGCGTTTCGCCGGCGGCCAGCACGTCGGCTACGCCGACTTCTCGCAGCCCGGGGCGCTCAGGCGCCTGCTGGCCAAAACGCTGCGCGCCGTGCCGTCTCACGCCCGGGCCGGGGCCGGCCACCGCTACGTCTACGAGCAGTTCAGCTGGGACCGGTTGCGCCCGCGCTACGTCGAGCTTTTGACCGGGCTCGCGAACAGCACGGTCTCGTCCTCGAGCGGCGAGTAGCTCTCGAGATAGAGCCGGTACTCGGTGTCCAATGCCGCTGGCAAGCGGGCGAGATCGTCGTCGCGGTGATAGGCAGCCATCGCCAACCGTGGGCGCACGCCGGCCAGCGTGTCGGCCGCCCCCGCCAGCACCCACGGCTCGGCGCCTTCGACGTCCATCTTGATCAAGTCGACCCGGTCAAGGTCCGCCTCGCGCACGAAGTCGTCCACCGTGACGGTGGGCGCCTGCAGCGCTGGGCCGCCGCCGTTCGCACGTCCGACCGTGGTCATGCGCCCGGCCTGAGCGATCTCAAGGACCTCGTCCGAGCGGTCCCATAGCGCTCGCTCGACGATCTCGATCCGTCCGGCCAGCTCCGGGTTGAGTGCCAGGTTGGCCCGCATGATCGCCAAGCTCTCAGGGTCAAATTCGAAGGTGTAGACCTTGCCGGCCGGTCCGACGCGGGCGGCGAAGTACAGCGCGGTGTCGCCCCAGCACCCGCCAACGTCGAGGACGACGTCGCCCGGGCGCGCGCGGACGGTCTCCCCGTAGCCGTATTGCTCGAGAAGGAACACGCTGACCACGTCGACGGAATGACTATGGAGCGTGACGGCCGGACCGTCGGCGACGGGTACTCGGTACAGCGAGAGGGGCGAGAACCAGGGATCCGATACGGCGAACGTATCCGGCTGCAGACGCAGTTCCTGGTCGGCGTAGCGCTGCCGCGCCCGGTAGGCCTCGGGTGTTATCCGCAGCGGGGCATGGCACGGACCGAGCACCCGCAGCTTCAGCACCTCGACCATGGCCCGGCGCGAGCGCTCGTCGCCGAGCCGCGCGTAGGTGGCCTCAAGCGCGCCGCTCAGCGCGACGATGCGCTGCAGGGCGGCCGCTCCGCGCTCAGGATCGAAATGGCGGTGACTGAATCCGGCACGCGCCGCGATACGCTCAAGCCGGTCGCGGGTGCGGTCTCGAACCGCCGTGACGGCGCGTCGCGACAGCGGCGGCCGCGCTGCCACGACGGTTGGGCGGTGGGGCTCGAGCCCCGGGGAGTAGCGGTGAGCGTCTCCCAGCACTTCGGCCAGCAGCCGAGCCGTGAGCGGCCCGGCCGACGCGGTGCTGGAGCCCGAGGCCCCTCCGAGTGTCTTCTCGACGACAGCCATTGCACCGAATCCTAGAGAACTGTCAACGTACACGCCGCAGTTCCGACCAAGCCGAGCCGGCCATCCGGGCCAGGTAGCCGAGCCGGGCCATGCGGGCCATCCGCCGCCACTCGGCGGGCTCGAATCGCTCCGGGGTGTGTCCGAAGAGCCGCAGCGCGCGGTCCGCCGCCAGCGCCGGACGGGGATCGCGCCAGGCCCGCTGCCCCGTCCCGAGCCGGTAGTGGGCCTGGTTGACCGAATAGCCGTGCCGGAAGCAGCGGCTGAGCAACGGCTTCAGCGCCCGCTCGCCGTCGTGGTCGACGATCGCCTCGGCGCAGTAGGCCAGGGCATACCCGGCCGTTCGGGCCCGAAAGCAGAAGTCCACATCCTCACCGATGTGACGCCAGGTCGGGTCAAAGCCTCCCACCGCCTCGAAGGCCTGGGCATGGACGAGCAGGTTGGCCGTGGCCGCCCAGCCCTGGTGGACCCAGAACTCCTGGCCGAAGCGCCACAGCGCCTCGAAGCGTTCGATGGCGTTGGGAGGCTGACGGACGCGCAACCGCACGTCGCCTGCGACGAGCGGCGCCCGGTCGGCGGAGCGGAGCAATGCCTCCAGCCAGCCCGGGTCGACCACGCAGTCGGCGTCGGTGAAGGCGTAGAGCCGGCTGCGCGCCGCCGCCGCGCCGCGGTTGCGGGCGCGCGAGCGGTTGGCGATCGGCTCCCGCACGACCGTCGCTCCGTGCGCGACGGCCACCTCGGCGGTGTCGTCGGAGGAGTCGTTGTCGACGACGATCACCTCGAAGCGTTCGCGCGGGAGCGTCTGCCGGCCGAGGCTGTCGAGCAGTCCGGGCAGCGCGTGCGCACCGTCGCGCACCGGAACGATCGCGGAGATATCGGGTGGCACGGCGCGAATACTCTAGGCAGTGCCAAGGTGCGAAGCGCCAGCACCCGCTGATCTTCCATATTGGGGTGTAAAAGTGGAGGAACTGATCGCTACCGGGAACTGCGTCATACCGGAATGCGGTCCGCTACGTTTGGCACGTGACTGAGATCGCCCCACCTGACATCGCCAGCGGCGAGCGCGTCGACCACGGCGTGCTCGCCGAGCGCGTCGCCCGCAACCACGACTGGTACCACACGCTCGAGCTGGCCCCGGGCGTGGTCACTCCGGGCTGGGTCGACACCCGTCCGGTCATCGACCGCGTCACCATGCCCGCCTCGCTGGCCGGCATGCGCTGTCTCGACGTCGGCACCTGGGATGGATTCTGGGCCTTCGAGATGGAGCGCCGCGGCGCCGCTGAGGTGCACGCCGTCGACGTGCCCGATCCCTACCGCTGGGACTGGCCGGGGCGGGCTCGCATCCGGGAGTCCTACGACGGCGGCAAGGCCAATCTGGAGAAGATCAAGGCGAACGGCAACGGCTTCCCGATCGCCCGCGACGCGCTCGGCTCGGCCGTGGAGCGCCACGCCCTCACAGTGTACGAGATCTCGCCCGAGGCGCTCGGCACCTTCGACTTCGTGTTTGTCGGCTCGCTGCTGCTGCACCTCCGAGACCCGGTGGGCGCGCTCGAAGCCATCCGCACGGTGGCCACGGGCGATGTGATCATCAACGACTGCATCGAGTACGTGCTCACCAAGCTGCGCCCGCGCACCCCGAGCGCGCGCCTGGACGCCGAGGACCGCGTCTGGTGGTGGCAGCCAAACCTGGCCGCGCTTCACGCGATGATCGAGCAGGCGGGCTTTGAGATCGTGCAGTCCGGCGAGCCGTACTTCGTCCCGTTCGGGCCCCGCTACGAGCGCCCGCGGCTCGGGCCGCGCGCCGTGCTGAGCCGGCTGCGCAACGCCAAGGGCTGGGAGGAACTCGTGCTCTACCGCCGCGGCATTGCCCATGCCTGCGTTCGCTGCCGGCCGCTGGCGTCGGCTACCTGAGCGGCCCGCCGGCCCGTCCAGCCCGCGCAGCTGCCGCGGCCAGACGCGATCGGCCCCGGCGCGCCATCGACGACCGGGATCGCACGTGCGCTCGGCGACGACCGGTCCGCCGGCGCCTGACGCCCGTGTGCCGGTGCGCCGGCGTCGCCGGGCGGAGCACGGCTGCGGCGCGGGGAGGAGTGGCGCTGGAGGCCTGTCGGATGGGCGCCGCCGCCGAAGGTGGGGTCGTGGCGGTGGCCGCCGCGTTGCTCAGCGCGGCGATCGCCGGCGCCGCGAGCGCCGCGGCCGGTGCGGTGGCGCCCGCCAGCTGACACGGCGTGGTCTGGGGCGTCCGCGCCGCGGCGCCCAGTCCGGCGAACCACGACACTCCGGCGTGTCGGAGCCCGCCCGCACCGGCCACGCCCCAATCTCCCCCGGTGATGTAGGACGGATCCATCCAGTCGTACACGGCGATCAGGCCGATGCCGCAGTTGGAGTTCTCCAGTTCCTGGGCCACGGCGCTCATCATCTCGGCGCGTTGCTGCTCGGCGGCGCTGGTCGCCCCGACCTCCCAACCGAACTCGGTGACGTCGAGTGTGGTGGCGTCCTGTCCCAGAGAGTCGAGCAGCGTCCTCGCCTGGGCGACGTTGTTGACCACGCCCTGGGGAGTCGGGGCGTACGGATGCAGTCCCAGCGCGTCGACATTGCCGTACAGGGCCGGGTCCTGCTGGAACATCGCGGCGATGAACGCCAGAGCGCCGATGCCCAGCCGGGGGTTCGTCAGCCCGCCGATCATCACCTGGGCCGCGGGATTCACCGAGTGGATCGCGCTGCGCGCGGCCAGATACAGCCGGGCATAGCCCGCGGGATTGGGGCCGGTGTCCCAGAAGTAGTCGCCGTTCTCCTCGTTCCAGATCTCGAACGCGCTGACGGGCTCGAAGGGGAGCTGTGGGTTCTGCAGCCAGAAGGTCCCCCCGGGCCCGTAGCGCGCGGCGATCGCCGCCGCGAAGGCGGCGAACTGTGCGTCGTTGGCGGGCGGGCTGCGCCAGTCGCCCGGGTGGGTCGCCGCCCACGGAGCCGAGTAGTCGACGATTGGAAGCCACTGGATGTGATGAGCGGCCAGGGCCGCCACCTCGGCATCCTCGGCGCCCCACCGATAACCGGGGCCGGCCGCGGTCGGCGCCTGGGGCTGGATCGCGCTCCAGGACGCGTCCACACGCAGCAGCCGCACGCCCTCGGACTCCATCAGGTTCAGCTGCGC
>JBPYFQ010000127.1:0-2920 GCA_051985625.1 Solirubrobacteraceae bacterium
GCCGGCCACTCGGACCCAACCGATCCAGTAACCCACTCGTCGTCGGCCGACACGCTGGCGCACGATCACTTGAAAGGCTTGGACCGGTTGGGAGGCCGACAGGTAGGAGCTCGCTAGGTGCAGCACGACACGCCGTTTGCCTGGTGCAAGCGCGAAACGGGCCTGGGCGACCGGGCGGATGGGGGTCGGGACTGCGGTTGGAAATGGCGGTGCCACGCGTGCTGGCGCAAAGCCGTCGTCGCGCGCGGGCAGAACGTAGGTGTCAAGCGAGACGGTGCCGTCGCAGGCCGGGCCAGGCGGGCAGATGAGCGGCACCGCGACGCGACCGTCCCGCGTCACATGCAGAGTGCTCAGATCGGGCGGAAGCCCCATCGGGTCAACCACGACCTGTCGGATGAGGTGAAGCATGAGCCGCAGTTTTACGTGGCCGCCCAGCCCGCTGCCGGCCAGCGGGTAGTTCGCGGCGATCTCGGCCGTGGCGACCGGCGCCCCACCGTCGATATTCGGGCCCAATTGCGGCATCTTGGCCGTGATCACAGGCGGGAACCACGGCGGTTCCGCGGGGAGCACCGGGCAGTCTTGGTAGTTCGACGTGGAGGGACCAAGCGTGGTCGCGGAGAGCGTCGGCCGAGGCAGTTGGATACTCACGAGCGCCGACCCATCCCGCACTCCACAGTCCCGTGAGGGCGCCGGGCCGCCGCCACCACCCCTGCCCACCCCGCATCCCGACGGGAGCGGGCTAACGGCGAGGCGACCGATTCGATCCTCTACGAAGCGCAGCTTGAGCCCGGTGATCGCGGCCGGAAAGGCCGCCCGTCCCACCCCATGCACTGCGAAGGTGACCGGTGCGCTACCAAGGAACGTGACGTTGTCACGTCCCTGTCCGATGGCGGCCGGATCACACGCCGAGCTGGGCCGATGGTCGTCGGTCCACGTGATGTCCTCCGATCCGGTCACCGCCGAAGCGTCATATTCGGCAAACCACGGGAACCCCGCGCGGGCGGAGGCGGTGCTGGGGATCACGCACGATCCCACGACGGCCGCAACCACCCCCACCACCCTAATCATTCTGGCCAGTTCCCCGAGTTGTTTCATGACCGTTTGTCCCGCGAGCGCTCTGTATAAGAGGATCCGCGTCGGCGTTCTCCGAGGTGTCATTTCACGCAGACGCGACTGACTCGCGGGTGCGCCGTTGCCGGCGTCCGAGCGCCGTGCCGCCGATGCCGAGCAGGGCCAGTGAGGCCACGCCCGTTCCGGCGGCGAGGTAGGCCCAGTCCGAGTTGGTTCCGCTGCCGTGATGAATGGCCGGCTGGACGCTCGGCTGAGGGCTCACCGAGGTTGGCGTGCCATTCCCGCCCGGCCCGATGGGCATGGCGGCGGCTGGTGCGGCTGTCCCGAGCGCGAGCGCGGTCGCGGCGATCCCAGCGGTGATGCGTTTGTGTGCGTGAGACATGTGAGTTCCTCCTTCTCGGCATCAATGAGGTGAGCCGGCGAGGTGTTGGTTGATGTCGGCGCAGAACGTAAGATCGGCGTGGTCAGTGGCGCATCGGGGGAACCCACACGGTTTTGACACGGTGGTTGGCCGCGGGGAAGAGCTTTCCGCCGTGGCGCGGTTTGTCGAAGCCACACGCGGGCCTGCGGCTCTGGTCATGGAGGGCGAGCCGGGGGTGGGCAAATCGACGCTGCTCAGAGCCGGGCTCGATCATGCTGCCGGCGTGGGTCGACGGGTGCTGGTCGTGCGACCGGTGCAGTCGGAGGCGGAGATGGCGTTCGCGGGGCTCGAGGCGCTGCTCGATCGCGTGATCGACGAGGTGCTGGACGAGTTGGCGATGCCGCAGCGCGTCGCGCTCGACGTCGCGTTACTGCGCACGGAACCCGGGCCGCTGGGGATCGAGGCTCGTACGGTGGCGAGTGCGACGACGAGTGTGCTGCGGGCGCTTGCCTCGCGCCAGCCGCTGGTGCTCGGAATAGATGACCTCCAGTGGCTCGACGAGGAAAGCTTGCGGGCGCTGCGGGTAGCCTTTGCTCGCCTTCGCGATGAGCCGCTGCTGGTGCTGGCGGCAATCCGCGCCCCGGTCGAAGAGCTGCACCTCGGGTTCGACCGGGAGCGACTCATCCGACTCAGGCTCGGCGGCCTGTCCGTGGAATCGCTGCGCTCGCTGGTGCGCCAGCGCCTCGGAATCTCGCTGTCGCTACCCGGCGGTCGGCGATTGGCCGATCTCACCGCGGGCAACCCGTATTACGCACTCGAGCTGGCCGCCGCCCAGCCCGATCACACCGGCGGGTCGGTCGCAACCGCGGATCTCTCTGGACTCGTGGCGCGGCGACTGACCGAGCTGCCCGAGCCGACGAGGACCGCGCTGGGGACGCTGGCGGCGGCCATGCACCCGACGGTCGATCAGTTGGCCGACCTTGTCGGCGATGAGCGCGTCCTCGATCCCGCCTTCACATCGGGGGTACTCGAGGAGCACGAACAGGAGCTGCGATTCGCGCACCCTCTGCTGGCCGCGGCCGCCTATCGAACGCTCCCGCCGGGCCAGCGTCGGACGGTGCACCGCGATCTGGCCGCCGCGAGCGCCGATCCCGTGGAGCGAGCGCGGCATCTCGCCGCGGCGGCGTCCAAGCCAGAGGCCAACGTGGCAGACAGCATCGAGCTTGGGGCGCGCGCGGCCGCCGCGCGCGGCGCCCCGACGGTGGCGGCTGACCTGTTCGAGCAAGCCGCCCGGCTCACCCCTGTCTCCGCCTCCGTGGCGGCCACCGCCCGGCGCGTCGCCGGCGTCCGGGAGCTGTTCGCGGCTGGCGAGGCTGCTCGCGCCCTCACGCGTTCCCGGGCGCTGGTCGAGGAGCTCCCGCCCGGCGACCTGCGTGCAGAGGTTCTGACCACGATGACGTTTCCGGGGATGCTCCTTGGGGACGAGGC
>JBPYFQ010000128.1:0-6686 GCA_051985625.1 Solirubrobacteraceae bacterium
CCGGGCTGAACTGCACATATTCCGGGATGTCGGGGACGGCGAACGGCGAACCCGTGACGGGGTGCAGCGTTCCGTTCGAATCGACCCTGAATATGGCCACCGTGTTGCTGCCGGGGCTGGCGACCGCCAGCAGGCTCCCGTCGGAACTGAACGCGAGGCCTCGGGTCGTGTTGTTGGAGCCGGTCGTGCCCGTCGCGTTGCCGGTGGGCGTGTCGGCCACGAACGTCAGAGCCCCGCCGATGCCCACCCGGAATATCGACACGGAGCCCATGTTCGTGGCGGGAGGGTAGGTCCGGCTGTTGGAGATCGCGAGCAGGGTTCCGTCCAAGCCAAACGACATAAACGCCGGTTGCGGTAACCCGCCGCTCGTCGTGTGGGGAGCATATTCGGTCGCGAGGACCCCTCCCAGCCCCGTCTGGGTGGTCACAGAGAGCAGGGACACATTCCGATTGGTCGTGGTGGCGCTCGATCCGTTCGGGCCAAGCTGGGTCACGACCCCCACCATGGTTCCGCTGGGGGTGAACTGGACGCCCTTGGGCAACCGCCCGGTGCTCATAACGGGTTGGCCCACCGGACTAAGACCGCCGTCCGCGCCGACAGAAAACAGGACCACTCGGTCACCACTGCTGCACGCGGCCACCACCAGCTTCCCGTCCGGGCTGAACTGGATCGACCCTGCTTCAGGAGTTCCTATGCAGGGCTTCGCAAACGGCGAGCCCGGGACTAAGGCGAAAGCAGCCGGCTGCGCCGACGCGGCGCCGGCGCTCACCAACAGCCCGACCCACAGCAGGACTGCAAGGGCAGCTGACCGGCGCCAGCATCCCGTCGCTAGACGCCGTCTCCACCCATTGGACCCAACGGTCTCACGTGGCACCCGACCGCTCCATCGCACACGCCTGTCACGACACAAGACGTTCGGCTCCCGAGGTGGTCGGTATCGGGCACGCACCGGCGCTCCAAGATACCGCCGTATCGACCCCTCAACAAGGCGCTGCCGCTAGGTGCCCGGCTGCACGAGCCCCGACTCGTAGGCGAGGACGACGGCCTGGACGCGGTCGCGGAGGCCGAGCTTGGCCAGGATGCGGCTCACGTGTGTCTTGACGGTGGGCTCTGACAGGAACAACTCGGCGGCGATCTCGGCGTTGGAGCGTCCCCGGGCGATGAGCTCCAGCACCTGGCGCTCGCGGGCGGTGAGCTCCGCCAGCGCGGGCGGTGCGGCGGACCGAGGCCGCGGGCGGCGGACATAGTCCTCGATCATGCGCCGCGTGATCTCGGGGGCGAGCAGCGCGTCGCCGGCGGCGACGGTCCTCACGGCGGAGGCGAGCTCACGTGCCGGCACGCTCTTGAGCAAGAAGCCGCTGGCCCCGGCTCGCAGCGCCTCGTAGACGTACTCGTCGTAGTCGAAGGTGGTGAGAATGAGCACTCGCGCGCTGAACCGGGCGTCGGCCTGGAGGCGTCGCGTCGCCTCGATCCCATCGACGCGGGGCATACGCACGTCCATGAGCACCACGTCCGGCCGCCGGCGCAGGGCCTCCTCGACGGCCTCGGCGCCGTCGGCCGCCTCGCCGACGACCTCGATCCCGTCCTGGCCCTCCAGGATCGAGCGAAACCCGCCGCGCACGAGCGCCTGGTCGTCGGCAAGCACCACCCGGATCATCGCGGGGCCTCGACGGGCAGACGCGCGTAGACGCGGAAGCCACCCTCGGATCGCGGCCCGGCGTCGAGGTCGCCGCCGTAGATCATCACCCGCTCGCGCATCCCGATGAGCCCATGTCCATCACCGTTGACCGTGCCGCCATGCCCGTCGTCGACAACCTCTATTTCCAGCGACTGCTCGGCGTAGCTCAACCGGACCGTCGCAGTGGCCGGTCCGGCGTGCTTCAGGGTATTGGTGAGCGCCTCCTGAACGATGCGGTAGCCGGCCAGCTCGATGCCCGGCGGCAGCGACCGCGGCGTGCCGGTGACCCGGAGACCCACCGGCAGCCCGGACGCGTTCATCTGGGCGACGAGCTCGTCGAGCTCGGCGGTGCCGGGTTGGGGCGCGCGCGCCGGCGTCGCGGCCGTGCCGCGCAGCAGCCCCAGCATGCGCCGCAGCTCGCCCACGGCCTCGCGTCCGGTTTCCTGGATGGCCACCACCGGCTCCCGGGCACGCTGGGGATCGCGATCCAGGAGATCCTCCGCCGCGCCCGCCTGCACGACCATGACGCTCACGCAGTGGGCGACGATGTCGTGCAGCTCCCGCGCTATCCGCTCGCGCTCCTCGGCGATGGCGGCACGGACGGACGCGTCCCGTTCGGCCTCGAGGCGCCTGGCCCGGTCGCTCGTCTCCGCGTGACGACGCTCGAGGGCGCGCACCGCACGCGCCGCTGCCACCGTGGCGCAGAACGGGACCCAGATGAAGGGGATGTTGGCGGTTGTGCCGGTCACCGGGACCCGCAGCTCGACGATCAGCAGCGCGGCGCCCAGCACGACGACCCCGGCCGCGGCCGGGCGCGCCGGCAGGTATCGAGCGGCCGAGTAGGCGGCGACGAGCAGGGGGAGAAAATCGCCCCACAGCTGGACGGTCAGGACCGTGACCAGCTGGGGGCCGCTCACCGCAACCGCGACGAGGCCGGCGGTGATCAGCGGCGCGCGGCGCCGAAGGGCGAGCGCCAGGGTGGCGACCGCCGTGGCGGCGACGTTGGCCGCCCGGGGCCCGTAGTGCGTGGCGCCTTCGACGTTGAACCAGAGGTCGAGTTGCGCCAGGACCGTCACCGCGAGGGCGAACACCCCGTCCCACAGATCCTGGCGAGTCAGGCGGTCCATGGCGCGGACGCTACCGGGCGTCGCCCATGGCGGTCGTCATTCCTGAGGATGACCGGCGTGGTCCCGCGGAACCACCGGTGGCGAGGCCAACGCTACCCCGGGGGTAGCGCGGACCCGACCTGTGGCCGACGCCGGCCAACACCCGGGCGGCGAGCATGCCCGGGCCACGTGGCGCCAGCGGGGCGCGACGGGCACCCACGGGAGGAGCACCACAATGACCACACTGCAATGCCGGCTCGCCGGCTACGCGCTCGCCCTCGGCGGCGCACTCGCGATCGCCGGATTCCTGGCGGCCGGAACTATTGCCGGGGGCTCGGGCGATGCCCACTTCGCCGATCCGCTGTTCCAGCCGCTGTACGCGATCGCGCTGGCCGGCACGATCCTGACCGTGCTCGGCCTGCCGGCGATCTTCAGCGCTCAGAACGGCCGCTTCCCGCGGTTGACCGCCCTCGGCTATGCCGGGACGCTGGTGGGCATCCTGATGCTCAACGTCGGCGAGGGCGTGATTGAGGGGTTCGTCAAGCCCTACCTCGTCACCCACGGCGGCATTCCCGCCCACGACCCGAGCGGCTTCGCGGCCTGGCAAGCCGTCGCACTGGTCTGCGGGCTGGTCGGCCTGGTGTGTCTCGGCGTGGCGATCCTGCGGGCCGGCACGCTGCCGCGCTGGGTCGGCGTGCTGCTGATCGCCACGATGTTCATCAGCTTCGCCGTCGGCGGCCTACGCCCCCCACTCGACGTACTCGGCGACGACTGCATGAACGTGGCATTCATCGCCATCGGCTGGCGGGTCGCCGTCCCGGGGCGCCGGTTCGCCGGGCGGCGGGCGACCGATCGCGCAGCCGGGACACCCGCGCTGGCCGGAGCGCCGTCGAAGAGGTAGCGCTCAGCCCGAGGGCGCGGTCAGCCGCTGAGGCCCTCCTGTCACACGAGCTGGCTGGCCTGGAGGTGGTGGTAGAGACCTTCACGCGCCAGCAGCTCGTCGTGCGTCCCGTACTCGACCAGCCGCCCCTGTTCCAGCACAGCGATCGAGTCCGCGTCGCGGATCGTCGTCAGACGGTGGGCGACGATCACCGCCGTACGCTGCTCGAGCACCCGGTCGAGGTTGCGCTTGACGGTCGCCTCCGATTCGGTGTCCAGGGCGCTGGTGGCCTCGTCGAACAGCAGCACCGGCGGGTCGTGATACAGCGCCCGCGCGATGCACACGCGCTGGGCCTGGCCGCCGGACAGACGCATGCCGCTGTCGCCCACTTTGGTCTCGTAGGCGAGCGCGAGACTCTCGATGAAGCCGGCGGCATCGGCGATCTCGGCTGCCCGCTGCACCCGTGCGAGGTCAGGCATCTCCTCACCGAGCGCGATGTTGGCGGCGATCGTGTCGTCGAAGAGGTAGGGAGCCTGGAGCACGACGCCGATCCGGCGGCGGAGCTGCCGCCAGTCCAGCTCACGCATGTCGACCTCGTCGTACAGGATGCTGCCGCCGCTGGGGACGACGAGTCCGGCCAGGCACCGCACCAGCGTGGACTTGCCTGATCCCGATCGCCCGACGAGGCCGAGGGTGGAACCGGGCTCGAGCACGAGCGAGATGGATTCCAGCGCCGGGTGATCGGAATCGGCATAGGTGAGCTCGACCTGGCGCAGGGCGATGCGACCGGACAGGCGACGCACCGGGGTCAGCGGGGCGCCGTCCTGGCGCTGCTCGGGCTCGGCCTCCAGCACGTCCTGAAGACGTTGCAGGAGGACGGTGCCCTGCTGGACCTGGTCCCACAGGCCAAGCAGCTGCGCGATCGGGGCGTTGGCCAGCAGCACCAGGGAGTTGATGGCGACCAGCTGTCCGATTGAGAGCTGCCCCTCGGCGACCAGCAATGCGCCCACCCAGAGGAACAGCACGAACAGCAGGAAGCCGGCGATCTGGACGGCGGCGTCGTAGAACATGAGGACCCAGTCGCTGTGGAAGACGCGGTCGGCCAGGTTTGCGAACTCCTGCCGGATCCCCTGTCGCAGTCCCTCCTCGGCACCCGCACTCTTGGCCGCCTCGATCCCCTTGATCGCGTCAAGCTGCTTGGCGGCATGGCGCGAATAGGCCTCCTCGAGGCTGTCGAAGGTGGGTCGGAGCCGGCGCGAGGAGTAGCGCATGAGCCCCGCGTAGATCGGCGCCGTGGCCAGGAACACCCCGCCGATGATCGGCGAGTAGCTGAACATGATCAGCAGCGACAGCAGCAGCTGGATCACCCCGGACAGCCCGCCCACGATTCCCTGCACCAGAAGTGACCGCACCTGTCGCAGCCCATTGAGACGGCGCTCGATATCCGCCGTCCGGCGCGCCTCGAAGTACCCGAGCGGAAGCTCCAGCAGGCGCCCGGAGACGAAATCGAGCGCGTCGGCGTCCAGGCGCACCGCGGCTCGCGCCAGCATCCGGCGCTGGAACAGGCTGATGGCCAGCCCGAGCAGGAGCAGACCCACGATCGCCGCGATCAGCAGGGTGACCTTGCCGGGGTCCTTCTGGGCGGCGGTGTCCACCACGCGTTGGGTCAGGACCGGCGAGAGGAGCTGCAGCCCGACCGCCACCAGAGCCAGGACGGTCGCCAGCGCCAGCTTGGCGCGCAGCGGTCGCACAAACGCGCGCAACCAGGAGAGGTCGAGGTGCTCGATCGGCGCCTCCTCGAGGCGGTCCGTGGGCCGGAAGGTGGCACACCAACCGGTCCACTTCTCGTCGACCTCGGCCCGCTTGAGCCGGCGCAGGCCGCGCGCTGGATCGGCCACGCGCACGCGGTCGCCCTCGACCGCGTACAGGACGATCCAGTGGTTGCTCTCCCAGTGCAGGATCGCCGGGAGCGGGAGCTCCTCCAGCCGGTCCTTGGAGGCCTTGAGCGCGCGCACGTCGAGGCCGCACGCCTCCCCGGCGCGAACGATCCCCCGGAGGGTGGTCCCGGTCTGGCCGGTCCCGGCGATCCGCCGGATGAACGTCAGCGATACCGAGCGGCCGAACGCCCGGCAGATCATCGCCAGCGCGGCCGCGCCGCAGTCAGCGAAATCGATCTGACGGACGAACGGGAAGCGGCGCGGCGCGACCCACGGCTCCGCCTCGGCGGGCGCGTCGGAGACCTTCACCCCGGCGGCGATCCCGTCATCCCGGGATGGCGGAGGCGGCGGCGGCCGCTGCATCACCCCGGACATGACCTCGCTGCCACCGAAGTCCAGGGGGCGCACCGCGACGCGGCTGAAGTGCAGTCGCGCTCGGTCCTCGAGCCGGGCGGCGAACGACGGGTCCAGCGAGCCCAGCTCGGTCAGAACCGCGCCGTCAAGCTCCAGCAATCGGCATGGTCCCACCGCCGTGACCGTGGCCAGGCGGGGGCTCCCCCGCAGGGCGCCGATCTCCCCCACCACGTCACCCGCGCGCAGGTAGCGCACATTGCGGCCCGCCGAGCCGGTGCCGGTGTGCTCGACCAGGCGTCCTGACTCGACGATCCACCAGTGATCAGTGCGCGCTCCTTCGCTCACGATCACGTCGCCGTCGGCGGCCTCGATCTCGCGGCCGCGCTCAACCAGGAGCGCCAGCGCGGCGGGGTCAAGCTGTCCGAACGTCGCATCGGATCGCAGGAACGCGCCGATCCGCTTCGCCCGCGCCTGGGCGCGGAAGCCGGCGGCCGCCTCGGGATGCGCCCGGGCCAGCGCGAGCGCGAGCGGCCGCTCGAGGCGGAGCACACGCGCGGCGCTGGATGCCGCGCGCAAGGTCACCGTCGGCGGGGCCTCCTCCACGAGTGACCGTTCGCCGCTCGTCTCACCCGGGCCCAGGACGCCAAGCGATACCTCGGTTCCGTCAGGCGCGGTGCTGACCGCACGGGCCTGGCCCTCGACGACGACCACGAACGCCTCGTCCTTCGGAC
>JBPYFQ010000129.1:0-2377 GCA_051985625.1 Solirubrobacteraceae bacterium
TCGAGGCCGAGCGCGAGCCCACGCGGGCTTGGCGCAAGATTCTGGAGCAGACCACCTCGACGCTGCTGCGCCAAGCGGCGCAGCAGTAGGACGCTCCGAGGCGAAGGGCTCAGCGCGGGGCGCGAGCCGTGCTGTGAGCAGGCGCCGCTAAGCGCTTGCGGCTTGGGTCTGAGGCTGTGGGGAGACGGTGGTCTCGCGGAGGCTAGAGAGGAAGAGGGTCTTGTCGATGCGACCGTTGAAAATGGGGACGCCCATCTCGCAGCACTTGACGATTACGTCTCGCCGGTCCAACCCAGCTTCCCGTGCAAGCTCGGTGGGCGTCAGGTGATTCGCCATCGGTGTTCTCTCCTTTTGACGGTCACTACATGGTCACAAGTATGCCTCTTGGATCGGACGCTGACAACGCCGCTGGACGGAGAAACCGTTCGTAAGCAACGTGTTTTTCTGGCATCGCGCCTGTTTATGAGCTTTTGTTTTCGGGAACCCTACGCTTGCCGCTGGACAGCCCTTTTGCTGAACGCTACCGTTCAGTAGAGAGGAATCTCGGTGGTCCCCCGTCCCGTCCCCCAAGCTCGAGCAGGGTCGCCATGGCAGTGATGCTGAGCCCCACCTCGGTTTGCCCGGCTCACGACGAGCCAGAGCTCGTCGCGGCGACGCGTGGCGGCGACGACCGCGCGTTCGGAGAGCTGTATGCGCGCTACCGCGAGCGGATCTTCGCCTTCATCGTGAGCCGCGTCCACGATCACGGTCGCGCCGAGGACATCGCGCAGGACGTGTTCATGTCCGCGCTCAGACGGATGCGATCCGGCGATCAGGAGATCGCGTTCAAGCCGTGGATCTACGAGATCGCCAAGAATGCCTGCATCGACGAGTACCGACGGGGCCACCGCTCCCGGGAGGTGTCTCTCGAGGCCGACCCGGACCTGTCCGGCGAGCCGCCCGCGGTGCTGTCGCGGCTGCCCACGCCGCCGGCGGCGGTCGAGAGCAAGCAGCGCCTGGACGATCTCCGCGGGGCGTTCGGCGGCCTGTCGGAGACCCACCACCAGCTGCTGGTACTGCGGGAGTTCGAGGGTCTCTCCTACGACGAGATCGGCGACCGCCTCGGCATGACCCGCCAGATGGTGGAGAGCGGACTGTTCCGCGCCCGCCGCAAGCTGTCGGAGGAGTACCAGGAGCTCGCCAGCGGCCGCCGCTGCGAGCAGGTGCAGTTCGCCATCGAGGGCGGAGCCCTGGCCTCGGCCCGGGCGCTCGGAATCCGCGAGCGCCGTCGCTTCGCCCGGCACTTGTCCCACTGTCAGGCCTGCCGCCATGTCGCCCTTCAGGCCGGGGTCGACGACGCGCTCGTCCGCCCGCGCAGCATCGCCGCCAAGATCGCCGCGCTCCTGCCGTTCCCGCTGGCCCGCCTGCGCTGGCCGTGGGGGCGGGGCCGGGGCGCCGGCCCGGGATCCGGCGGCGGGTCGCACCAGCTCACGGCCGCCACGCTCCAGAACGCCCCAGTCGTCGCCGAACAGGCGGGCAACTCGGCGATGTCGCTCGGCCCCGCTGCGGTGGCCGCGGCCGCGCTCACGATCGCCGGGGTGGGCGGGACTCTCCTCCACAACGCCGCGGCGTCGGGTCGCCCCCATCACCCGGTCCCGGTCTCGGCGGCCGCCACCGCTCACCGTGCCGGGGCACATCGCGCCGTGACGATCGGATCGTCGTCGCCGGCGGCCGCCGCGGTAGCCCGGCTCCATGCCCTACAGGCCAGCTCCGGCCGCCATGGCGCGGCCGGCGGGCACTCGACGGCGGCGTCGAGAGGCACGACGGCCCGGCACGTCACGGCCTCGGCCGGATCCCAGGGGTCCCACGGCACCGCCGGGATCGTCAGCCGGGCGACGACGGTGCCCAGCGGGGTCTCCTCCGCGGCCACGCCGGTCAAGCAGGCGGTGTCCGGCGTGGGGTCCACCACCCAGCACGTCGGGTCCACCACCCAGCACGTCGTCTCCACCGCCGGCGGCGCCGTCGGCAAGCTGGGGAGCACCGTCTCCAAGACCGTCCAAGGCGTCGCGGGCGCGGTCAAGCAGACGACGTCGTCGGTCACCTCCTCGCTCTCGCCGCCATCGTCTGGGCAGGGATCGGGATCGTCGTCACCGGTCTCGTCGACGGTCTCCAGCGTCGCCAAGCCGGCTACCAAGGTCGTCGGCCAGGTCACCAAGACGGTGAGTCAGGTCGTCCCGGGTCTGCCGTAATCAGGATCCGCCGGGCGCCCTCAGGGCTCCGGCCCGCCCAGGTGGTCGCGGCTGTGGCAAACTGGACTCATTCGGGGCGTGGCGCAGCCTGGTAGCGCGCACCGTTCGGGTCGGTGAGGTCCCCGGTTCAAATCCGGGCGCCCCGATAA
>JBPYFQ010000130.1:0-20733 GCA_051985625.1 Solirubrobacteraceae bacterium
AACGCGCCGTCGTTGTGCAGAACGTAGGTGAGAACGTCAGGCATCAGATGAGCTTCCTTTCGTCGAGCCAGGCGACGATCTTCTCGACGGTCTCGTCGGTGTCCTCGTCCTCGATGATCTCGCCGGCCGCCTTCGCCGGGGGGTCCTTGAACTCGCCGCACTGCACGCGGGAGCCATCGGCGCCGACCAGCGACGCGTCGATGCCCACGTCGCCAGAGGCCACGGTCTCCAGCGGCTTCTTCTTGGCGCCCATGATCGCCTTCAGCGACGGGTACCGCGGCTCGTTGATCGCGTCGCCGACCGAGATGACGGCCGGCAGCGAGATCTCGACCGTGTCATAGCCGTACTCGGCCTGGCGCTCGCAGGTGAGCGACTCGCTCGACACGTCCATCTTGATCACCTGGGTGAGCGAGGGCATCTTCAGGTGCTCGGCCACGACCGCGCCGATCGTGTAGCACTCGCCGTCGTCGGACTGCTGGCCGAGCAGCACCAGGTCCGGAGACTCCTTCTCCAGCGCCTTGGACAGCGCGTAGCCGGTGGCGGCCACGTCCGAGCCGGCCAGCCCGTCATCGCTCAGATGCAGGGAGCGGTCGGCGCCGAGCGACACGGCCTTCTGCAGCGCGCGTGTCGCGGTCGTCGGCCCCATCGTGACGGCCACGATCTCGTCGACGGCAACCTCGCCGCCCTCGCGGATCTGCATTGCCGCCTCGATCGCATGGGTGTCGTACGGATTGAGATTCCGCTCACCGGAGCGATCCATCCGCCCCGTCGAAGGATCGATGCGCTTCTCGACCGCGGCGTCCGGAACCTCTTTGACCAGGACGCAAATCTTCAAGTGTCGCCTCCTATCGCGAGTGCTTGCGCGGGATTTGGCGCCCGCGGGCTCACAGGGGTTTCCTCAGGGAAGGTGCCACGACTATACCCGGTTGACTGACGAGTCAATCGGTCGCCGGGACCTAGCCCACGGACCCTTTCCCCGGCAGCCTACACCTCCGTAGCTTCTTTGGCCGCTACCGGTCAGCCGGTGGCCCGGTGGCCGCCGCTGGGCGGCCAACGGCCGCTAGTGGTCGCTCAGGTGCGTGAGCGACCACTACTACGCGCGGACGGCGCCGCGAATGAAGTCGATCGCTTGCTGCGCCGAGGCGCCGGGGGTGAACACCTCGGCGACGCCGAGCCGTTTCAGCTCCTCGACGTCATCGGAGGGAATCGTCCCCCCCACGGTGACGACGACGTCGTCGATGCCCTGCTCGGCGAGCAGCTCCATGATGCGCGGGACGAGCGTCATGTGCGCCCCGGACAGGATGGACAGGCCGACGGCGTCGGCGTCCTCCTGGATGACCGTCTCGACGATCTGCTCCGGGGTCTGATGCAGGCCGGTGTAGATGACCTCCATCCCGGCGTCGCGCAGCGCCCGGGCGATGATCTTGGCGCCGCGATCGTGGCCGTCCAGGCCGGGTTTGGCGACGACGACGCGGATCTTCTTGTCGACGGAGGCGGACATCGGGGGGCGCCAGTCTAGATGGTCGATACCGCGGCCGCGGAGTCGACGGTCAGCGTTGCAGGGGCGCCGACAGCCGCCGCTGGCGCCCGGGGCGCAGGCGGCGCGCCGCCTGGGCCGGTCCGCTGGTGCGCACCAGCCGGGCGGCGACAACGCTGCCGATCCCGCCCGCGCCGGCCGCCGCGCCGAGGGCGGCCGCCGTCTTGAGCCGCCGGCCCAGACGATCGAAGCGCAGCACGTCCCAGCCGCGCTCGCGGGCGGTTCGAAGCAGCGCCGCATCCGGGTTGACCGCCACCGGATACCCCACCGCCTCCAGCATGGGCAGGTCGGACTCCGAGTCGGAGTAGGCGTAGGACGCCTCTAGGTCGATCCCCTCGGCCGCGGCCAGCTGCTCGATCGCCTGCGCCTTGCCGGCCCGGTACACGAACACGCCGGCCGGACGACCCGTGTAGACGCCGTCGACCACCTCGGAGATCTGCGAGCCGATGGCGCCGTCCAGCGCCATCACGCTGGCCAGGATGTCGGCCAGCTCCTGCGATGCCGCGGTCACGATGTAGACGCGCCGGCCCGCGTCCTGGTGCTCGTGGGCCAGCGCCAGCATCTGCGGATAAACGCGGGGGAGGATCCCGGCCAGCACGTTGGCGCCCAGCCGCTCCAGGTCGACCACGCGCTTGCCCTCCAGGGAGGCGGCGATTCGCTCGCGCAAGGCCAGCGAATCGGCGTCGGTCGCCCCGCGTAGGCGGAACTGGAGGTTGGCCAGGGCGTCGGCGAGCAGCTGGCGGCGGCCGAGCAGCCCGGCGCGGTAGGCCGCGCGGCCGAACTGGTACGCCGACGAGCCCTGCATGAGGGTCTTGTCCAGGTCGAAGAAGGCCGCCGCGCGGGCCCCGCCTATGTCCTTGGCCGGTGCGTCAGCCGCCATTGACCTCGACGATGACCGCGTCGCCCTGGCCCCCGCCGGAGCAGATCGCGGCACAGCCGAGGCCGCCGCCGCGACGGCGCAGCTCGAGGATCAGCGACCCGAGGATCCGGGCGCCGGAGGCGCCGATCGGATGTCCGAGCGCCACCGCCCCGCCGTTGACGTTGACCTTGTCCTCGTCGATGCCGAGCATCCGCATCGAGTTGAGCGTCACCGAGGCGAACGCCTCGTTGATCTCCCACAGGTCGATGTCGTCCGGGGTCTTGCCGATCTTGTCCAGGGCCAGCTTGGCCGCCTTGGCCGGCGTGCGGGCCAGGTACGGGAAGTCGTCGGCCACCTGGCCCTGGGCGATGATCGTGGCCAGCACCGTCTTGCCGTTGCGCTTAGCCCACTCGTCGGAGGCGAGCACGATGGCCCCGCCGCCGTCGTTGACTCCCGGGGAATTTCCGGCCGTGTGCGAGCCGTCCTTGAGGAAGATCGGCGGCAGCTTGGCCAGGGCCTCCAGGCTGGCGTCCCGCCGGGGCGCCTCGTCGACCTCGACCGTGGTGTCGCCTTTACGGCCCTTGATGGTGACGGCCACGATCTCGTCCGGCAGGCGGCCCTCGTCGGTGGCCTTGACCGCCAGCTCGTGGGAGCGCAGCGCCCAGCGATCCATATCGGCCCGGGTCATCTCCAGCTCCGCGGCCACCTCGCTGGCCTCCTGGGCCATGTGCTTGCCGGAGAACGGGTTGGTCAGGCCGTCGCTGATCATGGCGTCGATCGCCTTGCCGTCGCCCATGCGGAAGCCGAACCGGGCCTGCTTGAGCATGTACGGGGCGTTCGACATCGACTCCATGCCGCCGCCCACGGCCACGTCGAGATCGCCGGCGCGGACGGCCGCGTCGATCAGGCCCGCCGCCCGGATCCCCGACGCGCACACCTTGTTGATCGTCTCCGAGGGGACCTCCTTGCCGATCCCCGCCTTGATCTGCGCCTGACGGGACGGGATCTGCCCCTGGCCGGCCTGGATGACCTGACCCATGATCACGTGCTGGACGTCGCTGGGGCCGACATCGGCCCGCTCCAGCGCGGCTTTGATGGCGGTGCCGCCGAGCTCGGTGGCGTCGACCGAGGCGAGCCCACCGCCGAGTTTGCCGATCGGCGTCCGGGCTGCAGAGAGGATGACTGTCTTGGGCATCGAGGTCTTTCTCCGTGTCGCTGGCGGGCGTTCAATCCTAGGCGGTGGCCTTAATCCCCGCTGATAACGTCCGGCCGCGTGGACGTTGCGGCGACGACCGAGGCCCCCCTCTCCATCGCCGCCGACCCGATCGCCCTGGGGATCTTCGACGGCGAGGACATAACCACCACGCTGCCGGCCGACCCCCTGCGGGCGCTGTTGGATTCCGGCGAGGCCAAGCGGTCCTTCCGGCACGTGGCGGTGACCCACATCGACGGGCGCCGGGTCATCCTGGTCGGCCTCGGCGCCCGGGACGAGTTCGATCCCGAGCGGGCCCGGGTGGCCGCCGCGGTCGCCCATCGGAGAGCCCGGGAGATCGGCGCCACCACCGTGTGCTGGGAGGCGCCGCCCGCCACCGGCGACGAGATCGCCGAGGGGCTCGTCCACGGCACGGTCCTGGCCGCCTACCGCTTCGACCGCTACCGGCGGGCCGCCGAGACCGACGACGAGGACAACGGCGACGCGCCCGGCCTGCAACAGCTGGTCATCAGCTCGCCGGCCGATCTGAGCGGCCCGGTGGCGCGGGCCGCCGTCCTGGCCGCCGCCCAGAACCGGGCGCGGGATCTCGGCAACCGGCCCCCCAACGACCTGACCCCCACCGCCCTCGGCGCCTACGCCGCCGAGACGGCCGAGCGGCTGCCGGGGATCACCGTCACCCAACTGGGCGGCGCCGCCATCCGCGAGCTGGGGATGGGGGCGTTCGCCGCCGTCGCCCAGGGCTCAGATCAGGACCCGCGGCTCATCGTCATCCGCTACGACGGCGCCAATTGGGCCGGGACGGATGCCCGGCGCCTGGCGCTGATCGGCAAGGCGGTGACGTTCGACAGCGGCGGGCTGTGGCTCAAGCCCACCACCTCGCAGATCGACATGAAGTTCGACATGGCCGGCGGGGCCGCGGTCATCGAGACGATCGCCGCGCTGGCCGAGTTGCGCGCCCCGGTCAGCGTGCTGGGCGTGATCGGCGCCACCGAGAACATGATCGGCGCCAGCGCGATGCGCCCCGGCGACATCGTCTCCGCCTTCGACGGCACCACGGTGGAGATCAACAACACCGACGCCGAGGGGCGGCTGGTCCTGGCCGACTGCATCGCCTATGCCCGGCGCGAGGGGTGCGACGCGGTCGTCGACGTCGCCACCCTGACCGGCGGCGTGGTCGTGGCGCTGGGCTCGGTCTACGCCGGGCTGATGGCCAACGACGACGACCTGGCCCAGCGGATCACCGAGTGCGCCGAGCGCACCGGCGAGCGGGTCTGGCGGCTGCCGCTGCACCCGGAGTACGCCCGGATGATCAAGGGCCGCTATGCCGAGATCCAGAACCGGACCGAGCGGCGCGAGGCCTCGGCCATCACCGCCGCGGAGTTCCTGCACCATTTCGCCGGCGACGTCCCGTGGGCGCACCTGGACATCGCCGCCGTCGGGGACAACGGCCACCGCGCCTATCTGGACAAGGGCGGCACCGGCTTCGGCGTGCGCCTGCTCACCGAGCTGGCTCTGAGCTTCTAGCGGTCGGCCCCGTACGGGACTCGCCGCGGGCTTTTTCCCGTTCCAGGACCTCGACCGCGGCGCTGGCCGGGTCGAGCTCACGGGAGACGACGCGGTCCAGCAGCTCCTGCACCTCGTCGTCGGCGCCGATCGCCTCCTCCAGCTCCCGGCGCATCCGGTAGGTGGCGATGGCCAGCACCTCGTTGAGCAGGTTGCGGCGGCGGCGCTCGGACAGCGTGCCCTCGGCCTCGATGTAGGCGCGATGGTCGGTCAGCGCCTGGGCCAGCTCGGCCACGCCCTCCCCGCGGACCGCCTCGGTGCGGAGGATCGGCACCGGCCAGTCGGCCTGCGGCCCCAGGGCGAGCACCGCCTTGATCTCCCGGATCATCGTGTCGGTCAACGGGTGGTCGGCCTTGTTGACGACGATCACGTCCGGGATCTCCATGACCCCGGCCTTGAGCGCCTGGATCGAGTCGCCGGATCCGGGCATCAGGACCAGGACCACGGTGTCGGCGTGGTCGATGATGTCGACCTCGGCCTGGCCCACCCCGACCGTCTCCAGGAACACCAGGTCACGGCCGGAGGCGTCCATCAGCAGCGCGGCCTGCAGTGCGGCCTCGCTCAGCCCGCCCAGCGCCCCGCGGTTGGCCATGCTGCGGATGAACACGCCCGGGTCGAGGAAGTGGTCGGTCAGGCGGATCCGGTCGCCGAGCAGCGCCCCCTTGGTGAACGGCGAGGACGGGTCGATCGACAGGACGGCCACCGTGCGGTCCAGGTCGCGCTCGTGCTTGGTCAGCGCGCCCATCAGCGTCGACTTCCCGACGCCGGGCGGCCCGGTGAAGCCCACCACGGCGGCGTGGCCGGTCTTGGGGTAGATCTCACGGACCAGCTCCCAGCCGGCCGGATCGTCGTTCTCGACGAGCGAGATGGCGCGGGCCAGGGCACGGCGGTCACCGTCGAGCAGGCGCTGGGCGAGGGGTTGGTCGGCGGGGCTCATGGGGGCAGCATGTTGGCAGGTGCGCGCCCGGTCGATTTCCGACATGGTATGCGGGCATGGCGAACCCTCTGCTCGGACGACTGGACACCGTGGCCGGCGACGGCATCGAGGCGGCGGTCAAGCTCAAGCACCGCCGGCGCCTGAAGCGGCTCGGCTGGAGCCGCCTGTACGAGCCATCGAGTCCGGGCGTGTTCGCCGCCGGCGACCCGCCGCCGCGGCCCGGCTGCGCGCTGGACGTCCTGATCGACGGCGCCAACGCGCTGCCCCAGATGATGGAGGCGCTGTCCTCGGCTCAGCGGTTCGTGCACATGACCGACTGGCACCTGGAGCCCGCGTTTCAGATGGACCGCACGCGTCAAGGCAGCGCTATCGGCGCGCTGCTGGCCGAACTGGCCGAGCGGATCGACGTGCGCGTGCTGGTGTGGTCCGGGGCCCCGCTGCCGGCGTTTCACCCCTCGCGCAAAGAGGTTGCCGCCGCGCTGGAGAACCTCGTGCGCGACACGAAGATCCAGGCCCGCGCCGACCCGCGCGAGCATCCGTTCCACTGCCACCACGAGAAGACGATCGTCATCGACGGCGAGTTGGCATTCGTCGGCGGCATCGATCTGACCGACAGCGCCGGGGACCGTTACGACGCCCAGGCGCACACCGCGCGGCGCTCGATCGGCTGGCACGACGTGGCCACCCGCCTGCGGGGACCGGCCGTGGCCGATGTCAACGACCACTTCCGGATGCGCTGGCGCGAGCTCACCGGGGAGGAGCTGCCGGCCACCCCGTCCCCGCCGCCCGCCGGCGACACGACGGTTCAGGTGGTGCGGACCGTCGCCGAGAGCATGTACGACGCGGTCCCCCATGGGGATTTCCGCATCTTCGAGAGCTACGCGCGGGCGCTGAGGTCGGCCCAGGAGCTCATCTACATCGAGAACCAGTTCCTGTGGTCCCCGGAGCTGGTCGGCATCATCGCCGACAAGCTGCGCCATCCGCCCACCCCGGACTTCCGGGTGGTGATCCTCCTGCCGGGCCGGGCCAACAACGGGCAGGAGGACACCCGCGGGCAGGTGGGCGTGCTGATCGCCGCCGACGACGGCGAGCGGATGCTGGCGGCCACGATCCGCGCCCTCACCCCGTCGGCGGTCCGGACCGACCCGGTGTACGTCCACGCCAAGGTCATGGTCGTCGACGACCGCTGGCTGATCGTCGGCTCGGCGAACATCAACGCTCACTCGCTGTTCAACGACACCGAGATGTGCGTCGTCACCGACGACGCCGAGCTGGCCCGCGAGACCCGGGTCCGCCTGTGGGCCGAGCATCTGGAGATGGACGAGGCCGAGGTCCGGGGTCAGCCGGCCGCGGCGCTGGTCGACAATCGCTGGCGGCCCATCGCCCAGCAGGAGCTGGAGCGCCACCGGGCCGGCGCGCCGCCCGAGCATCGCCTGCTGGAGCTGCCCGGGATGTCAAAGCGCACCAGCCGCCTGCGCGGTCCGTTGAGCGGCCTGGTGGACGACGGCTGATCTAGGATCCCGTGCCGTGAGTCTGGCCACGCCGAGGCCGCCGGCCGCCGAGCCGCTCCTTCCCCCCATCATCCGGTCCGGGCCGCCGCCCCTTCACGGCGGACCGTTGACGTTGCTCCGGTTCGCTCGGTCTCACGGGATGCTGACCCGGGGCTATCTGGTGCTCGCCGTGCGCTGGTTGTGGCTCAAGCTGCGCTGGCGGGGCCGCCTGCAGACCGACGGGATGTGCTTCATCGGCCCGGGGGTGAAGTTCGAGATCGGGCGCGAGGCCCGGGTGGTACTCGGCCGCTGGTCGTGGATCGGCCACGGCTGCAAGGTCCGGGTCCACGAGGGCGAGCTGATCATCGGCGCCAAGACGGTGTTCGGCCAGGAGTGCACCATCTCCGCCTTCCAGCACGTCTCGATCGGCCGCGAGTGCATCGTCGCCGACCGGGCGATGATGATCGACTTCGACCACGGGATGGTCGAGGTGGAGCGGCCGATCCGCGAGCAGGGCATCTACAAGCGCGACGTGCGGATCGGGCACAACGTGTGGATCGGCTACGGGGCCTGCGTGCTGCGCGGGGTGACGGTCGGCGACAACGCGGTGATCGGCACGAGCGCGGTGGTGACCTGCGACGTGCCGGAGAACGCCGTGGTGGGCGGCATCCCGGCCAAGGTCATCCGGATGCGCAAGGCGCCGCGGCAGCTGCGCTGGGCGTAGGCAGCGCGGCGGCTAATCCACGCTCACCGTGGGTTTCTCGCCGAGCTCGGCAGCAAACGGGACTGTCAGTCCCGTTTCTCGCCGAGCACCCCCAGGAAATCCAGGGCGCGCTCCAGTCCGTACGGCCGCAGGACGAAGTCCCGGGAGCTGATGGCCGGCGTGAAGCGGTCATAGAACGCGTCCGTGATCCCCAGACGCCGGTGGACCTGATCCCACCCGCCCTTCAGTGCCCATTCGTGCGCCCGCAGCTTGCGGGCATGGAACAGCCCCAGCATCTCGACCGAACCGAAGACGGTCCGGCAGAGCGCCTCGAACTCGTGCGCCCGGTACTCCCGGATGTGCCACGGGTTGTCGGACTTGGCCGCGCCGGGCGGGGCCAGCGTCAGGAGGTTGGGGGTGGTGACGTACACCACCCCGCCGGGCCGCAGCAGCGACCGGAAGTGCTCCAGCACCGCCACCGGGTCCTGGACGTGCTCGATCGTCTGCAGGAACACGACCGCGTCGAATTTCGTCCCGCCCGTCCGGCCAAAGGTCTCCACCAGCCCGCGCTGAAACGACAGGTTCTGGCGCCGGTAGCGCAACCGGGCGTGCTCGAACGCCTCGGGATTGGCATCCACGCCGACCACGCCGGCTGCACCCCGGGACAGCACCTCGGAGCCATAGCCCTCGCCGCAGGCCATGTCGAGCACCCGCCGGCCGATCACCCGGGCGCCAATCCACTCATAAACGGCAAGATGGCGGCGAAACCAGTAGTTCTCGGCCGGGACGTCGGGAAGCGTGCGCTCGCCGGTCAGCTCCAGCGGGGGCACGCCGGGCGGCTGGTGGCGTTGGACGTGGCTGCTCGTGGTCACGGGTCGACAGGGTAATGTGGCCCGCGTCATGGAGGCCGTCCGCACCGCCGACCACATCCGCGAGGTCAACACCCGCTACCACGACGTGGCTGCCGACAGCTACGACAGCAAGTGGGGAATCGACTTCGGCGAGATCGGCCAGGGGCAGGTCCTCGGCAAGCTGCGCAAGCTGCTCGGTTCCGAGCTCGACGACGGCTACGACCGGTCGCTGGAGATCGGCGCCGGCACCGGCTACTTCAGCCTCAACCTGCTCCAGGCGGGGGTGGTCGGCGAGGCGACGTGCACCGACATCTCCCCCGGCATGGTGGCGACGCTGGGGCGCAACGCCCAGCGCCTCGGCTTGGACGTCCGGACCGCCCGGGCCGACGCCGAGTCGCTGCCGTTCGCCGACTCCAGCTTCGACCTGGTGCTCGGCCACGCCGTGCTGCACCACCTCCCCAACCTGCGCCAGGCGTTTGCCGAGTTCCACCGGGTGCTGCGCCCCGGAGGGCGGATCGCATTCGCCGGCGAGCCGTCGCGGCTGGGCGATCGGATCGCCTCCTACCCCAAGCGGGGCGCCGGGGTCGTGGCGCCCGCCTGGCGCCGCATAATGCGAGCCCGCCCAGCCCGCCCCGCGGCGGATCCGGCCGAGGACGGCGCGACCGACGCCGACGACCACGACCTGGAGCGGTTCGTCGACATCCACGCGTTCGAGCCGGCCGACCTGATCAAGCACGCCGAGCGCGCCGGCTTCACCGACGTCGCCGTCCGCGGCGAGGAGCTGACCGCCAACTGGTTCGGCTGGTTCAACCGCTCCCTGGAGGCCTCGGCGACCCCGGACGACGTCCCGATGCTGTGGCGCCAGTACGCGTTTCACGGCTACCTGCTGCTGCAGAAGCTCGACGAGCGGCTGCTGGAGCCCCGCCTCCCGCCGGCGATCTTCTACAACCTGCTGCTCACCGCGCGCCGCATCTGACCCGCCCGAGGCGGGCCTCGGGGCGCCCGCCAGCGGCCCTAGACTTCGGCGTATGGCAGACGAAATCCTGGAGGATTTCCCCCTGTTTCCGTTGGCGCTCGTCGCGCTGCCCGGAGAGCTGGTGCCGCTTCATATCTTTGAGGAGCGCTACAAGACGATGATGAGCGAGTGCCTGGAGGGAGGCACCGAGTTCGGGATCGTCTGGATGTCGGACGACGGTTTGCGTGAGATCGGCTGCGCGTGCACCATCGAGCGGGTGCTGGAGCGGATGGACGACGGTCGGCTCAACCTGCTGGCCCGGGGGACCCGGCCGTTCCGGGTGATCGAGCGCCAGGGCCATTTGCCCTATCCGGCCGGGGTGGTCGAGTTCGTGGCCGACAGCGGCGACGAGCCCGACGCCCAGCTCCTCGGCGACGCGCGCGCCGCCTACGCCGACCTCGTCCGCCGCGCCACCGACCGCGAGCCCGAGGACCAGGAGCTGGCCGAGATGGACGCCTACGACATGGCGGCGACCGTCGACTTCGGCCTCGACGCCAAGCAGGGCCTGCTCGACCTCCGGTCGGAGAGCGCGCGCCTCAAGCTGGTGACCCGCCTGTTCCGGGCGGCCACCAAGCGACTGGACTTCGTCGACCGCGCCCAGGCGCGGGCGCGGTCCAACGGCAAGGTCCGCTTCGGCTGAACGCGCGCCACGGCGCGCCGACGGACACAATCCGCGCGCTACGGCGCGCCGACGACCAGCGTGAACAGGATCATCAAGATCCCGAACGCGATGCAGTAGATGCCGAACGGCCGCAGGTTCCCCTGCTTGAAGTAGCGCATCAGGAAGTGAACGGTGAAGACCGCGGCGATCGCAGCGGAGACGGCGGCCCAGATCGCCGCAGTGCGCACGCCGTGGTCGCCAAGCGGCCCTGTGAGGTCGGGGAACTTGTAGAGCCCCGCGGCCAGGATGGGCGGCGTGGCCAGCAGGAAGCTGAACTTCGCCGCGTCCTCGTTGTTCAGGCCGCGGACGAGACCGGCCGACATCACGATGCCATCCCGGCTCATCCCGGGCAGCAGAGCGGCCGCCTGGGCGGTGCCGATGACCGCGGCCTCCTTGTAGTCGAGCGTGTCGAGTTCGCGAGCGCCCTCGGGGTTGAGGCCCTCACGGCGCGCGAGTTCGCGCACCTCGGCCCGGCGGCGGTAGCGCTCGGCGCCGAGCAGCATGAGCCCATTGACGGTCAGGAAGATGGCTGCGGTCAGCGGCTTGGCGAACAGCGTCCGCAGCGGGTGCTCCAGGGCCAGGCCGAGGATCCCCACCGGGATGGTGGCGATGATAATCAGCCAGGCCAGCCGCTCCGTGGAGGTCTCGACGCGGCGCTGCTTGAGAGTCCTGAAGAACGCGACGATGATCTCGATCCACGTGCGCCAGAAGTAGATGAGCAGGCCGATGGCGCTGCCGACGTGGAGCATGACGACGAACGCCAGCCACGGCGACTCCGGCTGCGACTGCCAGCTGACGATGTTGTGCCAGCGAAACAGCGTGGGGTACAGCACGGTGTGTCCCAGACTGGAAACCGGGAACAGCTCGGTGACGCCCTGAAGGGCGCCCAGGACGATCGCCTGGAAAGTCGTGATCAGGGTTTGGGTGGCGGCAAGGAGGAACATGAGCCGTGGCAAGGCTACTCAGTTGTGCCTAAGAAACGGCTTAAGGGGTCGCATACTGTCATTGGGCGTCAGGAGCAGTACTGCTGGGCCGCCTGGAGGACGAACGCCTCGAGTTGGCCCAGGTACTTGTGGTCGGTCGCCGCGCGGTCCGGGAACGAGATCGTCCCCTGCCGGAGCTTGACCCTGTACCGATAGACGGTGTCCGGCGCCGGCGGGATGGACAGCTTCTTGGTGGCGTCGGATGAGAGGTTGTCGGCGAGATCGCGCGCGGTGATGAGCTGAGAGCTGGTCAGCATCTTCTGCTTGCCGCCGTTGCAGGTCACGGTCCCGCTCTCGTCGACGAGGAGGGTCAGCTTCGGCCCGGGTCCGGTGCGGGTCACCAGGAACAGGTCGCCCAGATCGACGTTGAGCCCGCAGCCGGCCAGCAGGGCGGCGGTGACCAGAGCGAGCGCGATCACGCGCGCCGTCATGCACCCTCCACCACGACCGCGGCGCCGCCCCGGCGGGGATCCCCGCCGCCGGAGAACGACCCGTCCGGCTCCCGGGCGGCGGCCTGGGCGCCGCCGAAGAACAGGTTGCGGGCCCGAAACGGCGCCAGCTCACGGCCGGCCCGTTCCAGCTCGCCGATCTCGATGCCCGGCTCGGTGTACACCACGCCGTCCTCGAAGTGGACTCGCGGCGCCCGCACCGCCTCCTCGGCCGGCATCCCGTCGTCGATGGCGCGGATGATCGTCTGCAGCACGGCCGACCGGATCCGGTTGGAGCCGGCGCTGCCGACGGCCAGTTCGGCGGGGCGGGTGGGACCGGGTCCCAGCACCACTGTCGGCGACATCATGCTCGGCATCCGGCGGCCGGGAGGGTGGCGGTGGAAGCCGAGCGGGTTGAGGTCCTGCTCGCCCAGCATGTTGTTGAGGTGTACACCTGTTCCGGGCACGATCACCCCGGAGGCCGAGCCGTTGGAGCAGGTGACCGAGCAGGCCCAGCCGTCCCGATCCAGCGCCGCGATGTGCGTCGTCGAGCCGAGGCGGCCGACCGGGCGGGCCAGGAAGCGCTCGACGAACTCCTCATCGCCGAGGCCGTCCAGGAACTCCGGCGTCCGCTCGCGCTGGGTGGTCTCCATGACGTCGACCAGCGCGGTCACCGTGGGCGGCCCGGGAACCGAGTCGAGCATGGCCAGCGCCCGGGCGATCAGGATCCCGCCCGCCGACGGCGGCGGGTTGGTGAGCACGTCGCGGCCCCGGTAGGCGACCCGCAGCGGCCGGCGGTCGGTCACCGCGTAGGCGGCCAGGTCCTCCCGCGTCACCAGGCCGCCCCGCTCGGCCAGCCAGGCGACGATGGCGCCCCCGACGTCGCCCTCGTAGAACGGGCGCGCCCCCTCCTCGCCGAGCCGCAGCAGCGCCTCGGCCAGCTCCGGCTGCCGCAGGAGGTCGCCGGCTCCGACCAGCCGGCCGTCGGGCGCGAACAGCTCGGACGCCTCCGGCGTCGACGTCACGATGCCGCCCAGGATCTCGATGATGTAGGCCTGCTCCTCGCTGAGCGCCACGCCGTCGCGGGCCAGCGCCGCGGCCGGCGCCACCAACTGCCGCAGCGGGAGGCGGGCGAACCGGCGGGCCGCCTCACACACCCCGGCCGCCATGCCGTACGTGCCCACCGAGGCGGCGCCGACATGGAACATCTGGACCGCCTCGCCGAACGACACCGGGACCGGGATCAGCTCTGAGTGGGTCCCCTCGGGTCCCCCCCGGCCCGGCGACTCGACGAAGAAGTCGAGCAGCACCGGCCGCTGGCGGGGCGGCACGACCAGCATGTACCCCCCGGCCCCCAGCCCGGTCAGCAACGGCTCGCAGGCGAACGACGCCAGCATCGCCCCCAGCGCGGCATCGACGGCATTGCCGCCGGCGCGCAGCGCATCGGCGCCGGCCGACGCGCTGACGGGGTGGCCGGCAGCGACCACCCCCAGCTGCCCGGCCGTACTCACGGCCTCAGTCTACGCGCGGTCAGCGACGCGGGATGAATTCGGGAACGTCTAGCTCCGTGGCGCTGCGGCGCACGCGGCTGACCCGGGGCTCGCCGGACCAGTCATCGAGGCCGCCGTCACGCTCGCGGCGGGACCGCCGGGGCTCCTCCTCGGCGCGGGGCCGGGCCAAGAACGGCTCCTCCTCGCGGCGGCGGGGCCGCGGCTCGCCGAAGCCGGTGGCCACGACCGTCACCCACACCTGGTCGTCGAGCTTCTCGTCGACCATGGCGCCGAAGATGATGTTGGCGTCCGGGTGGGCGGCCTCGGCAACCGCCTTGGCCGCCTCGTTGACCTCCCACAGCGAGATGTCGTTGCCGCCGGTGATGGACAGCAGGATGGAGCGCGCTCCCTCCATGCTCGTCTCCAGCAGCGGCGAGGCCACCGCCTGCTCGGCCGCGTCGATTGCCCGCCGCTCGCCGGCGCCCATGCCGATGCCCAGCAGCGCGTTCCCGGCGTCGGACATGATCGTCCGCACGTCGGCGAAGTCCAGGTTGATCAGCCCGGGGAGCGTGACGAGGTCCGAGACCCCCTGCACGCCCTGGCGCAGCACGTCGTCGGCGACGCGGAATGCCTCCACCATCGAGACGCCCCGGTCCAGCACCGACAGCAGGCGGTTGTTGGGGACCACGATCAGGGTGTCGACCTCGGTGGCCAGCGCCTCGATCCCGGCCTCGGCCTGGTCGCGCCGCCGGGAGCCCTCGAACTGGAAGGGACGGGTCACGATGCCGACGGTCAGCGCGCCCAGCTCGCGGGCGATCTGAGCCACGACCGGCGCCGCGCCGGTGCCGGTTCCACCGCCGGCGCCGGCGGCGATGAACACCATGTCCGAGCCGCGCAGCATCGCCTTGATGCGGTCGTACTCCTCACGCGCGGCCCGCCGCCCCAGCTCCGGGTCCGATCCGGAGCCCAGGCCGCGGGTGACCCCGTCGCCGATGTGGAGCGTCTGATCGGCCGCCGACAGCTGCAGGGACTGCAGATCCGTGTTGATGGCCACGAACTCGACGCCCTCGATAGCGGCCTCCACCATCCGGTTGACGGCGTTGACGCCGGCTCCGCCGACGCCGACCACCCGCAGCACGGGCCGGCCGACCGTCGTCGGCGGGGGAAACACGTCGAGCTCGCGGTCGGCCCGGGCGTACACGTCCTGGGCCGGCTCGCGGGTGTTGTCCGCGGGGTAGTCGACTGTGTAGTCCGGGACGTCGGACGCAAACGCGTGGCGCAGCCGCTCCTGGGGCGATGGGATCTGACGCTCGGGCGCGTCGGGCTCGGGGGCCGCCAGGTTGGCGGACAGCGAGGGATGGGGGGTCAGGCGGCGGGGCGGCTCGGCGGGCGGGGCCGGCTCCGGGGGCGCAGCGGGCTCGGGGCGCGCCTGGTGCTCGGGCTCCTGCGGCCGCTGGATCGACCGCGCCGCGGGCGAGGTCGGCTCAGGGACGGGTGAGGACGCGTCCTGCGAATCGGACTCGGGCTCCTCGGAGCGCCTCGGGTTGTCCTGCGTCGTCCGGCGGAACAGGTCCGCCAGCGGGCCCTCCCGCATGCTCGCGCGCTTACCGGTTGCCATTTGCGAGGACCTCCTTGGCGAGCTGCCTGTAGGCGTGTGCGGCCAGACCGTCGGGATCGTACTTCAGCACGGACATGCCTTTCACAGGCGCCTCCGCAAAACGCACCGTTTTGCGGATACGAGACGCGAACACCCTGTCTCCGAAGTTCTCCTCCAGCAGTTCGATCGCCTCCTTGGCGTGCAGCGTCCGAAGGTCGACGAGCGTGGGAAGGATCCCCTCTATCTCCACGTCCGGGTTCAGGTTCTCCCGGATCATCCCCAGCGTGTTCTGCAGCTGGATCAAGCCGCGCATCGACAGATATTCGCACTGGACGGGGACGATCACCTTGTCGGAGGCCGTCAGAGCGTTGATTGTCAACAGGCCCAGGCTGGGCGGAGTGTCGATGAACACGAAGTCATAGTCCTCGCCGACCTCCTTGAGCGCCTTCTGCAGAGAGCGCTCCCGGCCGATCATCGTCGACATCGCAATCTCGGCGCCGGCTAGGTCGATCGAGGCGCAGGCCACGTCGATCTCCCGCTTGCGGATCACCTCGCGCATCGAGATGTGGTGGACGAGCACGTCGTACATCGACTTGTCCAGCGTGTCCGGGTCGATTCCCTGGGACATCGTGAGGTTGCCCTGCGGGTCCATGTCGCAGCACAGGACGCGGTGCCCTTCCTCGGCGAAGGCCACAGCGAGATTCAGCGTGGTCGTCGTCTTGGCGACGCCGCCCTTCTGGTTGGCAAGCGCTATCACCTTGCAGGTGGCCATCAGCTTGGGACTCCGATGCGTCGGGGACTCATACGCCGGGTGTATTCGCAGGTGGCCGGTGAAATCCTCCGCGGAACGGATCATTGGCGGGGAACGCGGCTGATCCTGTATATCGTCGGTGGCCGTGCCTGAGCTCTTCACGCGGCGCCTGATCTTCGTCACCGGGAAGGGCGGCGTCGGGAAATCGACCGTGGCCACCGCCCTGGGCCTGCTCGCCGCGCGGCGCGGCCTGCGCACGATCGTCGCCGAACTGTCCGGCCAGGAGGGCATCCAGCGGACGTTTGCGCGCTCGGGCGAGACGTTCGAGGAGGTGCAACTGGCCGACGGGCTGTTCGCCATCTCCATCGACCCCCAGCACGCGATGGAGGAGTACCTGCGGGTCAAGACCGGGGCGGTCGGCCACGCGCTCGGCTCCAGCCGGCTGTTCGGAGCGTTCGCCATGGCCACCCCCGGCATGCGGGAGCTGCTGAGCGTCGGCAAGGTGTGGGAGCTGTCCCAGCACAAACGCCGCACCGACGACGCGCACGCCTACGACCTGGTGATCGTCGACTTGCCGGCCGCCGGCCACGGCGCCGCCATCCTGCGCACCCCGCGCACATTCGCCGAGATCGCGCGGGTCGGGCCGATCGCCCACCAGGCGGGGTCGATCGCCGCCACCATCGCTGATCGGTCGTTCACCGCGGTCGTCGCCGTGGCCACGGCCGAGGAGATGCCGGTCAACGAGACCCTGTGGCTGCGCGACGCGCTGGCCGAGGAGGGCCTCCCCCTGGAGGCGACGATCGTCAACTCCTGCTACCCGGAGCGGTTCACCGCCGCCGAGCACGCCGCGCTCCGGGACGCCCGCGACCGGGCGAGCTCCCCCCTGGGCCGGGCGGCGCTGACGGCGGCCCTCTCGGAGCAGACGCGGGCGCGGATCCAGCACGAGCAGCTGGAGCGGCTGCGCGAGGGCCTGGGGACGGAGCTGATAGAGCTGCCCTACCTGTTCGCCGAGGAGTTGGGCCGGCCGGAGCTGGAGCAGCTCGCCGACGGGCTCCAGGACGGCCTGGCCCGGCTGGAGTCCGTCCCGGTCACGAGCTGACGCTGAGCGCCGCCGCCCGGGCCCCGGCGCGCAGTCCGGACTCGATGGCGCCGTCGATGAACCCGGCCCACCCGTTGGCCAGGTCGGATCCGGCGAACTCCAAGCCGGGCTCCGGCCGACGCATGGCGGCGTGGTGGTGTTCGTACCACCCGGGGCGGTGGATCGCCCACGTGCCGCGGGAGAACTCGTCGGCCAGCCAGTCGTGCGCGGTGGCGTCGACCAGCTCATAGCCGGGCAGGATCTCATCGAGCCGGCGCTGGACCGCCGGCAGATCGCCCGCATCGCACCGGGTCGCGTCCGGACCGAAGCCGATCAGCAGCTGAGTGCCGTCGCCGTCGAGCTCTTCGGTGGCCAGGTAGCCGAACGGGTGGCCGGCCGAGATCGCGTTCTGGGGCACCGGCTCGCCCCGGGCCAGGAGCATGATCTTGATCCCGCGGCTGGCCTGACCCAGCGTGATCGCCCGCCGCTTGTCCTCCGGCAGCGCGGGCTCAAACTCGATCGCCCCCAGCGCGTTCAGGGGCACGGCGACGACCACCACCCGGGCGCCGAACGCGGCGCCGTCCCGGGTGTGGACCTCCATCCGACCGCCCCGCCGCGTCACCGCCGCCACCGGCGTCGCCAGCCGGCGGGCAAATGGCGCCGCGCCGGCGATGGAATCCAGCAATGCCCCGGTCCCGCCCTCGATGGTGACCCGCCCGCCGGTGTCCTGGGTCAGCCGCAGGCTGTAGCCCGAGAGCGCGTGCCAGCGCAGGACCGCGACGGCGCCGGCGTCGGCCAGCGGCGCGTGGGCCAGGGATTCCAGCTCGGCGCTGACCACGTCGCGCTCCTCGTCGGACAGGGTCAGCTGGTCGAGGCGGTCGGCGATGGACAACCGGTCGAACCGGGCCAGCGCGTCGATCGCCGTCAGCGGCGCGTGGGGCTGCGGCAGCGCCTGGCGCACGCCGTCCACGAATCGGTCCCAGCCGCGCTCGGCGATGGCGTCGCGCGCGTCGATGGAGCCCGACCGCCGTTGTCCGGCGACGTGCCAGTGGGCGCGCTCGGCGTCGCCGCTCATCGCCACCGCCAGCCCGGCCCGGGTGATCTCCGAGAAGGTGTGCGGCTGGTGCCAGTGCACCCAGGCCCCGCCGTACTCGACACGGTGGCCGTCCCAGGCGGCGCTCCAGGTCCGGCCGCCGATCCGGTTCCGCGCCTCCAGGAGCAGGACCGAGCGGCCCCGCAGGGCGCACTCGCGGGCGGCGGTCAGGCCGGCGAAGCCTCCGCCGACGACGATCACGTCATGGGCATCAGGCATCGCTTCCTCCTCGAACGGCGGCGTCGACGGCGACCGCCCCGGTCGCGGCGACGAGCACCGGATTGCACTCCACGGCCTCAAGATCACGCTCCATCAGACACTCGCCGACGCGCTGGGCCAGAGCGGCCGCCGCGGCCACATCGACGGCCGGCCGGCCCCGGGCGCCGCGCAGCAGCGGCGCGCCCCGCAGCTCGCCGAGCGCCGACTCGATCCGCCGCGAGGACGCCGGCAGCGGGATCACCGCCACGTCGTCGAGCAACTCGGTCCAGACGCCGCCCAGGCCGACCACCAGCGCGGGGACGATGCCGTCGCGGTGGGCGGCGACCAGCAGCTCGACCCCGCCTGGCGCCATCTCCTCCACCAACAGCGATCCGTGGTGCTCGTCGGCGAGCGGCGCCATCGCCTCGCCCGCCGCCCGGACGGCGGCCTCGCTGTCCAGTCCCACCACCACCGCCCCCAGCTCCGACTTGTGCTGGACGGTGGTGGCGCTCAGCTTCATCACGACCGAACCGCCGCCGAGCTCGCGCCAGGCGCGGACCGCATCCTCGGGGCCGGCCACGATCCGGCCGGCGGGGACGGCGATGCCCGCCTCGCGCAGCAGCTCCTTGGCCGCGTGCTCGGCCAGCCACTCCCCGGCGCGCCCGGGCCCGGCGGCGCGCGCGGCGGCGGCGATCTCCCGAAGCCGATCCGGATCGGGGCGGCGGCGGGCCAGCAGCTCGACAGCGCAGCGGAGGCCGGTCCGCAGCCCGGCCGCCGTGGCCACCCCGGCCCGGTGAAACTCGCAGGCCGCGCCATCGTCGAGCAGCTCGGGCAGCGTCGAGGCGACGAGCGTCGGCACCGCGCTCAGCGACGCGCCCAGCATCACCCCCTCGCGCACGGCCAGCCAGGAGTCGGCCGGCGCGCCGGTCATCCCGTGCGGCTGGTCGTAGAAGACGAGCACCTGGCCGACCGCCGGGTCATCGCCGAGGATCCGCACCAGCTCTCCGAGCGCCGCCACGTCACCCCAGATCAGGGCCGTGTAGTCGAGCGGGTTGGCCACCGTCGCCGCCGCGGGCAGGACCTCGGCCAGCCGGGCCCGAGTCGGCGCCGCCAGCGCCGGGAGCGCCAGTCCCAGACGACCGGCCTCGTCTGCGCCCTGGGCCGAGTCCCCGCCCGAGCAGGTCATGATCGCCAGGCCGGGCGAGGCCGGATCTTGATCCTCGGGCGCCCGCTGCCGTCGGCGGACGGCGGTCCGGTTCACCGCCAGCACCTTGGCGAGCTCGAGCAGTTCGTGCACGTCCTCGGCCCAGACCGCGCCCGCCTCCCGGACGACGGCCCGGAACACGCGCTGGTCCCCGGCCAGCGCGCCGCTGTGGGCGGTGGCGGCCCGGGCGCCCAGCGGCGAGCAGCCCACCTTCAAGACGACCACCGGCAGGCCGACGTCGGCGCAGGCCGCCAGTCCGTCGAGCAGTCGCGGGCCGCCGTCCTCCTCCAGATACAGGGCGACCGCCTCCACCCCGTCCTCCCCGGCCATGAACTGAAGGTAATCCGCCGCGTCGAGCACCGCCTGGTTGCCGCTGGCCACGACGGTGTGAAAGCGCAGGCCCCGCTGTGTCGCCAGCGCGTTGACCGCCACGTTGCCGCTTTGCGAGATGAGCGCCACTGGGCCGGGCTCGGTCATCGACAGCGAGTCGCCCCACAACGAGGTGCGGGTCCATGGCGAGACGATCCCGTTGCAGTTGGGCCCGCACACGGGCAGGTCGTGCCGGCCGGCCGCCGCGAGCAGGTCGGCGTGATGGCCGGCGCCGGCGGCCACCTCGCCGAAGCCGGCGCTCAGCACCACCGCACCCCCGCACCCGCGTTCGCCCGCCTGATCGACGACCGCGGCCACCCCGGCGGCGGGGATGGCCACGACGACGGCGTCGACCGGCTCCGGCAGATCGGCCACGGTCGGAACGCAGGCGCGGCCCAGCACTTCGGTGCGCCGGGGGTTGACCCCCCAGACCCGCCCCGAATAGCCGATCGCCGCGATGTTGATCAGCGTCTCGGCCGCGTAGCTGCCCGACCGGTCCGTGGCGCCGACGACGGCCACCGACGCCGGGTGCATCAGCCGGCGCAGCCCGCTCGCCCTCTCGGTCACCGTGGTCAATGGATCGTCGCCTCCACCCCCCGACGCTCCAGCGCCCGGGCGACGATCAGCCGCTGGATCTCGCTCGTCCCCTCCCAGATCCGGTCGACCCGGAGCTCGCGGTTGAAGCGCTCGGCGACGTTGGAGCGCAGGTAGCC
>JBPYFQ010000131.1:0-11027 GCA_051985625.1 Solirubrobacteraceae bacterium
CAAGGCGCAGTACGACCCGGACAACGTGTTCCGGGTCAATCAGAACATCCGCCCGCCGGCTGCATAGGGGCCCGGGGACGGCCGGGATCACGCCCGGTGGGGGCTACCGGGGGCTAGTCACGACGCCAGGGCACGCTCGAGCTCCGGAGGTCCGATCTCCGGGAGCTCGAGCTCCCGGCCAATCCGTTCGACGGCGGCACGTAGGGCCCCGGCCGCCAGCAGGGCATCGGTGGCCCGCGCCACGAGCCGGCCGACGAGCCCGCGGCCGGCCACGCCGACCGACGCCTTGACCGTGCTCCCCTGCGGGGCGGCGGCGACGAGATACTCCACGTCGATCTCGATCGGTCCGCTGGCGGTCAGCGCCAGCCGGCCGTCGCCGGCCTGCGACACCCGCACCACGAACTGCAGGCTCCGGCCGGCCAGCTCGCCGCCGACGCGCACCCGGTCTCCGGCGCGCAGCGGCCCGCTGGACGGCCCGGCCACCGAAAACGGCAACGGCGACCACCGCGCGATCGCCTCGGGCTGGGTCAGCAGGTCCAGAACGTCGTCGGGTGTCCCGTGGCAGGTGGTCTGTGTGGTCCAGGTCGACATGCGGTCCTCTTCGCGCCCATCCTGACGTGACCCGCCGGACCTGACTGCGTCCTTTGACCCGTTCGCAGTGGGCCATTGGCCCCCTTCGCACTCCGGCATGATGGAGACTGGATGGACTCACCGCCGGGCGACACCGCCAGGAGGGAACGTGGCAGCAGAACCGCACCAGGTGATAGAGCGGGAGAAGCAACTCGCCGCCGAGGCGGCGGCCGAGGCGGTGCAGAGCGGGATGAGGGTTGGGCTGGGCACCGGCTCCACCGTGGCCTACCTGCTGCCCGCGCTCGCGGCGCGCCGGCTTGACCTGACCTGCGTCGCGACCTCCCCCGCCACGGCCGACGCGGCCGCCCGGCTGGGCCTGACCGTCGTCCCGTTCACCGGGACCGACGCGCCGGCTCGGCTGGACGTGGCCATCGACGGAGCCGACCAGGTCGACCCGGCGGGCTGGCTCGTCAAGGGAGGCGGCGGCGCCCAGACCCGGGAGAAGGCCGTGGCCGCCGCCGCCGACCGCTTCATCGTCATCGTCTCCTCCGACAAGGTCGTCGCGCACCTCGCGCCGCCCATCCCGCTCGAGCTTGCGCAGTTCGGCCTCGCCGCCACCCTGCGCCGTCTGCAGGCGGTGGAGGTCCGCCATGTCCCGCCCAGCCCGGACCAGGGTGTGATCGCCGATTACCTGGGGCCCGTGCCGGATCCCCGGTCGCTCGCCGCCCGGCTCTCGGCCGCCCCCGGGGTGGTCGAGCACGGCCTGTTCGATCCGGCCCTGATCTCGGAGGTGGTGGTGGGGCGCGACAAGAGCGTCGAGCGCCTGCACCCGCCGTCCAGCCAACCCACAACCGACGGGACCGCCATGTCTGACCCGATCCGGGCCGCCGGCCCATCAGCCGACCACGTCGTGACCAAGCTCAGTCCCCGGTCGGTGGCGGAGACCGTCGCCCTCCTCGAGGCCGTGGTGACCGACAAGGGACTCAAGCTGTTCGCCGAGGTCGATCACAGCGGTGAGGCGCGGGCGGCGGGCCTGGAGCTGCGCGATACGAAGGTCGTCATCTTTGGGAGCCCCCAGGCCGGCACCCCGGTCATGCAGGCCGTCCCGCTCGCCGCCCTGGACCTGCCCCTCAAGGTCCTCGTCTGGGCCGACGGCGACCAGACCAAGCTCAGCTACACCGCCCCCGCCGCGCTCGCCGCGCGCTATGGGCTCAGCGACGACCTGGCCGCGCGCCTGGCCGGCATCGATGCGATCACGGACGCCGTCGTGGCCGGGTGATCTGGCCCGCCGCCGCGGACCCTTTGGGGCGGGCCGGGCGCAGGCGGTTACCGCGGGGCGACGGCGGTGGCGCAGGCCTCGTGCATCAGGATCACGCCGGCGCGCTCGGACAGCTGGGGCTCATTGGCCAGCGACGTCGTCCGGCTGGAGTCCACGGCGATGACGACGACGGGCTCGTAGATGCCGATCCGATCGCCGCAGTGGGCGCACATGCTGAATCCGGAAACCATGCCTGGACAAGCATCCAGGACCGGGCCGGCGGATGCATCAGTAGTTTCGACGCGACGGTGCTATGCGATCAGCCCCAGGCGCATGGCCTTGGCCACCGCGGCCGCCCGGTCGCGAACCTCGAGCTTCTCGTAGATGTGCTCGAAGTGGGTGCGGACCGTGGCGGCGCTGACCACCAGTTGCGCCGCGATCATCGGCCCATTGCAGCCCCCGGCGGCCAGTTCGAGGATCTCCAGCTCGCGCGGGGTCAGGGGCGCCGCCAGCGTCCCGCCGTCCGCCACGGTGCGCCCCACCAACTCACGGTCCGGCCAGTGCGCCGGAGCAAACGCGATCAGGTGCAGGTCCGGGAGCGCGTTGGCCACCGCGTAGTAGTTGACGTCGAACACCGTCCCGTCCGGCGAGGCGAGCTGATGATCCCCGGCCAGGCAGCCGGTCGCCATCAGGCGGTCCCACGCCTTGTGCATGTTCGGCGTCTCCCGCCGGGTGGTCAGGTCGTCGATCCGCATCCGCCGGAGCTCGTCCAGGCACAGCCGGAACACCAGCCGCGCGGCGGTGTTGACGTGGACGTGGCGCCGCTCGTGGTCGACCAGGGTCATCGGCAACGTGCTGCGCTCGAACATCCGGTTCAGCCGCCCGGCGTGGCCCAGCGCGCTCAGCATGACTTCCGAGTACGCGTCCGCCCAGCCGGGCATACGTGACAAATGTGCTTTCACGAGGAGAGGTGCGTCAATTGAGACACTCAAGGCGCCTTATAGCATCCGTTGTGAAGTGGGGCGAGCGCCGGCCGGAGTTTGCGCCGGAAAAGGGGGTTCCGGATGGCGAATGTCCACGATGATCCCGGGATCGGCCGCCGAGTCAGCGCGGCGCGCCGGCGGCTCGGCTGGAGCCGCGAGGCGCTCGCCTTCCACGCCGGCATCAGCTGGTCGGCGATCCGCCAGCTGGAGGCGGGACGACGACGGAACCTGCGGCCGGGCACGCTGGCCGGCCTGGCCAGGGCCCTCGGCGTGACCGTCGGCTACCTCGTCTCCGGCGACGTGGTCAGCGTCGAGATGCTGGAGCATCGCGTCCTGGTCTATGAAACCGACGCCGAATTCATGCGGGCCGCCGTCCGGTTCCTGAGCGAGGCCGTGGAGCGCTCCGAGGCGGCGCTGGCGGTGACGACCTCCGCGCACTGCGATGAACTGCGCGACCGTCTGGGCGACGAGACGTCCGGGGTGGAGTTCGCCGACCAGTCCAGCTGGTGCGACACGCCGAGCGGAGCAATGAGTCGAACACGCGCATTCGTCCGCGGCCACCTCGAGGCCGGCGTCCCGTGGATCAGGATTCTGGTGGAACCACAGCTGACCGGCCGATCGAACGTCGAGATCCGGCTGTGGGCCAAGTACGAGTCGCTGTTCAACCTGGTCTTCCAGACGGCTCCGCTCACCACCCTGTGCGCGTACGACGCCGCGCTCGACGCCGAGGTGCTGGAGCAAATGCGCAGCACTCACCCGGATACGCACAGCGCCACGGGAGAGACGACCCCCAACGGCGCGTACCTCGATCCAACCGAATTCGTGCTCACGCCGGACGTGGACACGGCGCGTCCTGCGGGCGCGTCCTGCGGCGTAAATCGGTAAATCGTCGTATTGCTCCGCTCGCGGAACCTCTCGACACTCCGCGGTGCCGGCGACGGCGGGGTGTGCCTTGCCGATGCTGATCGCGATCACGGCCACGGCTCCTCGGAGGAGCCGTTCCCGGGCGACCGGTCAATGGGCCGCCGGCACCATATTTAGGGCCCGGCCGCCGCGCACCGCCACCTGCCGGGCCCGCCAGACGTCGGGGAACTGCGCCCCCACTTCCCCGACCAAGTCCCGGGGCGATTCGGAGGGATCCGAATCGCCCCGGGGCGCCCCTATCCCTTGCGACGGGGCGGCCGGCCAGGCCTGGGCGGTGGTTGCGCCCGCGGTCAGTCCTGAGCGGTGGTTGCGCCGGCGGTCAGTCCTGAGCGGTGACCGTCCGCACGACCCGGGCGTGCTCGCGCATCGTCTCCATGCCGTCGCGGCCGGGCTGCCGGCCGAAGCCGCAGTACATCGCGACGCCGAAGTCGCTCAGGTAGCGCGTGGCGGTGGCGTGCCGGCGCCGCAGGCCCGAGACCCCGTCGACCGGTAGCACGATCCCCAGGAACACGCGCGCGTCGCCGGGCTCCAGGTCGACCAGCGGCCGGAAGAAGCTGCGGTCCTCGCTGCGCAGGTAGCGCGGCCCGGCCAGGTGCAGCCAGTCGACGGTGCGCCCGGAGTTGGCCACCGCGAAGTTGGCCATCCGCACCAGCACTCCGTAGTCGCGGGCCTCGTACATCGGCCACTCCGGGAACGTGCCGTAGCACAGGTGGTAGCCGACGAGCGTCTCCTCCGGGATGAGCCGCGTCAGCCGGGTCACCGGGCCGGCGTACCGCTCCCAGGCCCCCTCCGACGTCCAGGCCAGCACCCCCTCGATGTCCTGGATCTCATAGGCCATGTCCCACTGGATGGCCAGGTCGGAGGGCGGGATCTCGGCGGTCAGCCGGCGCAGCTCCTTCGCCACGAGGTCCTCGAAGCCGCGCTCGGCGATGGGGTAGTCGTGGGCGTGGTCGGCCTTGAACGCGTTCAGCGCGCTGGATGGAAACGGCAGGCCCACCTGAAACCGCAGCCCGGCCGGGATGACGCCCGCCTCGCGCAGCGCGCGGAACACCCCGTAGGAGGCGATCGCCTCGTCGATCCGCGGCCATGTCTCGAACCGCAGCTCGGTGACGTCCGGGCGCAGAGCGAACACCGGCGTCTCGTAGGCATGTCGCGGAATCCCGGTGGGCGACTCGGTCTCCTCCACGACGACGACGTCCGGGTGGGGCCGGGTCAGCCGCTCGCGCTCGTAGCCGACCCAGGCCGCCCGCGGGCCGGTCTCGCCGTCGGGCAGCGCGAACACCAGTTCGCCGAACAGCTCCGCGCCGGCGCGCAGCGCGGCTTCGGTCGACTCCGCCGGCAGGCTGCCGACGAGCAGCAGGTCGCTGGTGACTCGTGAGCTCATGGTGTCGAGTCTTTCACTCTGAGGGAAATCCGGCCCAAAACCGGCCGGATCTCTCCCGGAGTCAATCCCCGGCGGCGACGCCGGCGACCGGCTCCCCGAGCTGCAACACGAGCCAGATGCGCGCCGGGTCGAGCAACAGCTCCGGGTCATGCCCGACGTCGCCATCGACGACGACCAGGTCGGCGAGCCGGCCGGGAGCGACCGTGCCGATGTGCTCGTCCAGGCCGATGGCCTGCGCCGCGACGGAGGTGGCGGCCGCCAGGGCCTCGGGCACCGTCAGGCCGTGGTGCACCATGCGGACGAGCTCCAGCGCCGTGTCCCGGTCCCGCAGCCCCTCGCGGTCGGAGCCGAGGGCGATCCTGACGCCGGCGTCCCGGGCGGCGCGCATCGAGCGCGTCCCCTCGGCGAGATTGTGGTGGGCGAGCGCGACGAGCTCCGGCACCATGTCCGGCCGCGACGTGGCCCCCTCGGGATCGACGGCCTCGTCGATGCCCGCCATCCAGTAGTAGCCACCGAGCGTCGGCACCAGCACCTGCCCCTGGGCGGCCATCAGCTGCAGCAGATCCGGTCGGCGGTGGAGGTACATCCCGTGCTCGATCGTGTCGACGCCGTGGGCGATCGCCGCCGCGGTGCCGTCGAGGCCCTCCGCGTGGGCGGCGACCCTGACCCCCATCCGGTGTGCCTCGTCGACCAGCGCCGCGATCTCGGCGTCGGTCAGCTGCAGGGGCTCGGGATCCTCGAGCTCGTTGGACCGGGCGCCGGTCGTCATCACCTTGATGAAGTCGGCGCCGTCCCGCAGCTGCTCGCGCACCGCCCGGCGGACCTCGTCCGCGCCGTCGGCCTCGCGGTACATGGCGCCGTAGAAGCGCCCGCCTGGGGCGGTGGCGGAGATGATCAGCCCGCACGTGAGCAGCCGCGGGCCGCGAAACGCCCCGTAGCGCATCGCCTGGCGGGCCTCTTGGGGTTCGCGGCCCTGCCCGCCGACGTTCCGCAGCGTGGTCACCCCCATGCGCAGCGCGTCGCGCAGGCCGGCCTGCAGGAAGTGGGCCGCGGTCCCGGGCAGGATCGGCTCGGCGCCCGGCTGCCGGGGCGGCCGGCGCGCCTGGGTGTGAACGTGGATGTTGATCAGCCCGGGCATCAGCGTGCGTCCGGCGATGTCGATGACGCGCGTGTCCTCCGGCGGTGCGTCGCCGGCATCGCCGACGCGCTCGATGACGCCGTCGCACACCAGGACGGCGGCATGCTCACGCACCGGCGCGCCGGTGCCGTCGAACAGCCGGGCGTTGGTCACCCACAGCCGCCCCGGGGCGGCCGGCGGGGCGGCCAGCAGCGATGGATGACGGTGCGGCACGGGCGGGGCGGGCGGGCGGGGCGGGCGGGCTCCTATCCCGCGGTCAGGACGGAGCGGTAGACCGCCACCGTCTGCTCGGCAATGGCCGGCCAGCTGAAGTGCTCGATCACCCTCCGCCGCCCGGCCTGGCCCATCGCCCGGGCCAGCTGCGGGTCGCCGATCAGCTGGTTGACGCGCCGGGCGAACGTCGCCGCGAAGCCGGCCGGATCGACTGGATCGATCGACCCGGGCCGCTGCTCCAGCGCGACCAGGAGGCCGGTCTCGCCGTCGACGACGACCTCCACGATCCCCCCGGTGGCCGAGGCCACCACGGCGGCCTCGCAGGCCATCGCCTCCAGGTTGACGATCCCCAGCGGCTCGTAGATGGACGGGCAGGCGAACACCGTGGCGTGGCTGAGCAGCTGGATGACGTCGGTCTTCGGCAGCATCTCGTCGATCCAGACGACGCCGTCGCGGTCACGCTTGAGGCGCTCCACCCCGGCGGCCACCTCGGCGCCGATCTCCGGCGTGTCCGGCGCGCCGGCGCACAGGACCAGCTGGGCGGACGGATCGAAGTCGGCGGCGGCGGCCAGCAGCAGCGGGACGCCCTTCTGCCGGGTGATCCGCCCGACGAACACCACCGACGGGCGGTCCGGGTCGACGCCGAACCGCTCCAGCACGTCAGTGGCGGGATCCGGGGCGTACTCGTCGGTGTCGATCCCGTTGTAGACGACGGTGACGCGTCGTTCGTCGATCGCCGGATAGCAGTCCAGGATGTCGGCCTTTGACCCGTGCGAGACCGCGATGACGGCGTCGGCGGCCTCGAGCCCGGTCTTCTCGCAGAAGCTGGAGATGGCGTATCCACCGCCGAGCTGCTCGGCCTTCCACGGGCGCAGCGGCTCCAGCGAGTGGACGGTGGCCACGTGAGGAATCCCGTAGGTGAGCTTGGCCAGATGGCCGGCGAACTGCGTGTACCAGGTGTGGGAGTGGGCGACCTCGGTATCGGCGATCCCGGCCGCCATCACCAGGTCGATCGACATCGCCTGCAAGGCCGCCAGATGGGGTGAACCTCCGGCCAGTGCCTCCCACGGGCGGTGGGCGTGGACGGACGGGTCGTCACGGTCGGCCCCCCAGCACTGCACGTCGAGATCGACGTGGTGGCGCAATTCGCGGCTGAGGTACTCGACATGGACCCCCGCGCCCCCGTACACCTCCGGCGGGTACTCCCGGGTGAGCAGGGCGACTCGCACCGTCAGGCGCGCGCGGCGGCTCGGACCCGCGTTCCCTTGGCCACCACCACCACACCGCCGTCCGACACGGTGTGGCGCTCGCGGTCGCGCTCGGCGTCGACGCCTATCTCGGCGCCGGGCTCGATCACCACGTCCTTGTCGATGATCGCGTTGCGGACGATCGCTCCGCGGCCGACGTGCACGCCGGTGAACAGGACGGATCGGTCGACCTCGGCGTAGTCGTCGACGTGGACGCTGGGCGACAGGACGGAGCGTCGCACGCTGGCGCCGGAGACGATCACGCCCTCACACACCATCGAGTCCAGCGCCTGCCCGGTCCGTCCGTCGTCGGCGAACACGAATTTGGCCGGCGGCAGCGGCTCATGTTGGGTCAGGATCGGCCATTCCAGGTTGTAGAGGTTGAAGATCGGATGGACGGAGATCAGGTCCATGTGCGCGTCATAGAACGCGTCGAGCGTGCCGACGTCGCGCCAGTAGCCCCGGTCGCGCTCGGTCGCGCCGGGTACTTCGTTGGTCGTGAAGTCATACACGTGCGCGGTCCCGGACCCGACGAGCATGGGGATGATGTTGCCGCCCATGTCATGTGACGACTCGCGGGCCTCCGCGTCGGCGCTGACCACGTCGACGAGGGTCTGGGCCGAGAAGACGTAGTTGCCCATCGAGGCATAGACCTGGTTGGGCGCGTCGGGCAGGCCGACCGCCTGGCGCGGCTTCTCGTGAAAGGCGGTGATCGTCCGCCCGTCGGCAGCGGTCTCGATCACGCCGAACTGGTTGGCCTGCTCGATCGGCACGCGCAGCGCGGCCACGGTGACCGCCGCCCCGGACTCGATGTGCTGGCGCACCATCTGCGACGGGTCCATCCGGTATATGTGGTCGGCGCCGAACACGATCACGTAGTCCGGCCGCTCGTCGCGCAGCAGGTTGAGGTTCTGGTAGATGGCGTCGGCCGAGCCCTGGAACCAGTAGGGCCCGCGGCGCATCTGGGCCGGCACCGGCGCGACGTAGTTGCCGAGCAGCGGTGAGAGCCGCCAGGTCAGCGAGATGTGGCGGTCCAGCGAATGGCTCTTGTACTGGGTCAGCACCACGATCCGCCGGTAGCCGGCGTTGACCAGATTGGAGAGGGCGAAATCGATCAGCCGGTAGTTGCCGCCGAACGGCACGGCCGGCTTGGCCCGGTCGAGCGTCAACGGCGCCAGGCGCCGGCCCTCTCCCCCGGCCAGCACGATCGAGAACACCTTGGCCAGATCGGCTTCGATCACGGGCGGCATTCTCGCATCCGAGCGCCGCCGGGTGCGAACTTCACGCCCGTCGCTGCCACCGGGGCCCACACCGGTCACGCCGGGTGCGTGTCACGGCGCCTCCTGTCACGCCAAAAACAGGCGCAACGAGCGGATGAGGCGGTGCGGGTGCACGTTGCAGGCTTTGCAGGTGACACAGCGAAAACCAGAGAGTGGGCCTTCCCCCGCCTCGGTTTTCGTCTCGCGCGCGTGCGCGAAACGGATGGCCGTTCGCGGAACCGCAACTTCTCGCCTGGTGCTGGTTTATGCTGCACCAAAACTTGCAATGCCGAGTCTTCGCCCAGCGGTGGCGGAGACCGGGGGACCCGTTGCGGCCTTGGCCGCTGGGGCGAATCGCCGCCAGAGTGCGACGTAGCGTGAACGGTCACGCGAGCCCGTCAGCTAACCCCGGAGGCAAGAACCGAAAGGAAGTACAGGTTGTCCTCTGCGCGCTTTGATGCGGTACGCCACGGGTCCCCCGTTGCGCGTGACCTCGGATCCGTCGACCTGTGGGAGCGCTCGCTCGCCCGTTCCCGGCACCGCCGGCAACTCGCCGAACTGGGCCGCCGGGCCCGCCGCCGCCGCAAGAGCGCGTCGCTGGCGATCAGCGCGGCGCTCGCCGCCGGCCCCGTGATCCCGCCCGCGGTCGCCGCCGCCGACGCCGGCACCGGGACGACCCCGGCCGGCAGCCTGGATACCGGAGAAGGCGGTCTGCTCCAGGCAGGCGCCCGGCGCGTAGTGCTCCACACGGGCAGCACCGGCCCCCTGGTGGCGGCCGCCCAGCGGCGCCTCGATGCTGTCCTCCCGCTCGCCGACCTGGCCATCGACGGCATCTACGGCCCGCTGACCCGCCATGCGGTGCGCGAGTTCCAGCACCGCCACAAGCTGGCCATCACCGGCGCGATCGACGTCCGCACCTGGGCGGTCATGTTCCGGGCGCCCGTACTGGTGTTCGGCGGCACCGCCGGCACGACCGCGGCTCCGGCCGCGCCGGTCGCTCCGGCCCCGGCCACCTCCGGCGTGGCTGCCACGCACGCCGTGCATCCCGCGGCCCGGACCGCCCCGGCCGCGGCCCGGACCACGCCGGCCGCCGGCCGGGCGGACGTCCACCGATACTTCGCCAGCGCGGCCGTGGCCCGCCGGGAGCACACTGCCGCGGCGTCGGCGCACGCCCCGGCGGCGGAGCCGACGCCGCAGGCCGACAGCGCAGCCCCCGCCACCGCTCCCGCGGACACGGGAAGCACCGGCACCGCTCTCACGGATGCCGGCACGGCCCCCACGGAGAACGCCGGTGCCGGCAGCGCCCCCGCGGCCTCCCCTGGCACCACCAGCCGCCGCCACCATGGCACCGCCGGAAGCCGCGATTCGTCCTCGGCCCCGCCGGTCACGGTCGTGGCCCCCACCGGATCGACCACGACGCAGCCGTCGACGTACGTGCTCACCGACGGCGTCGCGCTGCCGCTCCCCCGCCAGTACGTCGTCAACGGGTCGGTCGACCAGGGCGTCGACTACGCCGCGCCGGGCGGCACGCCGCTCTACGCGATGGGCGACGGCGTGATCATCGGCGAGGGCATCAGCGGGTTCGGCCCCAACGCCCCGATCCTCAAGATCACCTCGGGCCCGCTCAAGGGGCTGGAGGTCTACTACGGGCACGCCGGCGCGAACCTCGTCCACGTCGGCCAGAAGGTCCAGGCCGGCGAGCAGATCAGCCAAGTCGGGTACGGCATCGTGGGGATCTCCACGGGGCCGCATCTGGAGATCGGCTTCTATCCGCCCGGCGCGATGGGCGCCGGCTCCCGGATGCTCTCGGTGATCGACGGTCTGCTCAGCCAGCATTCCAGCGGACGCGCCTGGGGCACCCCCAACCCCACGGCGGTCGCCGCCCGCACCCCGAGCAGCACGAGCGCCACGATGGTCACCTACACGGCGCGCCGCCCGGCCACGGCGTCGACCGCCACGCACAGCGTGTCGGGCTCCGGCGGGGCCGCGCTGACCACCACGCAGGCCGCCCCCGCCCCGGCCCCCGTGCACGCCGCGACCGCGGCGGCCGC
>JBPYFQ010000132.1:0-15854 GCA_051985625.1 Solirubrobacteraceae bacterium
CATCACATCCGGTAACCGGCCTCGCGGACGGTGTGAATGACCGGCGGCTCGCCCAGCTTGGCCCGGAGGCGTCCGATCGTCGTCTTGACCGTGCTGGTGAACGGATTGGCGGCCTCGTCCCAGACCCGCTCCAGCAGCTCCTCGGCCGACACCACCCGCCCGTCGGCGGCCATCAGGTACTCCAGCACGGCGAACTCCTTGGGGCTCAGCGTGAGGCGGCGACCGGCCCGGACGGCGACCCGCCGGCCAGGGTCGAGGTTCAGATCGCCGGAGACCAGCGTGGGCGGCTGCGACGCCGCCGACCGCCGGGCCACCGCCCGGATGCGCGCCACGAGTTCGGCGAAGTCGAACGGCTTGGGTAGGTAATCATCGGCGCCCAGGCCAAGCCCGTCCACGCGGTCGGCGATCGTGCTCGCCGCCGTCAGCATCAGCACCCGCGTCTCGGAGCGCTGGGCCACCAGCGAGCGGCAGACCTCGTCGCCCGGGACCCCCGGAAGGTCACGATCGAGCACGACGACATCGTAGGCGTGGACCGCCACGTGGGCGAGCGCATCCTCGCCGTCGAACACCACGTCGACGGCCATGCCCTCCCGGCGCAGGCCCTCGGCCACCGCCGCCGCCAACCGCTGGTGATCTTCGACGACCAGGACCCTCATCGCTGCTGACAAGCATCGCTTACCGAAGGTGACAGTGGGGTCACAGATGCTGTCACCGTCGTGTCACCGCCCGCCATCTACAACTGACGTGAGTCATCGCACGTGAAGACAGGAGAGAGGTCATGCGCACCACGTCACGATCAATCGTCGCAGGCGCCGTCGTCTGCCTGGTGGTGGCCGGCTGCGGGTCGGCCGGTCCGTCCAGTACGACCACCAACAGCAGTGGCGGCGGCCCTGGTCCACAGGGCGCGGCGGAGGCCGCCTACGCCTACTCCCGGTGCATGCGCATGCACGGTGTCAGCGACTTCCCGGATCCACACGTGACGGTATCGGCCGGCCAGACGAAAATCGCGATCCGAGCGGTGGCCAAGGACGGCGCGTCCCCGCAATTCAAGACCGCCCAACAGTCGTGCCAGCACCTCATCCCGGGACCCCAGAACGAGTCGCCGGCGCAGCGGCAGGCGCGGGAGCACGCCCTCCTGGCCTTCGCCCGGTGCCTGCGTAGTCACGGTCTCCCCAAATTCCCCGACCCCACCGGTCAGGGCCAGTTGAGCATGGAGATGATCAACGCCGCCGGCATCAACCTGCACGCCCCTAACGTGCTGCCGGCCGCCCGGGCCTGCGTGGGCGTCACCCATGGCGTGATCACCGGCGCCGACGTGGAGCGCGCCATCAACGGTCCCCACTGAGTGCTGCCATGACCCTCAGGTTCGTTCCCGGCGCATAACAGGCGCATAACAGCGTTACCACCGTGTTACTGCATGAGACGTAGAACGTCATCGCCAATGCGCAGACCTTCCCTTGCCCCCCTCTCCAACGGCCGGCGCCGGCAGCGGCTGCTGGCGGCTGCCGCTCTCATCGTCGGTGTGGCCGTCATCGTCGTGCTCGTGATCAGCACCGGCTCGCCCACCTCCCCGACCGGCTCGGCGTCGGCGGCCACCGCGTCCGGGGCCACCTCGGTCCAGCGGCGCAACCTGGTGGCCACCGACACCGAGTCCGGGACGCTCAGCTACAGCGATCCCCAGACCGTCTACAACCGGCTGAGCGGGACGATCACGTGGCTGCCCGGCGTCGGCCAGGTGATCAAGCCGGGCGGCACCCTGTTCAAGGTCGACGGCCGGCCGGTGGTGCTGATGAACGGGACCACGCCGGCCTACCGGGATCTCACCCCGGCCGACACGCCCGGCGCCGACATCCTGGAGCTGAACCGCAACCTCGTGCGGCTGGGCTTCAACGCCGGGAACATCACGGTCGACGACGTCTGGCAGACCGCGACCACCTACGGCGTCGATCTGCTCCAGGAGTCGCTGGGGGAGACGCAGACGGGAAGCCTGACCTTGGGTCAGGTGGTGTTCCTGCCCGGTAACCAGCTCGTGTCGACCGTGGACGCCACGGTCGGCGGGACAGGGGGCGGCGGCGGGACCGGCGGGTCGGCCAACGCGAGCACTGTCGTCGACCCGCCGGCGTCGCGGTTCGTCAGTCTGACGACGACGACGCCACCCACCTCGACGTCGACGACCCAATCGTCGACCACCCCGTCGCAGACGACGACCTCGCCCGGCTCTCACCCCACGCAGCCCACGGGCCACCACCAGCATCCCAAGACGCACCACGGATCGACTCCCACCGGCGCCGCGAGCGGACAAACGCTCGCGGCGCTGTCCAGCCTGCTCCGGGCCGAGGCCGCCCAGCTCAGGGCGATGGAGGCGCAGCTGCGGGCCGACCACAACGGGAACGGCGGCTCGCCCGGCGGAGGCGGGAGTGGCGGCGGGCACGGTGGCGGTAGCGGCGGGCACGGTGGCGGGAGCGGCGGCAGTGGCGGCAGCGGCGGTAGCGGCGGCAGCGGCGGTAGCGGTGGCAGCGGCGGTAGCGGTGGTAGCGGGAGCGGGAGCGGGAGCGGGAGCGGTGGAAGCGGTGGCAGCGGTGGCGGCGGCAGCGCCGGTGGCGGGAGCGCCACGGCGGTGATGCAGACGACCTCCACGCGGCTCGTCGTCACCGTCGACCTGTCCGCCAGCTCGCAGAGCGAGGCGGTCGTCGGCGGTCACGTCACCGTCGAGATGCCCAACGGCACCAGCGTCCGCGGCAGGATCAGCGCCGTCAGCTCGGTGGCCACGTCCTCCAGCTCCGGTAACAACGGCAACGGCAACGGCAATGGCAACGGCGGAGGGGGCGGTGGGAGCGGCTCCGGCAGCGGTTCAGGCAACGGCTCCGGCAGCTCGTCGTCGACGGTCCCGGTCACCATCACCCTGAGCGGCCATCACAACGGCGCCGGGCTGGATCAGGCGGCGGTCAGCGTCAACTTCGTGCAGCAGCGGGCCAACCACGTGCTCTCGGTGCCGGTGACCGCGCTGCTGGCCGTCTCCGGCGGCCGCTATGACGTCCAGGAGGCGGCAGCCCCGCACCATCTCATCCCGGTCACGACGGGCCTGTTCGCCGCCGGCTTCGTCCAGATCTCCGGCCCCGGGATCTACCCGGGGCTGCAGGTGACCGACTCACAGGGATGAGCGTCGACGCGCCGGCCCTGGCGTTGCAGGACGTCGCCAAGGAGTATCCCGGCGGGGTCGCCGCCCTGCGCGGGATCAGCCTGGAGATCCCCGACCGCGATCAGGTGGCGGTGGTCGGCCCGTCCGGGTCCGGCAAGACGACGCTGCTCACCATCCTCGGAACGTTGGAGCGGCCCACGACCGGCCAGGTCCGCGTCGCCGGTCGCGCCGTCGACGGGTGCAGCGACGCCGAGCTGGCCGGCCTGCGGGCGTACCGGATCGGCTTCGTCTTCCAGACCTTCCACCTGCAGGACACGCTGACCGCGCTGGACAACGTCGGCACCGGGCTGCTGTACGCCGGCGCCGGGAGCGGCGCGCGGCGGGAAGCCGCCCGGGCCGCGCTGGAGCGCGTCGGACTCGGCCACCGGCTGACCCACCGCCCGCCGCAGCTGTCAGGCGGGGAACGCCAGCGGGTGGCGATCGCCCGGGCGCTCGTCAAGCGCCCGATGATCATCCTGGCCGACGAGCCGACGGGCAACCTCGACTCGGTTTCGGGGCGCGACATCATCGCCCTGCTGCACGACCTCGCGGCCGAGGGCGCCACGCTGGTGCTCATCACCCATGACGCCGACATCGCGGCCTCTTTTGGGCGGCGTCTGGCGATGCGCGACGGGGAGATCGTCGCCGACGATCGGACATGACCGCCGCCGATGTCACCGTGGTCCCGGGCGGACGGCTCGACACCGCGCGCCTGTCCCCGCGCGAGCTGTTCGGCGTCGCCCTCCACGGATTGCGCACCCGGCGGCTCCGCGCCGCGCTGTCGGCGCTGGGCATCGCGATCGGGATCGGGGCGATGGTCGCCGTCGTGGGCGTGTCGGCGTCCAGCCAGGCCCAGCTGCTGGCCACCATCGACAGCCTCGGCACCAACCTGCTCACCGTCTCGCCCGGCACGACGTTCACCGGCGCCACCGAGGTGCTGCCCGCCACCTCGGTGGCGATGATCGACCACATGTCCAAGGTCAAGCGGGCCGCCGCCATCTACCAGGTCTCCGGGGCCAACGTCTACCGCAGCCCGTTCGTGCCCCCGGCGCAGACCGGCGGGCTCGGCGTCGACGCGGCCGGCGAGAACCTGCCGCAGGTCATGGGCGCGCACATGGCCGCCGGGCACTTCCTCGACGCCGTCTCCAGCCGGTACCCCGAGGCCGTGCTCGGCGCGGAGGCGGCTCAGGTGCTCCAGATCACCCACGTCGGCGGGCACGTGATGGTGTACCTGGGGAACACGTGGTTCACCGTGGTGGGGATCATGCGGTCCGCCACCCTGGACACGACGCTGGACAGCGAAGCGTTCATCTCGCTGCCGGTCGCCGAGCGGATCTTCCACGTCACGCCCAACCCGACGGAGATCTACGTGCGCGCCGACCAGAACGACGTGACCGGGGTCTCGAACCTGCTCGCCCCCACGGCAGATCCGCAGAACGCCAGCGGCGTCCAGGTCTCGCGCCCATCGGACGTGCTGGAGGCGCGGGCGGCGGCCAAGGGCCAGTTCACCACGCTGCTTCTCGGCCTCGGCGCCGTGGCGCTGCTGGTGGGCGCGATCGGGATCGCCAACATCATGGTCATCTCGGTCCTCGAGCGCCGCGGCGAGATCGGCCTCCGGCGGGCGCTCGGCGCCACCCGGCGGCACATCAGCCTGCAGTTCCTGGCCGAGTCGGCGGTGCTCTCCGCGCTGGGCAGCCTGGCCGGACTGGCCCTCGGCGCCGGCGCCACCGAGGCGTACGCGCTCGCCCAGAACGAACCGTTCGTCGTCCCGCTCTACGCGCTCGTGGCCGCTCCCGCCGCCGGCCTGGTGATCGGCGCCATCGCCGGGCTGTACCCCGCCACCAAGGCGGCCCGCCTCAGCCCCACCGAAGCCCTGCGCGCCTGAGGCTGATCGAAGGCCTGCGCGCCTGAGGGCGGGCGGGACAGATTCGGACAGATGTTGGACGCGGGTCCGGCGCGGTCATCGCGCCGCCCGGCGACGCCGATGGACGGAGGGCCATGCGCCGTCATCTCCCCGTCTCGCCGCACCGCCGCGCCTCCCGCCTCGCCGGGGCGCTGATCTGCCTGGTCGCCGTGGCCGGGGCGCCGGCCACTGCCGGAGCGGCCTCCGCACGGCACCGGCACCGGCACCCGGTCCGCCCCGCCCGGGCGGCGGCCACGCGGCATCGGCCCCGGCACCCGGCCCGCCCCGCGCACCCGCGGGCCCGCGTCGCGAGCGACCCGGTGTCCAACCGGTCGCTCAGCCAGGCGACGCTGTGGAACTGCCAGGTCAGCCCCGCCGCGGCGGACTGCGTGAGGCCCGTGCTGGCCGCCATCGACCGCGCCCGCGCCGCCGAGGGCATCGCGGCGATGCGATTGCCGTCCGGCTTCACCGCACTCAGCCAGCCCCGGCAACTCCTGGTGATCGCCAATCTGGAGCGGTCCGATCGTGGCCTCACCCCGGCGATCGGCCTGTCCCGCGGGCTGAATCAGAACGCGCTGGCCGCGGCCCGGATCAACCAGGACCCGGTCCCCAATCCGTTCTACGGCAACGCCTACGGGTCCAACTGGGCGGGCGGGCTCGGCTCCACGCTGGCTGTCGACTTCCTGTGGATGTACGACGACGGTCCCGGCTCGTACAACATCGACTGCCGGTCGGCCCACGACGCCGGGTGCTGGGGCCATCGCCGCAACCTCCTGTACCCGTACCAGTCGCCGTTGGCCATGGGGGCCGCCGTGATCGGGACGTCGATGACCGAGGTCTTCGTCGGCGCCGACGGGCAGACGGGACGGGGCCAGGCCGACGCGCCGATGGCTGTCCGGGCCGTCCGCCGTTAGCCCGCCGGCGGCTCCGCGCCGCGGCGAGTTCTCTATTCTCGGGCCGGCGCGGTTCGTGGGCTGGAGAACCCGCACGCAACTGTGACCGACCAAGGCGAACTTCGGCTGTATGTGACCGGATCCACCCTCCTCTCGACGCGCGCCATCGAAAACATCGAGGCGCTGATTGCAGAGGAGCTGGGCGGCGCGTACGCGTACGAGATCATCGACGTGCTGGAGCGCCCGGACCTGGCCGAGGCGGACGGCATCTTCGCCACCCCGACGCTGGTCCGCCTGTCGCCCGGCCCCGTACGCAAGCTGATCGGCGACCTGTCCGACCGTGAGCTGGTCCTGTCCAGCCTTCGGATCGGCCCGGTCGGGATGCGCGCGCCCGATCCCGGCCTGGAGCGGCTATGAGCGACTCCTCACAGGTCCGCGGCGTCGAGCGGCTGGAGGTGGGCATCACCGGCTTTGACCTGGTCGCCGACGGGGGCATCCCGGCGGCCCGCAGCACGCTCGTGGCCGGGACCGCCGGCAGCGGCAAGACCCTGTTCGGCGTTCAGTACCTGGTGTGCGGGATCGAGCGCTACGGCCAGGGCGGGGTGCTGGTCACCTTCGACGAGCCGGCGAGCGAGATCGTGCGCAACGTCCGCAGCCTCGGCTGGGATCTCGACGCGTATTGCCAGGCCGGGCAACTGGCGGTCGTCGACGTGTCGGTCGTGGCCGGCGAGGAGGTCATGCACGCCGGCCAGTTCGACTTCCAGGGGCTGCTGGCCCGACTGGAGCGGGCGATCCGCAACGTCTCGGCGGTGCGGGTGGTGTTCGACTCGCTCACCGGCATCTTTCCTCAGTTCACCGACCGCACCCTGGTGCGCCGTGAGCTGCACCGGGTCACGGCCCGCCTGCGCGATTTGGGGGTGACCACGCTCATGACCGCCGAACGCGCCGAGGAGTACGGGCCGGTCGCCCGCTACGGGGTGGAGGAATTCGTCACCGACAACGTCATCATCCTGCGCCATCCGCTCCACCGCGAGCGCCGGCGGCGCACGCTGGAGATCCTCAAATTCCGCGGCGCCCACCACCAGAAGGGCGAGTATCCGTTCAGCATCGACGGGCTCGGCGGCGTGACCGTCATCCCGCTCGCCGAGACGGGCCTCAAGACACGCTCGCTCACCGACCGGACCTCGATCGGCAAACCGCAGGTCGACGACATGTGCGGCGGCGGCATCTTCCGCGACTCCATCGTGCTGGTCAGCGGGGCGACCGGCACGGGCAAGACGATGATGGCGACCGAGTTCCTGGCCGCGGGGCTGCGATCGGACGAGCGCGGGCTGTTCTACTCCTTCGAGGAGAGCCGCCCCCAGATCCTGCGCAACGCGGCGTCGTGGGGCGTCGACTTCGGTGACGCCGAGAGCGAGGGCATGCTGGCGATCGACTCGCGCTACCCCGAGCGGATGGGCCTGGAGGACCTGCTGGTGGAGATGCGCCACCAGATCGAGGAGTTCCGGCCGGTCCGCCTGGCGCTGGACAGCCTGTCGGTGCTCGACCGGGTCACGTCAGGCACGTCGTTTCGGGAGTTCGTGGTGGGGCTGACGAGCCTGATCAAGGAGTACGAACTGGTGGCGATGTGCACCAATACCACCGGGGTGGGCGGGGGCACGCACGGGCCGGGGCTGACGCAGGTCTCGACGATCACTGACACCATCATCCTGTTGCGGTATGTCGAGCGGGAGTCCAGCGTTCACCGATGCCTGACCATCTTGAAGATGCGCGGGTCCGCGCACGACAAGACGATCCGCGAGTACGCGATCGGCGACCACGGGATGGAGCTGGGCGGGCCGCTGGACGGGGCGAGCGGCATCCTGGTGAACGCGCCGGCCGCCGACGATCTGTCCACGGCCGGGTGATCGTGGCCTGCCGGACCGCGCCCGGCGTCGCGGCGGAGCGCTCATGAATGCCGAGGACATCGTCGCCAATCAGCCGGTCGGCTCGCTGATCGTCGACTCCAGGACGATCGTGCGCTTCGCCAACCCGGCGGCGGCGGCCATGCTGGCGGTGCCCGTCGAGCGGTTGGTCGGCGAGGTGTTCGGCCTGCCGCTGCTGCCCGGTGGGGTGACCGACGTCAACGTCCCGGGCGACGACGACACGGTGCGCACGCTCGCCATGCGGGTGTCGGAGCTCCCCACGCCCGCCGAGCGTTACCTGGTCACGCTGTTCGACGTCAGCGGACGCGCCCGGCGCCACGAGCACGAGCACCGGCTCGTGGAGTCGTTGCAGCGGAGCATCCTCCTGGACCGCATGCCGGTGGTGCCCGGCGTACGCCTCGCCGCCCGGTACGTGCCGGGCGACGGCGAGGTGCGGGTGGGCGGCGACTGGTACGACGCCATCCCTCTGGCCGGCGGCCGGCTGGGGCTGGCGATCGGCGATGTCGCCGGTCACGGGATCGGGTCGGCAGCCTTGATGAGCCAGCTGCGCAACGCGCTGCGCGCCTACGCCCTGGAGCATCCATCGCCGGCCGCGGTGGTCGACCGCCTGGACGAGCTCATCAGCCACCTGGAGCCCAAGGGGATGGCGACGATGATCTACCTGGTCTACGAGATCACCTCCGGGGCCCTGACCTTCGCCGCGGCCGGGCACCCATACCCGTTGCTCGTGAGGGCCGACGGCGTGACCAGCTTCCTGGAGGGAGGCCGCTCGATGCCGCTCGGCACCGGCTGGCGCGAGCCGCGCCCGCACGGCACCGTCGTGCTGCCGCCGGCGTCGTCGCTCGTCCTGTACACCGACGGGCTGATCGAGCGCCGGACCCGCTCGATGGACGAGGGCTTCGCCAGTCTCGCCGCCAACGCCCACGTCGCCGGGCAGGATCCGGACGCGATGTGTGAGGCGATCCTGGACAGCCTGCTGGGCGGCGAGCCGCCCGACGACGACGTCGCGATGCTCGTCATGCGCACCGTTCCGTCGGAGAACGGCCACGCGGACCACGGCGTGGCGCTCGCCCAGACCCGCGGCTGACCCGGGCCCGGCGGGGCGTCAGGGGAGCCGGGCCGATGCCTGCCCGGTCTCGTCGGCCTCGTCGTTGGCGGCGTCGGGCCCGAGCAGGGGGCCGAGCTGCGTGCGCGAGCTCACGCCGAGCTTCCGGAACACGCTCGTCAGATGGGTCTCGACTGTCTTGCGGGTCAGGAACAGCTCGCCGGCGATCTGGCGCGTGGTCTTGCCCGCGCCGGCCAGTTCGGCGACGGTGCGCTCGCTGGGGGTGAGCGCGGCCAGGCCCGTCCGGGGACGGCGCCGGGGACGCCCGCCCGCGGACCTCAGCTCCTGCAGCGCGCGCTCGGCGAGGACGACGGCGCCCAGCTCCCGGGCCATGTCCAGCGAGCGTCCGAGCGGGGCGCGCGCATCCCGCGTCCTCCGGGCACGGCGGTAGGCGATCCCCAGCATCAGCTGTGACTGGGCCAGCTCCAGGGCGGCCGGTGATTGCTCCAGGACCGCCACCGAGCGCTCCAGGAGCGCCACGTCATCGGCGATGAAGCCCATGACGCGCAGGGCGAGGCCGAGCGCGCGGGGCACGCCCAGACCCGTCGCCTGCTGAAGCTCCCGCTCGGCCAGCTCGGCCGCGTACTTGGTCCGGCCGAGCTGCAGCGCGGCCATGGCGGCGCTGGAGCGCCATGGGAGCACGCCCGGGTTGCCGACTCCGAGGCGGCCCTCCAGTTCCTCGCCGGCCTCCTCGAACGCGGTCAGGGCCGCGGAATAGTCGCCGGCGGCGAACGCGATGCTGCCGGCGAACCAGGCCAGGCCGGGGTTGTTGATTCCGGGCGGGGTGCGCCGCAGCGCCTCCCGGGCCCCGTCCAGGTCGCCCACCTCGACCAGGAGCCGGACGAGCGGCGGACCGCACATCCCGTCGACGACCGACCAGCCCAGGCGGTTGAGCGCCTGGACCGCGTCGAGATCGACCCGGGCCTGGGCGAGCTGACCCTGGTGGATGTGCGCCCACGCGCGGCAGCAGCGCAACGCCACCTCGGCCAGCGGGTCGCCCCGCTCGGCCACCCGGTCCAGGCCGGCGTCGAGCAGCTGGCAGGCGCGCGGGGTCTGATCGATCATGTTCAGCGACCCGGCGACGAACGACAGGGCGAAGCCCCCGGACTCGGGGTCCACGAGCGGATCGTCGGCGACGGCGGCGGCGGCCAGTTCGGGCAGGCGATGGATCTCGATCCCCCGCCACGCCTGATGGACGATCAGCTGTGCCAGCAGCGCCGGTTCCGCCGGCGGCGATTCGGAGAGCAGCGCATGGGTGCGGGCCACGGCATCGGCGGCGCGGGCGGGCACGAACACCCCGGCGGCCAACTCATCGGCGAGCAGCCGTTCCCGCCGCCGGTCGCCGGGCGGGAGCTCGGACAGCCCGGTGGCCGCGGCCGCGGCGGCCAGGTCGTGCTCGCCGCGGACGTAGAGCAGCCGGGACAGGCCGTGCCAGGCGTCGCTGCGCTGCGCCGGGTCCCGGACGTCGCCGAGCGCGCGTTCGAACCCGTCGATCGCCGCCGGCGAGCCGGCCACGGCCTGGGCGTGGGCGAGCTCTACCAGCAGGCCGCCCCGGACGTCCGGCGGCGGCGGCTCGGCGACGGCGCGCTCCAGCAGCCGGACCGCCCCGGCGGGATCGCCGCGGTCCAGGGACGCGCGGGCCGTTCGGGCCAGGACGTCGCAGCACCACGCCTGGCCGGCCGGGCGGCTGCGCAGGAGGTGAGCGGCGACGTCCTCGTCCGGGGCGCCGTCGGCGGTCAGGAGCTCGGCGGCCCGCCGGTGCCTCGCCCCCAGGTCAAAGCCGGGGATCGCCTGGAGCAGCGCCTCGGCGACGATCGGCTGCGAGAAGCGCAACGGCTCGCCGGCGGCCAGAACGTGGCGCGCGGTAAGCGCGTCGGCCGCGGCCTCGGCGTCGCCGGGCGCCAGCGCGGCGAGCTCGGCGGCCAGCCGCAGCGGCGCCTGGCCGAGGACGGCGACGGCGATGGCCAGGTCCTGGGCCTCGGTGCCGAGATGGCGGAGCCGGGAGAGGACCAGGCGTGTGACGGCGGCGGGCACCCGCAGGTCCTGCAGGTCGTCGCGCCCGGCCGCCTCCAGCAGCGCGGTCACGAGCAGCGGGTTGCCGCCGGTTGCGTCGGCCAGCCGCTCTGCCAGCCGCGGGTCGGCCTCCGGAAACCGGCCGTCGACGAGCTCGCCGATGGCGCTGGGGCTCAGCGGGGTGGGCGTGATCGTCCACCGGTCGCCGGCCAGCGCGCCGATCCGGTCCAGCGCGTCCGGGTCGGTGGGCGGCGCGCCGTCGCTGACGGTGAGGACGAGGCCGGCGCTGATCTCACGGCGGCGCTCGGCCAGCTCGCCGAGGAAGCTGAGGGACCACGGATCGGCCCACTGGGCATCATCGACGGCCAGGAGCACGGGGCCCTCGGCGCGGATGAGCTCGGCGACGAGGGCCAGCAGGCCCTCGGTCAGCGGCGCGGCCAGGCCACCGGCGGCGGTGTCGCCGTCGAACACCGGGCGGGCGCGGCGGGCCCACCCCGCTTCCAGCAGCCCCCGGTGGCGGCGGACATCCTCCTGCAGAAGGCGACGGGCCACGCCGAACGAGACGGCGGCCCCCAGCTCCGTGGTGCGCACGAGCCGGACCCCGACCCCGGCGGCCGCGCACTCGGCCGAGACCCAGTCGAGCAGCGCTGACTTGCCGATCCCGGGCGGGCCCTCGACGAGGGCCAGGCCACCGGCGCCCGCGGCCACACCGCGGACGACGTCGCCCAGCTTTGCGCACTCGCCCCCTCTCTCCACGAGGCCCATCTCATTCGTCTCCACCGGCCCCATCGCACTCATGATGTCGGATGAACAGACCGGAAAGTTAAGGGGGAGACCCTGATGTCCGATCTCCTACTCTCATCGACACGGGTTGCTGGGGGCATGGAAGTTCGCAGTGGGGGCTGGGGCCGGTCGAATAGGGGGGCCCCTTCGGGGGCGCGGCCCGCGCATGTGAGCCCGAGGGGCTCACATGCGCTGGGTCGCCGGGAAACCGAGGACGGACGCCTCGGCCCTCCCGGACGGTGGGGAAAGCCTGACCCTCTGGGAGTGCAATCCGCTGCGGGTTGTCGGCAGGGTACCGTCCGTCATGGAACCCACACGGAGCACGCTCAGCCCGGGCGACACGCGGTTCGAGGTTCTGCCGCTCGGCCGGAGCGAGGAGGAGGCCGCGCGGCTGCCCGAGCCGGTCCGGCTGTCCGTCACCTGCTCGCCCCGCCACGGCTACGGCGCTCCCCAGGCGGCGGCTCCGGTTCCCACCTACGCCCAGCCCCGGGAGACCACCACGTGATCGAGGGCCGCTTCGAGCAGGCCACCTGGCTGCTGGCCGAGATCGACCACCGCCGCGAGCGGTGGACGGCCGACCGCCATCCGTTCTATGTGCGTTGGTCGGCGGGCGATCTGACCGCCGCGGACCTCCAGGCGTACGCCGATGAGCATCACCATGTCGCCGCCACCGTCGCCGACGTCACCCGACGGGCCGCGGCCCTGGCCGGCGGCCTGCTGCGGGCAGAGCTCACCCGTCAGGTGATCGAACGCGACGACGAACTGGAGATGTGGGGCGAGTTCTCGGTGGCCGCCGGGTGGCCGCGGTCGGCCGCCTGGTGGTTCGGCGCCGAGCCGCTGCCCGAGACCGAACTGGCGGCCGCGCGGTGGGCCGGCGACGCCGACCGGTCGCTGGCGGCCCACCTGGTCACCCTGTATGCGCTGGAGACGGCGGTGGCGGACGTCGCCCGGCCGCTGCTCGACGCGCTCCAGGGCCGTTACGGGTTCTCGCGCAGCGCCTCGGTCGCCTACTTCGAGCGGCGCCTGCGGGGCGACGCCGGCGCGGCCGGGCTGATCGAGGCCGGCCTGACCGGGCTGCTGCCGGTCGAGGACCCGTTCGCGCTGCTGCGCCACGCGGAGGTCAGCTACCGCGCCTACTGGGAGTTGCTCGACGGCATCTCCCGCACGCTCGTACCCGCCCGGTAGGCGGGCGGTCGGGTGCGATGAGGCAGGCGGGTGCTCGGGCCAGGGGATTAACACCGCAGAGCCCGTCCGGACCGCGTCGCCTCCGGCGGTCAGCGACAATCCGGGCATGACAGAAACACCGAAGTTCACCGCTGAGCAGGCGCGCCAGATCGGCGAGCGCGTGGGCATCGACTGGTCGTCGGCACGGTTCGATGTGGAGCAGTACCGGATGGGGCTCGACGTGGAGTTGGAGCACGGTCGCCAGGACCCGAGCACGAACGTCAGCAACGACGACGAGGTGACGACTGGGAAGATCGCGCTGGCCCACCTCAACGAGTACCCGGACTACTACACGCGGCTGGCCAAGATGGAGGCGGAGGCCGAGGAGTACTGGTCCCGGCAGCAGCCTGGGAGCTGACGCCGGGCCCGGGGCGGTGGCCCCGACCCGCTGTCGTAGACCATCCCGGCCGCGGTAGGGTGAGACGCCTGCGCCTGCTCCCCGACCTGTCGCCCTTCCGCGACAGCCGCGACCTTCGCCTCGTCGTGGGCGGCAACTTCCTCGCCGACCTTGGCGCCCAGGCGACGCTGGTGGCGCTCCCGTTCCAGGTCTACGTCCTCACCCGCTCGCCGTTCCTGGTCGGAATGCTCGGTGCGGCCGAGTTGCTGCCGCTGGTGACGCTCTCGCTCCTGGGCGGCGCGCTCAGCGACCGCTACGACCGCCGGCGGGTGCTTCTGCTCGCGCAGGCGGGGGTGCTGGTGGGCGCGGGCGGCCTGGCGCTGGTCGCGTTGCTGGGACGGCCCGCGGTCGCCTGGCTGTACGTGCTGGCCGCGGTCCTGGCCGGCTCCAACGCGCTGCAGAACGTCGCCGAGGCGGCGATCGTGCCCAACCTGGTCGACCGCAAGCGGTTGCCGCAGGCGCTCGGGCTCAACTACGGCCTGTTTGCGCTGACCATGGTGCTCGGCCCCGGCCTGGGGGGCCTGCTGATCGGCGTCTTCGGCGTGGCGGCGGCATATCTCGCCAACGCCGCCGGCTGCCTGGCGTTCACGATCGCCATCCTGGCCATCAGGCCGCAGCCGCCCACCGCCGCCGAGGAACCCGAGGGCGTGCTCCGGTCGATCACCGAGGGGCTGCGCTACGTCCGCGGCAACCGCGCCCTGGTTGGCTCGTTCGCCATCGACCTGGTGGCGATGACGTTCGGCATGCCGCGCGCCCTGTTCGCGGTGCTGGCCGTCGGCGTCTTCCACGCGGGGGCGGCCGGCACCGGCGTCCTGTATGCGGCGGTCGCCGCCGGCGCGACCGCGGCGGCGATCCTGACCGGCTGGCTCAACCATGCTCGCCGGTTGGGAGTGATCGTCATCTGGGCGGTCGTGGTCTGGGGGGCGGCGGTCGCGGCCGCCGGGCTGATGAGGTCGCTGTGGGCCGCCGCGGCCCTGCTGGCCGTGGCCGGGGCGGCCGACTCGGTCAGCGCGGTGTGCCGGTCGACGATCAACCAGACCGTCACCCCGGATCACATGCGAGGACGGATGTCGTCCGTGTTCTCGCTGGTGGTGACCGGCGGGCCCCGGCTGGGGGACCTGGAGTCAGGCACCGTCGCCGGCGGCTTCGGGGTCAGGGTCTCGTTCGTCTCCGGCGGGCTGCTCTGCCTGATCGGAGTGGCGGGGATCGTCGTCGCGTTCCCGGCCCTGGTTCGCTACGACAGCGCGGCCCCGGCCGCGTTGTCCGGCTTGCCTGCGACGGCACCTGTCGATTAACGTCCGGCGCGGCCATGCACGTCACCCCGTTTCGCGACCGGTCGCCGACCGGACAGCTGATCGTCGGCGGTGTGGTGCCGATGCTCATCGGCGCGCTGGCCGGAGTGCTGGTCGGCGTCTCGGCCGGCGCCTACTGGGCGATCGCCGCACTGGCCGCGGTGGGGGCGTTTGCGTCCGGCTTCGAGCACGTCGACGGCTGGGAGGCGGCCGACCGGGGCTTCATCTCCGGCCTCATCTACGGCACGTCGCTGCTGCTCGCCCATGAGCTGGCCGGCACCCACCCCAAGGCGTCGCTGGGCAGCGTGCCCGCGCTGTTGGCCGTGGTGACGGCGATCGCCGGGGCGCTGCTGTGCGCGGCGGGCGGCCATCTGGCTCGCCTGCAGCGCGGACCGGCCCCGGCGGGCCGCTGAATCGATTCAGCGGCCCGCGGGCCGGGGATCAGGAACCGCTGGGGGTGGTGCTCGTCGTGGAGGTCGACGTGCTGGTGCCGGTGCTGCTCGTCGAGCTCGTGGTGCTCGACTTGTTGTGGTGCTTGCGCAGGTGGGCCGCCGCCACGACGCATTCGCTGTACGGCGTGCCCTTGTGGCCCTTGACGTGCTTCTTGCTCTCGTTGGTGGCGCAGAGCCGGTGCGGATTCATCTTGGACTTCTTGGCCAGCTCAGCCATGTCCTTGACGCAGTTGGAGAACGGCGTGCCCTTCTGCCCGGCGACGCGCGGCAGGCTCTTCTCACCCTTGCAGTCCCGGCCGTAGGCCTTGGCCTGGGCCGGCGTGGTCCCGCTGCTGGTGGTCGACATGCTCGTGCGGTTGTGTCCGGGCGCGCTCGTGGACTTACCGTGATTGGGGCCGCTCTGGGCCAGAGCGGCAGCGGGGGCGAGCCCCAGAGCCAGCGCGGTGGCGGCGACGGTCAGCTTGCTGGGTACCTTCACGTGTTCCTCCTCAGATGGCGCGGCGCTCCGCGCCGGTCATTTGATGGTGTGACGATCTATTTGTCACACCTACGTGCGGGGGAGCCGGAAGTCAGGTCCTTGTTGCCCTGATTACCGGCGCGCCGGAGATTGGTCAGTTGCCGCTCTGCCCCGGGGTGGTCAAGGTGGCCACGCCCGGAGCCGAGTTGCCGCGGGCCACGTTGCCGTGGGC